>DASXBY010000079.1:0-56816 GCA_036491455.1 Caulobacteraceae bacterium
CTGTCGTCATGCTGCAGGCGTGGTTAGCCGCTCGCGGCGGTTGAACACCCGGCGCTTTGCTATTGCCGCAAAGCCAAGCAAGCCTGAGGGTCATTCGATGAACTTCCTGATCACCGGCACGGCGGGATTCATCGGATTTCACATCGCCCGACGTTTGCTCGAGGAGGGTCACGAAGTGACCGGCGTCGATGGCTTCACGCCCTACTACGACGTTTCGTTAAAGCATGCCCGCCACGCGGTGCTGAAGAAGGAGCCTGGGTTCCGAGAGGTCACCCTAATGCTCGAGGACGGAGAGAGCCTTGCCCGGGTGGCCATGGCTGCTCAGCCGGAAGTCGTCGTTCACCTCGCCGCCCAGGCGGGCGTCCGCTACGGAATGGACAATCCCCGCGCGTACATTGAGGGCAACCTCGTCGGGACCTTCAATCTGCTGGAGGCGGTTCGCCTCCTGAACCTTCGGCACCTGCTGATCGCCTCGACGAGCTCCGTGTACGGAGACAATCCTGTCGTCCCCTTCAAAGAGTCCGACCGAACGGCTCATCCTCTGTCGCTCTACGCAGCCACTAAGGGCGCGGGAGAACTGATCTCTCACAGCTACAGTCATCTCTGGGGCATCCCGACGACCGTGTTTCGGTTCTTTACCGTCTATGGCCCTTGGGGGAGGCCTGACATGGCGCTGTTCAAGTTCGTGGATGCGATCCTTAAGGGCAAGCCAATCGAAGTCTTCAACGACGGCGACCTTCAGCGCGACTTTACCTACATCGATGACCTGGTCGAGGCGGTCCGCAGGCTGATCGATGCGCCCCCCGAGCTCAGTCGAGCCGCAGAGGGCGATTCCCTTAGCCCAACTGCGCCTTGGCGCGTCGTGAACATCGGCCGCGGCGAACCCGTCAATCTCATGGATTTCATCGCTGCGACGGAGCGCGCGCTCGGCCAGAAGGCGAAGATTGAGTTCCTGCCGATGCAGCCGGGCGATGTTCACCGCACCTTCGCCGATAGTGGCCTTTTGGAGACGTTGACAGGTTATCGGCCGTTCACCTCATTGGACGAAGGCGTTAGAGCCTTCTGCGATTGGCGACAGGAATTCTATGCGCAATCGATTGGATGAGGCGGAATTTACAGTTCGTTCGGGAACGACAGCAGAGCTGGATTTGCCGATATTTCTCCGGCGGGTGCAATGATCGGCGAACTTGGGGCGGCCTTGACACTCTCATCTTCTGTGCCGAAAGGTTGGCGCAGGTCTGGGGAACCGGCTCGATCAGGGGCGACGAGCGGACGACAGGGGAGAAGAACCTTTGGTCGTAACCGTTCGGTGGGGTGACGCAGGTCACGTCTGCCCCAAGGGATGCGGGCGATGACAGCGCACGCTCAGATTACGTTTCTCGAGGCCGCTTCCGAATACATTGGATCGACGGTCGATGATCAGCTCGAAGCTGGCGCACGTCGCCTATCTGGGAACTTTGCCAAGCGGGTCATCGACCTCATCGGCGCGATCGTGGGTCTTCTTTTGCTCTCACCGATCCTGGTGGTGATTGCCGTAGCTATTTGCCTTGAGACCCGAGGATGGCCGATCTTCACCCAGGAGCGGACAGGACTGCGCGGGCAGACCTTCGTCATCTACAAGTTTCGCACCATGAGAGTGTGCGATCGCCGCGGTGATGAAGTGGTTCAAGCTCAGCGAGATGATGTCCGGGTGACATTTCTCGGCCGGTTACTCCGGCGCACCAGCATCGACGAGTTGCCCCAACTGCTGAACGTCATCCTTGGAGAGATGTCGCTCATCGGGCCTCGACCCCACGCTGTGCCACACGACATTCACTATGCGGCGCTAGTGCCCGGGTACAATGCTCGCTTCCTCGCGAAGCCCGGTCTGACCGGATTGGCGCAGGTGTCTGGTTTCCGAGGTCGAACCCCGCAGCCAGGCGACATGGCCCTGAGGATCGAAAAGGACATCGAATACATTCGCCGCTGGTCGTTTTGGTTCGATCTCGAGATCCTATTTCGCACGCCCCTGGTGCTTACGTTTCATCCCATGGCCTTTTGAATGGCCAGCAGGGCTTTTGCTCGCCGAAAAACCAGTTCGAACATTTCGGCCGTCAATCGACCGGTCTGTGTGTTCAGTCGCGAACAGTGATAGCTGCTGATAAGTCGGTAGTGTCCGATTTCGACTTCGCCGGCGTGTCCCAGTGATGCACCGGGTTTTGTGCCTAGGGCGTGCATGACGTTTCGTCTGGCAATCTCGCCGAGCGCGACAATCACCTTAAGACGAGGCAACGCTTCCAGTCGTGCGAGGAGGAAAGGCCGGCAGGTTCTCTCTTCCACCGGCAGTGGCTTGTTGCCGGGTGGCGCGCACCGCACGGCGTTGGTGATCATGCAGTCCGCTAGCCTTAGCCCGTCGTCAGGATCCGCGGCGTAGGCGCCGGTCGCGAAGCCGGTCTTGATCAAAGTCTCGTAAAGGAGGACGCCCGCGAAATCACCCGTAAAGGGTCGACCCGTGCGATTGGCTCCGGTTCTACCCGGAGCAAGTCCGACGATCAGCAAGCGTGCGTCCGAATCGCCGAAAGACGTGGCAGGGCCGTTCCACCAGTCGGGATGCTGGCTCCTGTTCTGCATTCGATAGTCGACGAGCCTCGGGCATAGCGGACAGTCGCGCGGCGGCTCGCAGGGCGTTGGCATGAGCTATGATTGGCAGATGAAGCCCGCAACGGAAAAGCCCCCACCATGGCTCGCCCCCGATTGGCTGGATTCTGCCGTTGTCGTAGCCCTTGGCTCCAATCAATCGGGACCATTTGCCTCTTCCGTATCGCTGCTCGAAGCGGCGCTCGAGAGGCTAAATGAAGTGGGATTTCGCCCGATCATCCGTTCAAGGTGGTGGCGATCCAAAGCGTGGCCCAATCCAGCCAATCCCGAATTCATCAATGGCGTGGCTCTCTTCCTTCCCAACGCACCGCCCCGGGAAACACTCGCGAGCCTGAATGAGGTCGAGCGCGAGTTCGGACGCATCCGCGAGCGCGTAAACGAGCCGCGCACTCTCGACCTTGACCTGATCGCGCATGGTCGCACGGAGATCGACAGCGAGAATCTGATCCTTCCTCATCCCCGAGCGCATGAGCGGTTCTTCGTCATGGGGCCGCTGGCGGAAGTCGCGCCGACATGGCGTCACCCACGTCTGGGGGAGAGCGCGCAAGTTCTGGCGGGACGCGCAAAAATAGGCGCCGACGCCAGGCCAATGCGCCGTGCGGCGTTGCACAAAAACCTCTGAAACGTTATCTAGGATGATAATTCTCCCTAAAATCCGTGAGACCTAATGGCCCGCGTCACCGTCGAAGACTGCGTTACCCGCGTCCCCAATCGATTCAGCCTTGTCCTGTATGCCGCCAACCGAGCTCGCGCGATCGCGGCCGGCGGTCCGCTGATGGTCGACCGGGATAATGACAAGAACCCCGTGGTCGCGCTCCGCGAGATTGCCGAGGATGTGGTCGACCCCGAAGATCTGCGCGAGACCCTCATCACCAGCTTGCAGCGTGTCGACGAACATTCAGAAGCCGAGGAAGAAGCCGAAACTCTGGCCCTCCTGGCCGATCCATCTCACTCGCGAATGAGTGAGCAGGATCTGGTCCGGGCTCTGCAAAGCGACCGCGACGGCGGCCAGGAGGAACGCTACTGAGTCTCGAACATGCCGAGACTCTGAATCCCCAGGCGGCACCGCCTCCCGTCGCTACACCGGCTTTGCCCAGCCCTGGAAAGGGCGAGCCGCGCAAGTTCCTCAGGCAATACGAACTCATCGAGCGCGTCCGCGCCTATGATCCCAGCGCCGACGAGGCGTTGCTCAACCGAGCCTACGTCTACGCGATGCGGATGCACGGCTCGCAGAAGAGGGCGTCAGGAGACCCCTACTTCGCCCATCCGATAGAGGTGGCCGGCATCCTCACTGACTACAAGCTCGACACGGCGACCATCGTCACCGCCCTTCTGCACGATGTCATCGAGGACACGGAAGCGCACCGTACGGACATCGATCGGCTTTTTGGCTCCGAAATCGGGGAATTGGTCGAAGGGGTCACCAAGCTTTCGCGCCTGGAGGCGACCGCCGACCACAAGCGGCAAGCCGAGAACCTGCGGAAATTCATCCTGGCCGTCTCGAAGGATGTCCGTGTGCTGCTGGTCAAGCTGGCCGACCGGCTGCACAACATGCGAACGCTGCATTTCATCGCCAGCGCCGCGAAACGCGAGCGCATTGCCCGCGAGACTCTGGATATTTACGCACCCCTGGCCCGCTCAATCGGCTGCCATCGGATCTGTTCAGAACTAGAGGAACTGGCGTTCAGCCACCTCAACCCCGTGGCGCGCGACGCCATAATCCGGCGGCTGGACGCCCTGAGGGGTCGGCAGGGCAGGTCCGTGTCTCTGGTTAGCGGCGAGATCGTCCTCAAGCTGGCGGACGCGGGGATTACCGCACGCGTGGTAGGGCGCGAAAAGAATCCCTTCTCGATCTGGCGGAAGTTGCAACGCAAGTCGCTTGGATTCGCACAACTATCCGACATCTATGCCTTCCGCGTAATCGTCGACAGCGAAGATGATTGCTATCGCGCCTTGGGGGTCATTCATCGAACCTGGTCGATGGTCCCGGATCGGTTCAAGGACTTCATCTCGACGCCCAAGCGGAACAACTACCGCTCGATCCACACGACCATCGTCGGGCCCAGGGCCGCGCGCATCGAGCTGCAGATCCGCACCGAGATCATGGACCAGGTTGCTGAACAGGGTGTGGCGGCGCACTGGCGTTACAAGAACGAGACGTATGGCTTCGACCCGGAAGCCGCCGCCGCGGCCGGCGGTTCCGATCCACTGGAGAACCTACGCCAGCTAGTCCAGGTGCTCGATCAGGGCGGCGACGCCGAGGACCTGCTCGAACACGCCAAAATGGAGATGTTCCTCGACCAGGTGTTCGTATTCACCCCCAAGGGAAAGCTGATCAGCCTTCCTGCCGGGGCCATGCCTCTGGACTTCGCTTACGCGGTGCACACCGATGTCGGCGATACCTGCATCGGCGTGAAGGTGAACGGTGAACTGCGGCCGTTGCGCACCACCCTGCAGAATGGCGATGTGGTCGAAGTGATCCGAGGGCCCAAGGCGGCCCCCCCGCCGGACTGGCGGAGCCTGACCGTGAGTGGCAGGGCGCGTTCGGCGATCCGGCGTCTGATCCGATTGACCGAGCGCGAGGAATTCCTGCGGATGGGTCGCGCATCGCTTGAACAGACATTCGAACGAGCCGGGAAGACCCTTGCCGACGTCTCACTGAGACCGGCGCTGGAGCGGTTCGCCGCCGCCAATGAGGGCGAGCTGATGGACGCGGTCGGGCGCGGACGGATAACGCCCGCTCAAGTCCTCGAGACTGTCTTCCCCGGTCTCAAGGATATCGAAAGAGAGGCCGCCTCTGCGCGGCGCCGCATCGAGGACGGTCGGGCAGCTCATTTCTATGTCCAGGGCGGCGGGCTCAGCCCAGGCGTCGTTCTGCATTTTATGCCGTGCTGCGACCCCATGCCTGGCGACCGTATTGTCGGCATCGTCGAAAAGGACAAAGGCCTGGCCGTTCACACGATCGATTGCCCCGTGCTCGCCACCTACGAAGATCGGGAGGAGCTCTGGCGCGACCTCCAGTGGACGCCGGAAGCTGAGCGGAACACGATTTCCGACGCGCGCCTCAGAGCCACCGTCCGGGATGCCCCCGGGGTTCTGGGCCAGATCTGCACGATCATCGGTGAGGCCGGGGGCAACATCATCGGCATCAATCTGCGCCACAGGCATTCGAACTTCTTCGACGTGGACATCACGGTTGAGGTCAAGGACGCCCGCCACCTGACTCACATCGCCGCTGCCCTGCGCGCCTGTCCAAGCGTCGAGACGGTTGACCGCGCGCAAGGATGAAGGACACGCGGTTTTCCGTGCGCGCAGCCTGAGCTATTCAACCGACATGACCAACGACGACGTGCTCGAGGAATTCCGCGCCGCAGGCGCGTTGCGCGAAGGCCATTTCATCCTCTCGTCAGGTCTCCACTCCGGTGTTTTTCTGCAGAAGAATCTCGTCTTCATGCACCCGGAGCGAAGCGAACGACTCTGTCGCGCCCTGGCGGCGGCGATCAGGGCCAGGGTCGGCCAGATCGATGTCTGCGTCTCGCCGGCGGTGGGAGGGATCATTCCAGGCTATGAGACCGCGCGCCACCTTGGCGTGCCTTCAATCTATGTCGAACGGGAAGGCGGGGCGTTGCGGTTCCGGCGCGGATTTCAACTCGCACCGGGCGCCCGGGTCGCCATGGTCGAGGACATTGTCACTACGGGGCTTTCATCGCGTGAAACCGTGGAGGCGATCCGCGCGGCCGGCGGCGATGTGGTCTGCGCGGCATGCCTGGTCGATCGGTCGGGCGGCAAAGCTGATTGCGGAGCTCCGATGATCGCGCTGGCCATGCTCGACGTTCCATCCTGGCCGGCGGATTCGCTGCCACCCGAACTGGCCGCCATTCCTGCCGAAGAGCCCGGTAGCCGGAGATTGTCTGCGTGACCAATCGTCTGCGCCTTGGGGTGAACATCGACCACGTGGCCACGATCCGCAACGCACGGGGGGAGGCCTATCCCGATCCGGTCCGGGCCGCAGAGTTGGCCATGCAAGCGGGCGCGGACGGGATCACTGCTCACCTGAGGGAAGATCGGCGGCATATCTCAGACGAAGACATCGATCGCCTCGTGAGCTTAACCAGACGGCGTGGCCGGCCACTCAATCTCGAAATGGCCAGCACTGAGGAAATGCGCGCAATCGCCCTGGCCCACCGGCCTCCCGCTGCCTGCCTTGTGCCGGAGCGCCGCGAAGAAGTGACCACTGAGGGCGGCCTCGACGTAGCCGGCGCGCACAACAGGCTCGCGCCCCTGGCCGCAGAACTTCGATCGGCCGGAATCCGCGTTTCGCTTTTCATCGAACCGGACCCGAGACAGATAGAAGCGGCGGCAAGCACAGCGGCCCAAGTGGTAGAGTTGCATACCGGCGCCTGGTGCATGGCGGTTCGCGAACGCGCGGCTAATGCCGGGGAGCTCCTTGTCCGGCTCCAGGAAGGGGCGCGCCAGGCCGCATCGCTCGGCCTTGAGGTGCACGCCGGCCATGGCATCGACTATGAGACGGTCGGCCGCATCGCGGCCATTCGCGAGGTGGTCGAGCTCAACATCGGCCATTTTCTGGTTGGTGAGGCCATCTTCACCGGACTCGATCCGGCGATCCGCCGGATGCGAGCGCTGATGGACAAGGCCCGCAGCGAGCACGCCGCGTGATCATCGGCATCGGCTCAGACATCACCGACATTCGACGGATCGAGAATAGCCTGGAGCGATTTGGTGAACGGTTTGTGCGCCGCGTTTTCACGGAGGTCGAGCGGGCTCGCGCGGAGCGGAGAGCGGGTCCTGCCGCAACCTATGCAAAGCGCTTCGCCGCGAAGGAAGCTTGCGCCAAGGCGCTCGGGACCGGAATGAGGCGCGGCGTTTTCTGGCGAGACATGGGCGTGGTCAATGCAAGGTCTGGGCGACCAACCCTGGCCCTGACCGGGGGCGCAGCGGCCCGCCTGGCCGAGATTACTCCGTCCGGCCACACCTGCGTGCTCCACCTTACCCTCAGTGACGAGCCTCCCTACGCGCAGGCCTTCGTGGTCATTGAAGCGACTCCGGTATGACTGCGTTTTAATCGACCGCGCCTTGCCGAGGCGCCAAGCAGCGTCTAGCAGGGCCAACGATCGCCGGCTTCCGACACAAGGACCATGAGCAAAACAAAGGCCAAATCAAAGGGAGCGACCGAAGAAGTCGTGGAAATCGTCAAGACGATCGTCTGGGCATTGCTAATCGCGCTGGTGATCAGGACCCTCCTTTTCCAGCCCTACACGATCCCGTCGGCTTCGGAGGAGCCAAACCTCTACCAGGGGGACTATATCGTTGTCTCGAAGTGGTCGTACGGCTACAGCCGGCACTCGATCCTGTTCAGTCCACCGCTATTCAAGGGAAGAATACTTTTCGCCCCGCCAAAGCGCGGGGACGTGATCGTCTTCAAGCTGCCAAGGGATGGCAATACCGACTACATCAAGCGCTTGGTGGGCCTACCCGGTGACACCATTCAGGTTCGGCAAGGGATCTTGTACGTCAACAGCAAGCCCCTGCGTCAGGTCCCTGTGAAGACAATAGAGACGACTGATCGCGAGCGGCCCGAGCAGGCCACGCTGATGCGCGAAACCAATCCGGAAGGACGCTCCTATCTCATCCAGTCTCACGGCGGCGGAGAGCCGGCCGACAACACGGCGATCTATCACGTGCCACCGCACTGCTATTTTATGATGGGAGATAACCGCGAAAACTCGGCCGACAGTCGTTTCGATCCGGGCCTCTCATCTGACGACCCCCTGCTTGGCGGCTGCGGTTGGGATAGCGGCGCCGACGCCGCAGTTGGCGGCGAGTACGGCGTCGGGTTCGTGCCCGAGCCGAACCTGGAGGGAAGGGCGAGGATAGTAATCCTTTCGTGGAAAGAGGACGCGTCGATCTTCAAGCCCTGGACGTGGCTCGACCTGCGCTGGAACCGTTTCCTGCGCTGGGTCAACTGATAACGGCGGAGTAGTGAACCGTCGCCTGGAGTCCATTGATCGGCTCGAGAAACGCCTCGGCCACCATTTCAGAGATCGCGGGCTGCTCGAACAGGCGTTGACTCACGCCAGCGCTCGAAGCCGCAAACGCGGAGACAATGAGCGGCTGGAATTTCTGGGCGACCGGGTGTTGGGCCTGATCATCGCCGCTTCGCTGATTGATGATGATAGTGAGGCCGAAGTCGGCGTTCTGACGCGCCGGCTTCACGGCCTTGCCAACGGCCTGGCCTGCGCACGCGTGGCCCGAAGCATTGGCCTGGGTGAGGCGCTGAGGATGCCAGCCGGGGAAACCCGGCGGGGCGCGCGGGCGTTGGACACGGTCCTCGGCGATGCTTGCGAGGCGCTGATCGCCGCGCTCTTTCTTGAATTGGGCCTCCGCGAGACCGCAGCGATCGTGTTGCGTCTCTGGACGCCGCTGATGTCCGAGCCGCACGATGCCGAAGTGGTCGACCCAAAATCGATCCTGCAGGAGTGGGCGGTGGCGAACGGCCGCGGGTCGCCGGTCTATCGCATTCTCGACCGATCAGGGCCGGACCATGCTCCTCTCTTCACGCTTGAAGCACGGGTCGAAGGCGAGGCGCCGGAGAGGGCCAGCGCCAACGCTGTTCGAGTTGCAGAGAAGGCCGCGGCGCTTGCTCTGCTTCGCAGGCTAAGGCCAGAGCCATGACTCGCGCCGGTTTTATCGCTGTGATCGGAGCGCCGAATGCTGGAAAGTCGACCCTGGTCAATCGCCTGGTAGGGTCCAAGGTGTCGATCGTCACCCGCAAGGTGCAGACAACCCGCTTCGTTGTCAGGGGCGTCGCCATCGAAGGGGATACCCAGATCGTCCTGGTGGATACGCCAGGGATTTTCGATCCACGCCGACGCCTTGATCGGGCGATGGTGCGGGCGGCCTGGAAGGGTGCGGATGACGCCGACGCCATAGTGCATGTCATCGACGCCCAGGCTCAGGATCACGTGTTCTCGGGGGAAGCCCGTAGCGCGGACCGGCTTGCGGTCAAGGATGCGGAGGCGATCCGGAACAGGCTCAAGGCGTCGGGGCGCAAATCGATACTCGCGATCAACAAGATCGATCGCGTGAAGAAGGAGCGCCTGCTGACGCTGATCGACGGCCTGTCCGACAATGAGATCTATGAGGAGGTCTTCCTCATCTCGGCCACGGGAGGGTCCGGCGTCAGGGACCTGAAAAGGCGTCTGGCGGACCGGATGCCGGCGGGCCCATGGCTCTATCCTGAGGACCAGAGCGCCGACATCCCGCTGCGGTTGTTGGCCGCCGAAATCACCCGCGAGAAGCTCTACCTGCGCGTCCACGAGGAGATTCCCTATGGCGCGGCGGTGGAAACGACCCAGTACGAGGAACGCACCGACGGATCGGTGAGAATCGAGCAGACGATCTACGTCGAGCGCGATGGTCAGCGCGGCATTCTGGTGGGCAAGGGCGGCGCCACCCTCAAGCGGATCGGCCAGGCGGCGCGCCAGGAACTGAGCGACTTGCTGGGCCGCCCGGCGCATCTGTTCCTGCATGTGAAGGTTCGGGCAGGATGGTCTGAGGATCGAAGCCTCTATCAGGACGTCGGTCTCGACTTCGACGTCTGACGGGGGCGAAAATCCACCATGGAGTTTGAGGAGGCCGCCTTCGTCCTGTCCGCCCGCCCGCATGGAGAGTCGGGCGCGATCGTCGAGGCGTTGACGGAGGTCAATGGGAAGTGGGCGGCTCATGTGGCCGGCGGCGCTTCCCGGCGAATGAAGCCTCATCTGCAGCCTGGCGCCCGGGTGACGTTCGCCTATCGAGCGCGGGTGGCCGAGCAGCTAGGATCGGCGCGCGTGGAAGGGGCCGGTTCTGGGCCTTCAGACCTGTTCGACGATTCGGCCGCGCTGGCCGGGCTGGCTTCCGCAGCTGCAGTCGTGGCGGCCGCCTTGCCCGAGCGCGAGCCCCATCCTGGAGTGTTCCAGGCGTTTGAATCCTTGACCCTCGCCCTCGCAGACGAAGACATCTGGCCGGCAGTGATGGTTCGCTTCGAGGCTGGACTGCTGGCCGATCTGGGGTTCGGTTTGGATCTCTCGGTGTGTACCGTCACCGGCTCGACAGACGATCTGGCGTGGGTCAGCCCTCGGACGGGACGGGCGGTGAGCGCAGCCGCTGGGGAGCCCTACAAGGACCGGCTGCTGACCTTGCCCATGTTCTTGCTGTCGGCCCAGGCGGGGCTAGTCGCGGGCGACATCGAGGCTGGCCTCGCGCTGACCGGGCATTTTCTGCAAGCCTGTGTGTTCAATGCGCTGGACCGGCCTTTACCGCCGCCGCGCGAGCGCATGATTGACCAACTAAGGGAGCGTGGCCGGCTATGACAATGGTGACAGACGAACTCATCGAACTTCGTGGACTCCGGTTCCATTTTCGAGACTGGGCTCCACGGCGGCCCGGCGCACCGGTTCTGGTCCTTCTGCACGGCTACACGGGACACGCGCGGTCATGGGACGCTTTCGCCGAGGAGATGAGCGATCGCTACCGGGTAATCGCCCTCGATCAGCGGGGTCATGGCGAGAGCGGCTGGGCGGGTTCCGGCGGGTATGGAGTTGTCGAAATGACTCTGGACCTCGAGGCATTCGTCGCGGCCCTCGGGTTGAAGAGGTTTGATCTGGTCGGTCTTTCCATGGGCGGCATGGTGGCCATGGACTATGCCGGCCGACGGCCCGGCGCCCTCGGGCGCCTGGTGATTGTCGATATCGCGCCAGAGATCGCTACGCAGGGCTCCAGCCGAATCCAGACAGGCCAGAAACTGCCGGATGTCTTCGACTCTCGGGAAAGCGCTTTCGACGTCATGCGGACGGCGAACCCGATCCCGCCCGACGAGCACCTTCGTCGCCGGGTCTATAACAATCTCATGGGTCTTGAGGACGGCCGTTTCACTTGGCGCTATGACCGGGCGCTGCGGGATCCCCGACAATTGAAGATGCGAGCGCCGGAAGAGGCCTGGGCATCTTGCGTGGCGATCTCGGCGCCAACACTCGTAATTCGCGGCGAATTGTCGGACATTCTAGCCTCAGAGGTGGCGGAGCTGATGACGCGCACAATCCCAGGCTCACGCCTGGCGACCGTCGAGGGCGCGGGGCACAGCATTCCGCTGGACAAACCGGATGGATTCCTCGGCACGGCACGAGGGTTCCTGATGGGAGACTAAGCCTAGACTCCCGGGCCTGACTCGGCCCAAACGGCCGATGATGGACACACCGGCGGCGCCGCCAGAGGAAGGCGGGCGGATCATCGAGGAATCGCTGAACGACGCGCTTTCGCGTCGCTACTTGGCGTACGCGCTGTCCACGATCACCCAGCGAGCCCTGCCGGACGTCCGCGACGGGCTAAAGCCGGTGCAGCGGCGGCTGCTCTACGCCATGCATCGTATGCGCCTCAATCCCGAGGGCTCGGCCAAGAAATGCGCCAAGGTAGTCGGCGATGTGATGGGTCAGTTCCACCCGCACGGAGACCAGTCGATTTACGACGCCCTGGTGCGCCTGGCGCAAGAATTTGCCCAGCGCTATCCGCTGGTCGATGGCCAAGGCAATTTTGGCAATATCGACGGCGATAACGCAGCGGCCATGCGATACACCGAGTGCCGCCTCACCGAGGCGGCTCAGCTGCTTTTGGACGGGATCGATGAAGACTCGGTCGATTTTCGACCGACCTATGATGGCGAGGACGAAGAACCGATCGTTCTGCCGGCAGGCTTCCCGAACCTGCTGGCGAACGGGTCTACCGGGATCGCGGTTGGCATGGCGACGTCGATCCCGCCGCACAACGCCGCAGAACTGATCGACGCCTGTCTACTCCTCCTTGAACGGCCGAACGCGTCGACGACCGATCTTATGGCGCGCGCGCCTGGGCCGGATTTTCCGACCGGCGGGGTGATTGTTGAGGCCGGTGAGTCTCTGAGGGAAACCTATGAGACCGGGCGCGGCGGCGTGCGGCTGAGGGCGCGCTGGTCCAGAGAGGACACTGGGCGGGGAACCTGGCGGGTGGTGGTCACCGAGATCCCGTACCAAGTGAAGAAAGCGGACCTCGTCGAGCAACTGGCAGGCCTGATCGAATCCAGGAAGACGCCTCTGCTGGCCGATGTTCGTGATGAGTCGGCTGAGGATGTCCGACTGGTGTTGGAGCCGAAGTCGCGCACGGTTGAGCCGGAGGTCTTGATGGAAAGCCTCTTCAAGCTTTCCGACCTCGAGACCCGCTTCTCGGTCAATCTCAATGTGCTGGACGCGCACGGCGCCCCTCGGGTGATGAGTCTGAAGGAAGCGCTCACCGCATTTCTCGATCATCGCCGTGAAGTCTTGGTCCGCCGCGCCAAGTTCCGGCTCGGTAAGATCGAACAGCGCCTGCATATCCTCGACGGCCTGCTCATCGTCTTTCTCGACCTCGATGAAGTCATCCGCATCGTTCGATTTGAGGACGAACCCAAGGCCCGGCTGATCGAGCGCTTCGAAATCAGTGATGTGCAGGCCGAGGCAATCCTCAATACCCGGCTCCGTCAGCTGGCGAGGCTTGAGGAAATGGAGTTGAGGCGGGAGCACTCAGACCTGTCGGACGAGCGCGGGGGCATCATTGCCTTGCTCGAGTCCGACAAGGAACAATGGAAACTGGTCGCCGTCGGTCTGCGCGGGGTGCGAAAGATCCTGGGACCAGCGACGTCCGTCGGAGCACGCCGGACGAGCTTCGCCGAGGCGCCGGCGATCGAGCTCGACAGTTCATCTGAGGCGCTGATCGCGCGCGAGCCGATCACCGTCATCCTCTCAGATCGTGGCTGGATCCGCGCCGCCAGGGGCAGGGTTGAGGATCCGTCGACCCTCACGTTCAAGGAGGGCGACAAGCTCGAGTTTCTGGTTCCGGCGGAAACGACTGACAAACTGCTGGTCTTTGCCTCGGACGGCCGCTTCTTCACGCTGGCATGCGACAGACTCCCATCGGCCCGAGGTCACGGCGAACCTCTGCGACTGATGTTGGATCTGGAGGACAGGGTCGACATCCTGGCGATGTTTCCCCATCGGCCAGGCCGCAAGCGCGTGCTGGTCTCGAAGGCGGGATACGGTTTCATCATGCCCGAAGATGAGGCGGTGGCGTTCCGCAAGGCGGGCAAGCAAGCGCTGAGCGTCGATCCGCGCGGGGCGGCCGCCTGTCTTCCGGCGGAAGGCGACCGGCTGGCTATTGTCGGGGACAACGGCAAGGCTCTTATCTTCCCCTTGGAGGAGCTGCCGGAAATGCCGAGAGGCAAAGGCGTCAAGCTGCAGAGCTATCGCGAAGGGGGCCTGAGGGACGCTCACGTCTTCTTGGCAACCGACGGCCTTTCCTGGACAGACGCTGCCGGCCGGACCCGGTCCTGGCCGGACTGGGAAGCCTGGGAGGGGCGTCGCGCCGGCGCCGGCCGCCTGACGCCCAAGGGATTTCCCGCAAGTCGACGCTTTCGTCCCTAAGACAGGGTCCCGGTCTCGAAGCGCAGACGAACCGTACCGGGCGGAACTTGACCCCAGAACAAAACATGAATATTGAACCGGAACAAAGGCGGAACTTAGAGGTGTCCCCATGTTTCGGTTTATACGTGAGCTGCCGGCGCTTGTTTCGATCGCCGGCTTCGTCTGGATGATCTGCCAGGTTGCGCAATTCGCCAGTTGAGTCGGTGCAGAAAGGGGAGTGACGGTTGAGCGTCGAAGGATTGGGCTTCGTCCATCTTCGCGTCCGGTCGGCCTACTCCCTGCTCGAAGGGGCGATCAAGGCCGACCAGATCGGTCGACTTGCCGCGACCGAAGGGATGCCGGCCGTGGCCCTTACTGATCGCGGCAACCTGTTTGGCGCGCTGGAATTCTCGCAACTCACCAAGGAAGCAGGCGTACAACCAATCGTCGGCTGCGCCCTGCCTGTCATCGGAATAGGAGAGGGGAGATCTGAGCGCTGGGCTCTGACTCCGACCGTAACCTTGCTGGCTCAGAATGAGACCGGCTACCGCAATCTCTGCAGACTTTCGTCTGCGGCCTTTTTGGACGTCGAGAGCGCTTCCCCACCGCATATCCCGTGGAAGCTCCTCAGCGACTGTTCCGACGGCCTGATCCTACTTTCAGGTGGCCCGGACGGCCCGATCGATCCCCTGTTCGCTTCGGGGCGGGCGGCCGAGGGCATCGTCGCGCTGGGCGAAATCCAAGCAGTCTTCGGCGACCGGTTCTATGTCGAACTTCAGCGCCACGGCCTTGCCGACGAGGCTTCCGCGGAACCTGGACTTGTAGCATGGGCGTACGACAACGATACGCCCCTGGTGGCGACCAACGACGTTTATTTCGCCCAACATGAGATCTGGCGCGCGCACGATGCCTTGCTGTGCATCGCGGACGGCGCGTTCGTCGGCCAGGAAGAGCGCCGACGTGTCACTCAAGAGCATTGGTTCAAAGGCGAAGCGGAGATGCGCAAGCTCTTTGCCGATCTGCCGGAGGCCTGCGACAGCACGCTGGAAATCGCCCGTCGCTGCGCCTTCATGGTCAACAAACGCGAGCCGATCTTGCCGAGGTTTCCGACTAGCGGCGGCCGGTCGGAAGAGGAGGAACTTGCCGAGCAGGCGCGCGAGGGCTTGAAGCGACGTCTCAAGTCCGATCCGCCCCCTGCGGGAGAAGCTCCTTACTGGGAGAGGTTGGAACGCGAGATCGGCGTCATCCAATCGATGGGATTTTCCGGCTATTTCCTGATCGTCTCGGACTTCATGAAATGGGCGGTCGCCCACGACATTCCCGTCGGTCCCGGTCGAGGATCAGGAGCGGGATCAGTCGTCGCCTGGTCGCTCCTGATCACGGGCGTCGACCCCTTGAGATTCGGCTTGCTGTTTGAGCGCTTCCTCAACCCGGAACGGGTGAGCATGCCGGATTTCGACATCGACTTCTGCCAGGAGCGGCGGGAAGAGGTCATCGCCTACGTCCAGGAGCGTTACGGCAAGGACCGCGTCGCCCACATCATTACCTTCGGAAGTCTGCAGGCGCGGGCCGTGGTGCGCGATGTCGGTCGGGTGCTGCAACTCCCCCTTGGCCAGGTCGACCGTCTTGCCAAGATGATCCCTTCCAACCCGGCCAATCCGGTCAGCCTGGCGCGAGCGATCGAGATGGAGCCGAGGCTGCAGGGCATGCGGCGCGAAGACGAAGCGGTCGATGAGATGTTCGAACTGGCCCTCAAGCTCGAGGGGCTCTATCGCAACGCCTCGACGCATGCCGCCGGCGTGGTCATCTCCGACCGCCCGCTGACCGAACTGACCCCGCTCTATCGCGATCCGCGATCGCCATTGCCGGCGACACAGTTCAACATGAAGTGGGTTGAAAGCGCCGGGTTGGTGAAATTCGACTTCCTAGGCCTAAAGACCCTGACCGTCATCCATAGGGCGGTAAAGCTGCTTGAGCGGCGCGGCGCCGGAATTGAACTCGAGTCGCTCCCGCTTGACGACCCAGGCACCTACGAACTGCTTTCCGCCGGCCACACCGTCGGGGTGTTCCAGATGGAAGGCCAGGGAATGCGCGACACGCTGCGCAAGCTCCGGCCATCGACCTTGGAGGAAATCACCGCCCTCATTTCACTCTATCGCCCCGGACCGATGGACTCGATCGACGAGTACGTCGACTGCAAGATGGGCCGCAGACCGGTGAACATCCTGCCCGGACTGGAGGCGGCGCTCGCCGAGACCTACGGCGTAATCGTCTACCAGGAACAAGTGATGCGCATCGCGCAGGTGTTGGCCGGCTACTCGCTTGGCGAGGCAGATCTTCTGCGCCGGGCCATGGGCAAGAAGAAAAAGGAGGAGATGGACCAGCAGCGCGCACGGTTCCTCTCCGGCGCCAGGGAGCGCGGCCTGCCGCTTATCGAATCCGAGACCATGTTCGAGCGGATGGCGAAGTTCGCAGGCTATGGCTTCAACAAATGCCACGCCGCGCCCTATGCCCTGATTGCGTATCAGACAGCGTGGCTCAAGGCGAACAGGCCCGTCGAGTTCTTTGCCGCGTCGATGAGCCTGGATATTTCCAACACCGACAAGCTCGCCGTCTTCTATCAGGACGCCAAGCGACTTGGCGTCGAGATCCTGCCCCCGGACATTAATCGTTCCGGCGCCGACTTCGAGGTTGAAGACGGCAAGGTGATCTACGCCCTGGGCGCCATTCGCAATGTCGGGCGGGGGGCGATGGATCAGCTCGTCGAGGTGCGCGAAGCAGGAGGGCGGTTTGCCGATCTGTTCGATTTTCTGGCGCGCGTGGATCCTCGGCAGATCAACAAACGGGCGATCGAGAGCCTTGCGCGCGCCGGCGCGCTCGATTCCATTCACCTCAACCGCGCGCAGATCGTCGCGTCCGCCGACCAGCTCATCGGCTATGCCCAGAGCCTGGCCGCGGACCGGGTTTCAGCGCAGGAGAGCCTGTTTGGAGACGCCGCCGACGGCGCGCGGCCACGCCTCCCGAAAGTTGAGAACTGGAATCCCATCGACCGGCTCGACGAGGAACTGGGCGCCGTCGGCTTTTACCTGAGCGGCCATCCGCTCGAGGACATGGTCGGCCTCCTGAGGCGTCAGCGGGTCACCCTCTATCAAGACGCCATGGCGGCGAGTATCGGTGACGGTGCGGAAGCCTTCCGCATGGCCGGCGTGGTGCGGCGGCGACAGGAGCGAAGTTCCTCGGCGTCCAGCGGCAGCAAGTTCGCCTTTGTCACGCTGTCGGATCCGACGGGCGAATTCGAGGTCCTGTTTCCGCCCGAAGCTTTGCGCGCTCATCGCGACCTGCTTGAGCCGGGCAACGCGATCGTCATCAAGGCGCGAGCGCGGGCGACCGAGGGTGAAGTCCGCTTCTATGGCGACGATGTCCGACTGCTCGAAAAGGTCGTGGAACAAGGCGAGACCGCTCTTCGAGTGCACCTATCGCCCAGCCTGGCGGAGCTTGAGGTCATCAAGTCGCGGCTCGAAACCCAGGCCAACGGGGGTGAGGTCACTTTTGTCGCCGCGTTCCCAGGGGGGCGGGAGGTTGAATTGAAGCTTCCCGGTCGATATCGCCTGGATCCGGCAGCGCGCGGCGCGATCAAGATAGCGCCCGGCGTGGCGGCGTTAGAGGACGTATAGGCCGCCAGACTTGCCTTTTCGAGCCCAGGCGCCTATCTGCCGCTCCCATCTCGCACGCGAAGCGTTCGGTCAAGCCCGGGTCAATCCTCTGGCTGCGCCGTTCCGGTCTCCTTCGGGAGGTTGCTTCGCGGAGGCTAACCGGAAGAAGGATCGAACTCACAATGGCTCTGCCAGACTTCACCATGCGCCAGCTGCTCGAGGCGGGCGCACACTTCGGCCACCAGACTCATCGCTGGAACCCGAAGATGGAGCGCTACATCTTCGGCGCCCGTTCCAACATCCATATCATCGACCTCTCCCAAACCATGCCGTTACTGCACCAGGCCCTGGTCAAGGCGCGCGAAGTCGCCGCCAGCGGCGGCCGAGTGCTCTTTGTAGGCACCAAGCGCCAGGCCTCGGAACCCGTCGCAGCCGCCGCCAAACGGTGCGCTCAGTACTACGTCAACCATCGCTGGCTCGGCGGCACCCTCACCAACTGGCGGACCATTTCCGCCTCGATCGCTCGTCTGCGCGAACTCGAGGGCGTGCTCGACGGCGGCGACGCCGGCGGCCGGCCGAAGAAGGAACTGCTGCAGCTAACCCGCGAGCGTGACAAGCTCGAACTGTCCCTCGGCGGGATTAAGGACATGGGCGGCATTCCTGATCTGATGTTCGTGATCGATACGAACAAAGAGGCGATCGCCATCCAGGAGGCCCGCAAGCTTAACATCCCGGTGATCGCTGTCCTCGACACGAACAGCAACCCGCAGGGCATTACTTTTCCGGTGCCGGGCAATGACGATGCCGCGCGCGCCCTTCAGCTCTATTGCGATTTGATGGCTGATTCGGTTCTCGACGGTCTCACCGAGGGTCAGGCGGCGATGGGCGTCGATATCGGCGCGGCCATACAGCCGATCGAACCGGCGCTGCCCAAGCAGCCGGAGGTGTCCAGCGAGACCCCAGAGTCGGCGTCGGCAAAGGAACCGGAAATGGCCGTCGAGCCTGCCAAGCCGAAGTCGGCCAAGGCAGCAAAAGCGGCCGAGGCCACCGGATCCGACGGGGCAAAGGAACCGGAAGCGGACGCCGAGTCCATTTCCCCCACGGACGCGCCCAGCGCAGCCGATCCGAAGCCAGCGAAGCCCAAGACCAAAGCAAAGGCGGCAAAATCCGCCCTTAAGAGCCAAGTTGTTGAGAGTGAGGGCGAACCTGTCGAGGTTTCCGCATCGGAGACCGTCGAAGCCTCTTCGGAAGCGGACGCCGAAGCCTGAACCAGCGGCTCCAGCGAGCCCAACAGTCTAAGCGGCGCGGTAGCTCCTTCAGATAGGTCGCTGCGTCATTGAAAGGAGAATTCCATGGCCGAGATAACCGCCGCCCTGGTCAAGGCGCTGCGCGAGAAATCCGGCGTCGGCATGATGGACTGCAAGCGCGCCTTGCAGGAAACCAACGGCGACATGGAATCCGCCGTTGACTGGCTGCGCGCCAAGGGCCTGGCCAAGGCGGCCAAAAAGGCCGATCGCGTAGCGGCCGAAGGAGTCGTCGCCCTCGCTGTACGCACCAGTGGCGCAGGGATGACTGGCGCGCTGATCGAGCTCAACGCCGAAACCGATTTTGTTGCCCGGAACGAGAACTTTCAGGCGATGGCGCGCAAGATCGCCACGGCGGCGCTCGACGTTGACGGCGATGTCGAAGCTTTGAGGGGGTTCAGTCTCGATGACGGCCAGACCGTGGCCGATGCCGTCACCCATCTAGTCGCGACGATCGGCGAAAACATGGTGCTGCGTCGCGCAGTCCGCTTTGACCTGAGAACCGGCGCGATCGGCGCCTATGTTCACGGAGCGCTCGCCGGCGTGCCGGACCTGGGCCGTATCGGCGTGCTGGTGGCGGTGGAGGGGGGAGGCGACGCAATGGTCCTAAAGGAGCTTGGCCGCAACGTCGCTCTTCATGTGGCGGCTGCATCGCCGCTGTCGCTATCGGTCGAGGACCTCGATCCCGCCGCTGTCGAGCGGGAAAAAGCGATCTTCACCGAACAGGCCATCGCTTCGGGCAAGCCGCCACAAGTGGCCGAGCGGATGGTCGAGGGTCGCATTCGCAAGTTCTACGAGGAGGCGGTCCTCCTCAAGCAAGCCTACGTCCGAAATACGGACGAGACCATCGAGCAGCTCGTGGCCACTGCGGCCAAGGCGTCGGGGGCGCCCGTCCGGCTGGTTGGCTTCGCCCGCCTGGCCCTTGGCGAGGGAATCGAGAAGGAAGCCGGCGACTTCGCCGGCGAGGTGGCGGCGCTCACCGGCGCTTGACGCGCTTCCTTCGGGCTCGCCTCTAGCCTATGGCTTGCGCTCGCCGATATCGATGACGCCTTGAGTCGGGCCGGGAGCCCTCGCACGCGCATGGAAAGCCGCCCATACCGCCGCATCCTCCTCAAGGTTTCCGGAGAGGTGCTGATGGGCGATGCGCCGTTCGGCATCGAGATGTCGACGCTCGATGCGGTGGCGGAGGATATCGCTTCCGTGGTCGCCGAGGGTGTCGAACTTTGTCTTGTGATCGGCGGCGGCAACATCTTCCGGGGCGTATCAATGGCCGGGCGGGGGATGGAGAGGGCCAGCGCCGACTATATGGGCATGTTGGCCACGGTGATGAACGCCTTGGCCATGCAGAGCGCCCTGGAGAGCAAGGGTGTGAACACTCGTGTGCAATCGGCTATTCCAATGGACGCGGTGTGCGAACCCTACATCCGGCGACGAGCGCTTCGCCATCTGGAAAAGGGCCGCGTGGTCATTTTCGCTGCGGGCTTGGGGGCACCGTTTTTCACGACAGATACGCCGGCGGCGCTGCGCGCGGCTGAAATGGGCTGCGACGCTTTGCTTAAGGGCACCAGCGTCGATGGAGTCTACACAGCGGACCCTAAAAAGGAACCGGGGGCTGAGCGCTATGACCGTTTGAGCTATCACGAGGTGCTGTCGCGGAACCTCCGGGTGATGGACGCTTCGGCGATCGCTCTGATGCGAGACAATGATATTCCGATCGTGGTGTTTTCCATCCGGGAGCGTGGCAATCTCCTGCGGGTGGTCAGGGGCGAGGGTGTCCACACAACCATAACGGCGCCGCGCGAAGCGGCCTGAGAGGCGAGGCGATGTCGAACGATGGCAAACCGGATCTCGGAAAGTATCGCTCCCGGATGGACAGGGCCGTGGCAGCGCTCAAGGAAGAGTTCGCCACCTTGCGAACCGGACGGGCCTCCGCCGCCCTGCTTGATCAGGTCCAGGTCGAGGCCTACGGCTCGCGGATGCCAGTCAATCAGGTAGGCGCCGTATCCGTTCCCGAACCGCGTTCGATAAACGTGAGCGTCTGGGACAAGGCCCTGGTCGTGTCGGTGGAAAAAGCGATCCGCAACTCCGGCCTAGGCCTCAATCCAGTGGTCGAGGGACAGAACATGCGCATCCCCATTCCTCCCTTGTCGGAGGAGCGGCGTCGGGACCTGGTCAAACTGGCCGGCAAATATGCAGAGCAGCAACGGATCGCAGTCAGGAACGTGCGTCGGGAGGCGATGGAAGATTTGCGCAAGGCCGAGAAAGACGCGGTCATCGGTCAGGACGAGCACCGTCATTTGGAACACGAGGTCCAGAAGCTCACAGACGATGCGGTCAAGCGCGTAGACGAGACCCTGAAAGCCAAAGAACATGAGATCATGCAGGTCTGACTCGGGGGCAGCGAGGGATCGGCCATGTCGCCCGTGAATGGGATCTATGAAGACCAGTCGGCCGGCGAGCGCCTGCATGTGGCCATCATCATGGACGGGAACGGTCGATGGGCGAGGCGCCGCGGCCTGCCGCGCGCGCTTGGTCACCGGGCGGGGGTTACGGCGCTGCGCCGGACCGTTGAAGGCGCGGCCAACCTCGGCGTTGAGCGCCTGACCGTTTTTGGTTTCTCCACTGAGAATTGGAGTCGGCCGCGGGACGAAGTCTCAGAGCTGATGAGTCTGATGAAGGCTTATTTTCAGACCGACCTTGCGCGTCTGGAACGGGAAGGCGTTCGCGTCCGGGTCGTCGGACGGCGGACAGGTCTCGATCCGGATATCCTGGAGATCGTGGAGACGGCAGAGGCGCGCACTGCCGCCAACAATCGCTTCTTCCTGCAAGTTGCGTTCAACTATGGCGGCCGGGCCGACATCGTCGATGCGGCCCGCAAGTTCGCCCAGGCGGTGGCTGATGGTCGCGCTCAACCTGACGACCTCGACGAGACAGAGTTCGAGAGCCGACTGTCGACTGCGGGCGCGACGCCCCCCGACCTCATCATCCGCACTAGCGGCGAGTTGCGGGTGTCCAACTTCCTATTGTGGGAGTGCGCATACGCTGAGTTGGTCTTCCAGGACGTCTATTGGCCAGACTACGGGCCCGAGCACCTCAAGGCCGCGATATTGGAGTTCCATTCCAGGGAACGCCGGTTTGGCCGGATCGCGGTCGATGACATCCTTGCCGCGGGATAGGGCCTTCGACTGGAGAAATCTCGGGCTGAGGGTCGTTTCCGGCGTCATCCTCGCAGCCGGAGCGGTCTGGGCGGTACTGGCTTTCGATTGGAAGGGTGCGGCTTGGCGAGCGCCCTTTCTGGCGCTGGTGACTGTAGCTGGGATTCTCCTGTCTCTGGAATGGGGAAGAATGGCTGCGCCGGGCCGCGCTCGCCGCGTGGGATGGGCCACGGCCACGGCCGTATCCGCCGTCGTGGCCCTCTCGTTTTTTGGCCTGTATGATGTGGGCTGGGCGTGCGTGGCGATCGGAGCGGCGATCTCTGCGTTGCTCGCGGCGAGGTCCGGCGCACGTGTCGTCGACGCCGCCTACGGCGTTCTATACATCGCTCCGGCAGGTCTCGCGCTGGTCTGGCTCAGACAATCCTCCCAGGGCGCAGGTTGGACATTGATGCTTTTTGCGACCGCCTGGGCGGCCGATATCGGCGCCTTTGTGGTCGGTAATATGGTGAAAGGCCCCAAACTTTGGCCGCGTTTCTCGCCGAACAAGACATGGTCCGGCTTCGTCGGAGGCTTGGCGGCGGCCGCCGCAGCGTCGGTGGCGATCGCCGCCATGCTCATGAGGTTGTCGCTGAGCGGCGCGGCGCTGATCGGATTTGCGGGAGGGTTGGCCACTATGGCGGGTGACCTTTGGGAATCGATGTTGAAGCGTCGGTTCGGGGTAAAGGATTCCGGCGATCTGATCCCTGGACATGGCGGTCTGCTCGACCGCGTCGACGGCCTGATGTTCGCCATCGTCGTGTTCGCGCTCGCCCGTCTCATTGTACATTTCGGATGGGCGCACTGATGTCCCGCCGCACCGCCGTCATTCTGGGCTCGACAGGCTCGGTCGGCGTCTCGACGCTCAGTCTCCTCGAACTCAGCGGCGCCGAAGTTGAGATACTGGCGCTAACGGCGGGCCGAAATGTTGCCCTTCTTGTCGAACAGGCCCGTCGCTGGCGGCCGCAGACCGCAGTCATCGAGGACGAGAGTCAGCTTGAAGAATTGCGCGATCGCCTGAAAGGCACCGGCGTTGCGGCTGCGGCGGGCGCCTCGGCCATTATCGAAGCCGCCGGCCTGGGAGCCGACTGGGTGATGTCGGCGATTGTCGGCGCCGCCGGCCTCGCGCCGACCCTTGCAGCGGCGAGAGCCGGTTCGACCATCGGACTGGCGAACAAGGAAAGCCTTGTGTGCGCGGGACCGGCCCTCCTGGCGATCGCTCAGGCGGCGGGCGGCCGGGTGATTCCCGTCGATTCCGAGCATTCTGCGATCTTCCAGGTTTTCGACCGCGAAAACGCCAAGGTGGTGAAACGGCTGATCCTGACAGCATCGGGCGGCCCGTTCCGCTGTTGGACCCTTGACGCCATGCGTTCGGCGACGCGCGAGCAGGCCATCAACCATCCCAATTGGAACATGGGCGCCAAGATCTCGGTCGACTCGGCGACCATGATGAACAAGGGCCTGGAAACAATCGAAGCGGCCTATCTGTTCGACATGCCGCCGGAAAAAGTCGACGTCGTCATCCATCCGCAATCGGTGATCCACAGCCTGGTGGAGTATGCGGATGGTTCCACGCTGGCTCAGCTTGGTCCGCCCGACATGCGGGCGCCCATAGCATGCGCTTGGGCCTGGCCCGAGCGGGTCGCCTGGGACGCGCCCGAACTGGACCTCCCGGCTGTCGGCTCATTGACGTTCGAGCGGCCGGATGAGGTGCGATTCCCGGCCTTGGCGATTGCCCGAGGTGCCTTGTCGACCGGCGGCGGCGCGCCAGCGGCGATGAACGCGGCGAACGAGATCGCGGTCGGCGCCTTTCTTGGCGGCGCCATCGGCTTTCTGGACATTGCGCCGACAGTGGAGGAAACCTTGGCCCAAATGAACGGGGCCGGCGACTTGGCCGCCTGCGCCAATGATGAAGCCTTGGAGCGGGCGCAGGTCGTCGATAGCGCGGCGCGGAAGATGGCCGCCCAAGTGCTGTCGCGTTTCTAAGGCATGCCCGGGCACCACATGGAGATCGCGTTCTCATGATCGCTTTTCTGCAGAACGCGATCCTTTTCGTGGCGCCCCTGTTGGTGGTGATCACCGCGATCGTAACCGTGCACGAGTTGGGCCACTTTGCGGCTGGTCGCGCCTTTGGCGTGGCCATCGAGCGGTTCTCAATCGGGTTTGGCCGGGCCCTCTTGTCGTGGAAGGACCGGGCCGGGGTCGAGTGGCGAATCGCCTGGGCGCCTCTAGGAGGCTACGTGCGCTTCGCCCTCGATGAAAATGTCGCCAGCGTGCCCGATGGCCAGGATCTGACAGAAATGCGGGCGCGAATTGCGGCGAAGGAAGGTCCAGGCGCTGAGCGCAAGTATCTTCCCTTCAAGCCGCTTTGGCAGCGCGCGATCATTTCCATAGCGGGGCCGGCTGCGAACTTTATCCTGGCCGTCGCTCTCTTCTCGCTTTTGCTGGCCACGGTTGGACAAAATGTTAGCCCTTACAAGGTTGGCCAGGTCGAGCCTGGCAGCCCCGCGGCGAAGGCGGGATTCCTTGCTGGCGATCGCATCATCTCGGCCAATGGTCGCCAGTTGCCGGGATACTATGATCTCAAATCCTATCTGGCGTACCGCTATGGTGTCGCCATGGATTTCGCCGTCGAACGGAACGGCCAGACCCTGCACCTCTTTGCGACTCCGCAGCCGGTAAGCGAACCCAGCGGCTTTGGCTGGAACCAGACTGAGGGCATCCTCGGCGTTCTCATCGCCCGTAACGGAAACTGGGGATTCAGACGCCTCGATCCGATCTCGGCGATCGCCGGGGGCACGGCCGAGACCTGGGATGTTTTGACCACCACGACATTCCAGTTAAGCCGCCTGGTGACGGGTCAAACCGGCCTCGACCAACTACATGGCGTCGTCGGCATGGCGCGGGTATCGGGCGTCATAACCAAGAGGGCGATCGCCGACGCGCCGAACAACGCCGGTGATCAGGCCTTGGGCGTCATCGTTTCCCTGGTCAGCTTCACAGCTTTGATTTCGGTCGGAATCGGCATCATGAACCTGCTGCCGCTACCGATCCTCGATGGCGGACACCTCGTATTCTACGCGTATGAGTGGCTTGCAAAGCGGCCGCTCGGCGCTCGCGTCCAGGCGGCCAGCTACCGTGTGGGGCTTGCTTTGTTGGTGGGTTTGATGTTGTTCGCCAACCTCCACGACCTTCCGCTAACGCGGGTGTTTCACTTCTTCGGCAGCTTGTTTTCGTAAGGCGACCATCCCTACATGGCTGACCCGTCGAGCCACCCCCGCGCGCGCAGAGCGGCGCTTGTTTCCACGCTTGCCTTTCTTCTCGGCGGCGCAGCACTGGTCGCTCCCCTGACTGCTGCCGCGCAGCTTCAACCGCAGTCAGCGGTAATCGGCTCCATCGAAGTCCAAGGGAACGAGCGGATCGATTCGGAGACGGTCCTCTCCTACCTGCCGCTCGGCGTTGGCGACTCGGTCGATCCGCAGAAGCTGGATGCGGCGCTGAAGGCTCTGTTCAAGACTGACCTCTTTTCTGACGTCAAACTCGACATGAATGGCTCGACCTTAGTTGTCCGGGTGGTCGAAAATCCAGTTATCAATCAGGTGCTTTTTGAGGGTAATTCCAACCTAAAAAACGACAAGCTCGAGGATGAGATCCAGATCCGACCCCGGGGCGTCTTTACGCGCGCGAAGGTCGAGGAGGACGTGGGCCGGATTGTCGAGCTCTACCGTCGTTCGGGACGCATTTCGGCGACAGTCACGCCCAAAATTGTCGAACTGCCTCAGCGTCGCGTGGATTTGATCTTCGAAATCCATGAAGGCCCGAAGAGCGGCATCCTCCGTGTCAATTTTCTTGGAAACAAGCAGTTTTCGGCCACCGACCTGCGTGGCGTCGTGGTGACCAAGGAAAGCGCCTGGTACCGATTCTTCTCTACAAACGATAATTACGACCCGGATCGGGTCGAGTATGACCGGGAGCAACTCCGCAAGTACTACCGCAATCGCGGCTTTTACGATTTTCGGGTGATCTCGTCGGTCGCCGAATTGGCCCCCGATCGAAACGGCTTCGCAGTCACTTACGCCCTGGACGAAGGCGAACGTTATCGTTTCGGCAAGGTCACCGTGAAGACAGAGCTCAAGAAGCTCAACCCGGACATCCTGCGTCAGATTCTGCCGATTAAGTCGGGTCAGGTCTACGCCGATCAGAAGATCGAAACCGCGACGGACGACCTTACATTCGCAGCAGGCGCAGCTGGCTTCGCCTTTGTCGATGTCCACCCGACCTACAAGCCCGATCCGGTGAAGCACACCGTCGACGTCGAGTTTGACGTGAAAGAAGGCCCGAGAGTTTACATTGGGCGCATCGAGGTTGTGGGTAATACGGCGACACTGGATCGGGTAATCCGCCGCCGCCTCATGGTTTCCGAGGGCGACGCCTATAATCGTGCGCTGGTCGATCGGTCGAAAGCCAATGTGAGGGCGCTCGGATTCTTCAAGGACGTGGATATTACCAACTCGCCTGGATCGGAGCCGGATCGCACCAATCTTCTGGTGAAGGTCACAGAACAGCCAACGGGTCAGCTTTCATTCAGCGCCGGCTATTCAACCGTCGACAAGATCGTCACCGACATCAGCGTCACCCAATCCAATTTCCGCGGAAGAGGGGACAATCTGGGTCTACGTGTTTCGCTTGGCACCTTGCGCCAGCAGGTCGATCTCTCGTTCACTGAGCCACATTTCCTGGACCGGGACCTTCAGGCCGGCTGGGACCTCTACGCTTACAAGTATAATTTCTACCAGTTCTCATCTTACAATACGACCTCGGCCGGCGCCGTCTTCCGCCTGGGCTTCCCGCTTACTCAGCGGGCCTCATTGACGACCCGCTATACGATCCGCACCGACGACGTGATTGTACAAAACAATGTCTGCATTCCCGGCAACGAGCAGGTATCGATCGTGCTCTGCGAAGAGCGCGGCACATATCTCACGTCTCAGGTTGGCTACACGCTGGCCTATGACCATAGGAACATCTCGTCGGACGCCGCAACGCGCGGGTTCAACCTGGCGCTATCGCAGGACGTCGCCGGCGTCGGCGGCACGGTGCACTACGTCAAGACCGTCGCCAATGGTGGTTGGTACTACGGGTTCAACAAGAACTTCCGTCTCAGCATCACAGGCGTGGTCGGTTACATCGACGGATGGAACGGGGACACCATACGTATCGCTGATCGCTTCTACGCCGGCGGCGACGATTTCCGCGGCTTCGATATCGCCGGCATCGGGCCTCGTGACTTGCGGTATGGCGATGCTCTGGGCGGCAAGCTGAAGGCGATCGGAACGATTGAGGAGACGATCCCCACATTCTTGCCCGAACAGTATGGGATCAAACTGGCCGTGTTCAGCGACTTTGGCACGGAGGGCCTGCTGGATAAGCAAGATCTGATCGATCCAGATACGCATCAGCCAATTCCGACGGTCGTCGACGACCTCGCCTTCCGCGCCACGGCCGGCATCAGCGTTTTCTGGAGATCACCAATGGGTCCCCTGCGATTTGATTTCAGCCGGATCATTCGCAAGGCGCCTTACGACAAGACACAACTATTCAGGTTCTCGACAACAACGTCATTCTAAACACAAGGTATTCATAGAAATGATAAGCAAATTCACTACTTCGGGTTTGACTCTGGTCGCCGCGCTCTCGCTCGCGTCGAACGCGTTGGCCCAGGCCCGGGCAGCGGCCGCGGCCGCGCCGCCGCCAGTAGCTCAAGGTCCGGCCATCCCTGGCTTGTGCATTCTGTCCGTCAATCAAGCGATCTCGACCTCAACCGTCGGCAAGTACGTCAGCGACCGCATGACTCAGATCGTGACTCAGGTGAAGGCCGAGCTGCAGCCCGAGGATACGGCGATCGCCACCGACAGCCGAGCCCTGGCGGCCAAGCGCAGCACGCTTGATCAGGCGACGTTCAATTCTCAGGCCCAGGCGATTGAGGCCCGCGCCAATTCGCTCAGGCAGAAGGCAGACCTGCGCCAAAGAGAGGTTCAGGCCACCGAGCAGAAGTCGCTCAATCGCATCGCCCAGGAACTCGATCCGATCGCCCGGCAACTCTATCAAGCCCATCATTGCAGCGTTCTGGTGAACCGGGACGCAGTCATGATCGCCAATCCGTCCATGGATATCACCGGCGAAGCGGTCGCTGGCCTCAACGGGCGCATCCAACAATTCGCCTTCGAGCGCGAACACCTGGACACAACGGCGGCGGCGCAACGCTAGGCCAGCTCGCGGGAGCGGGTTGTTGACGCAGGGGCTGCCGGACGAGCGCTTCTTCGAGTCGCTTGGACCGGCAACCCTGCAGGAACTCGCGGTGCTCACCGGCGCCGTGCTGATTGGCGCAAAAACCGAGCGCCGAATCGATCGGGTATCGACGCTCGCTCGGTCAGGTCCAGACAGCGTCACCTTCCTGACCGACCGACGGCATGCGGAAGCGCTCGCCGCGGGCGAGGCAGGCGCCTGTTTTCTCCCGGATAGCCTCAAAAACTGCGCGCCGCCGTCGACTGTGGCGCTGGTGACGCCTTTGCCACAGGCGGCCTATGCGGCCGCCGCTTTACGGCTGCACCGACCGAGGCTCCGTTCCGTCGATACGCCGGACATCCATCCGAACGCCGAACTCGAGGATGGGGTCGAGGTCGAATCCGGAGTCGCGATAGGGCCGGGGGCGGCCGTTGGTCGAGGAACGCGTCTCTGCGCCGGGGCGGCCATTGGCACAGGCGTGAAACTGGGTCGAAACTGCTACGTTGGACCGAATGCAACTGTCGGCTTCGCACTCATTGGCGACAAGGTTAGCATCTATGCGGGCGCTGTTATTGGCGAGGCCGGCTTTGGGGCGACCGCTGGAGATCGGGGCGTCATCGACGTGCCGCAGCTTGGCCGGGTCATTCTTCAGGATGGCGTGACCATCGGCGCCAACAGTTGTGTCGATCGCGGTGCGTACGATGACACGGTGATTGGCGAAAACACCAAGATCGATAATCTGGTCCAGATCGCCCACAACGTCGTCATCGGCCGAAACTGCGTATTGGCCTCTCAGTGCGGAATATCCGGTAGCGTCACAATTGGCGATGGATGCATGCTCGGCGGAAGAGTCGGCGTGGCCGACCACATCAACATCGGCGACGGCGCGCGGCTTGCGGCCGCGACCGGTGTGATAGGAAACGTGAAGCCCGGCGAAGTCCTGGCCGGGACGCCCGGCCGCCCCGTCCGCCAATGGCTAAGGGAAATCGCCTGGGTTTCCGCAATGACCAGGCGACATGGCAAAAGGGGGTCAGGGGAATGACCGTTTCGGGGGTCGTAGAGACAGGCGACATCGACGTTCAGGAGATAATGCGGCGGATTCCGCACAGGCCGCCCTTCCTGATGATCGATCGGGCGGAGGCCTACGAGGCCGGAAAGACGCTTACCGGCGTCAAGAACGTCACGATCAATGAGCCCTTCTTTCAAGGTCACTTCCCCGAAAGTCCGGTGATGCCAGGAGTGCTGATCATTGAAGCCATGGCCCAGACCGGAGGACTGCTGATGTCCAAGTCATGGGACGTCGATCCCGAAGGCAAGATCATCCTCTTCATGTCGGTCGACAATTGCCGTTTCCGCCAACCGGTTCGACCAGGGGACGTGCTCAAGTTGGTTGTGGAGGTAATGAGGTCGCGCTCGGATGTGGTGA
Organism: Caulobacteraceae bacterium; assembly: GCA_036491455.1. GTDB lineage: Bacteria > Pseudomonadota > Alphaproteobacteria > Caulobacterales > Caulobacteraceae > Acaudatibacter. Next base: position 29,962 of record DASXBY010000079.1, read on the forward strand.
AGTTCAAGGGCCGCGGCCTCGTCAATGGCAAGCTGGCCGCTGAGGCGGAGTTCGCGGCCATGCTTGTGGACATCCGCAAGTGATGGCATTGCATCCAACTGCGATCGTGAGTGAAGGCGCCCGTTTAGGGGAAGACGTCGAAGTAGGGCCCTACAGCGTTATCGGCCCTCACGTGATCCTTGGGGCGCGGACGAGGATCGGTTCGCACGTTGTAGTTGAGGGGCACACCGAGATTGGCGATGACTGCGCTGTGCACTCATTCGCTGCGCTGGGAGATGCTCCGCAGCACGCAGGTCATAGGGGGGAGCCAACCCGACTGGTGATCGGCGACCGCAATCTAATTCGCGAACATGTAACCATGCATTGCGGCACTGCCATGGGCCGAGGCGTGACCGGCGTCGGATCCGACGGCTTCTTCATGGTCGGAGTGCATGTGGGGCACGACTGCATTGTCGGCGACCATGTCATCATGGCCAATACCGCAACCCTGGGTGGACATGTCACGCTGGGCGACTTTGTGATTATGGGGGGTCTTTCCGCCGCCCACCAGAATACGCGGATCGGCAGGCATGCCTTTGTCGGGGGCATGGCCGGGGTCAATCACGACGTCATCCCATTCGGCAACGTGTGGGGCAATCACGCACACTTGGAGGGGTTGAACCTTGTCGGGCTCAAGCGACGCGGATTTTCTCGCGAGGCAACTAACATGCTGCGCGCAGCCTACCGAATGCTGTTCGCCGAGGAAGGAACATTTCAGGAGAGGCTCGAGGATACGGCGAATGCCTACGCTGGCTCACCGGAAGTGATGGAGATCGTCGAATTCATTCGTGCCGACGCCAGCCGCCCGCTCACTACACCCCAGCGGGAGATCTAGATCGCTTACAACGGTAAGCTCGGCCTCATCGCCGGGGGCGGCGGCCTGCCGGCCAGCCTGGCGCGCCATTGCCGCGACGTTGGCCGCCCGATCTTCGTCATTCGCCTCAAAGGGTACGCAGATCGCGAGTTGAGCGAATTCGAAGGCGTCGACCTAGGCATCGCCCAGCTCGGAGCGGCCATCGAGGCGCTGCGGGAATCGGCATGCAAGTTTGTGTGCCTGGCTGGAATTGTCTCGCGGCCCGATCTGAAGAGTCTGCAACCGGATTTGCGGGGCCTCGCCGCTCTGCCGGGCGCCGTGGCGGCTGCGCGCCGCGGCGATGATGGGCTGCTGTCCTTCATGATTTCCGAATTCGAGCGGGAAGGCTTCATTGCGGAGGGTGCGCACGAGGTCATGTCGGATCTTCTACTGCCGAAGGGGCCAATTGGCAGATTAAAGCCCGGACGCGCCCACCGCGAGGACATCGAGCGCGCGCTCATGGCCGCCCGTGCCGTTGGCGCGTTGGACGCCGGACAAGGGGCGGTTGTTTGCGAGGGCCTGATTCTGGCGCTCGAGGCCCAAGAAGGAACGGACGCCATGCTCTCGCGCGTCGCGTCTCTGCCCGAAGGAATTCGTGGAACGTACCGTCGAAGGCGAGGCGTCCTGGCCAAGGCCTGCAAGCCTGGGCAGGAGCTTCGGGTCGACCTGCCAACCTTGGGACCGGGGACCGTGCGGCGCGCCGCCGAAGCTGGCTTGGCCGGGATCGCCGCGGAGGCCGGCCGCACGCTCCTCCTTCAACGCAACGAAGTTCGTGCGCTCGCCGACGAGCTGGCACTTTTTATCGTCGGCATTGACCCGTGACGTCCCAGCCTTGTGTGATGCTGGTGGCCGCTGAACCATCCGGCGACGCCCTCGGCGCGTCCCTTGCGGAAGCACTTAAGGCGAGTGCTGACATTCGTCTGATCGGCGTGGGCGGGCCCCTGATGAAACGCCGCGGAATCGTCAGCCCGTTCGACATCGGGCCACTTTCCGTCCTTGGAATATTCGACGCGCTCGCCGCCTATCCGCTGGTAAGGCGCCGGGCTCTTGAAGTTGGTGAGATGGCTGCCCGCGAACGGCCAGACGCGGCGGTTCTGATCGATTCCTGGGGCTTCAATCTGCGGGTCGCCCACGCAATCCGCGAGCGCTTGCCGGGTGCGCGCCTGATTAAATATGTCAGCCCACAGGTTTGGGCCACGCGACCCGGCCGCGCCAGGACCCTGGCGAATGCAGTCGACCTCCTGCTCACCATCCACAGCTTTGACGCTCCCTGGTTCGAACGCGCCGGATTGCCCACCACGTTCGTCGGCAATCCAGTTCTCGCGGCGCTCCGCGCCGCCGGTGATCCAAGTCGCTTTCGAACGCGCATTGGTGCGGCGCCAAACGATCCTATGCTCGTGGTCGCGCCGGGGAGCCGCCGGGGCGAGGTTGAACGTCTCATGGGTCCGTTCGGAGAGGCCGTGCGGCGTCTCGCGGCGGATCGGCCGGGGCTCAAAACCGTGATCCTCGCCGCGGACGCCGTCGCCAACCATGTCGCGGCGCGGGCAGTCGAATGGAGTCCGACTCCGATCGTTGTTGGCGAGACAGAGCGACAGGACGCGATGGCCGCCGCCACGGCAGCGTTAGCCTGCAGCGGGACCGTGACGACCGAACTCGCGCTTGCGGGCACGCCAGTGGTAGTTGCTTACCGGCTTGACCCGCCCACCGCGGTGATCGCCAAAATGCTCATACACACCCCATTCATCACACTGATGAACGTGGCGGCGGGGCGCGAAATCGCGCCGGAATTTGTGCAGAGCGCCTGCACCGGACGGGGGCTTGCCGCCGCGCTTGCGCCGCTCCTGGATGATCCCTCGGCGCGCGTACGACAGTCTACCGCGCAGAGTGAGGCGCTGAAGGTAATGCGCGGCGGCATTGAAGACCCGGCGGGCGCGGCCGCTCGAGCGGTGCTGGCCCAGCTTCCGCCGTCTCAGGCGCGGGCGTCGATCGGCCTGTAGTCCCGTTTGAGGGGGCCAGTGTACAACTGGCGTGGCCGCCCGATCTTGCGTTGCGGATCCTCGAACATCTCTTTCCACTGGCTGATCCAGCCGACCGTCCGAGCAATCGCAAACAGCACCGTGAACATGGTCGTCGGGAAGCCCATCGCCTTGAGCGTAATGCCCGAATAGAAGTCGACGTTCGGGAACAGCTTGCGATCGACAAAATAGGGATCGTGCAGGGCGATCTTCTCGAGTTCCAGTGCGACCTTCAGCAGCGGATCGTCAGCGTCGCCAATCTCGTCAAGCACTTCGTGACAGGTCTTTTGCATCATGGTCGCGCGGGGATCGTAGTTCTTGTAGACGCGATGGCCAAACCCCATCAGCCGATATTTCCGATCCTTCACGCCTTGAATATATTCCGGAATGCGATCGACCGTGCCGATGTCCTGCAACATCATCAGCGCCTCCTCGTTGGCGCCGCCGTGGCTCGGACCCCAGAGACAGGCGATGCCGGCCGCGATGCAGGCGAAGGGATTGGCGCCGGAAGATCCGGTGATCCTCACAGTCGAAGTCGAAGCGTTCTGCTCATGGTCGGCATGGAGGATGAAGATCCGGTCCATGGCGCGAGTCAGCACCGGATTGGGCTTCCAGTCCTCGGCGGGCACCGAAAAGGCCATGCGCAAGAAGTTCTCGGCGTAAGAGATGTCGTTCCTGGGCGTCACAAACGGTTGGCCGATAGAGTATTTGTAGGCTCGAGCGGCGATCGTCGGCATCTTGGCGATCAATCGGTGGGCCGAGATCTTCCTCTGCTCAGGATCATCAACGTTGATGCTGTCGTGATAGAAAGCGGACAGAGCGCCCACCGCGCCGGTCATGATCGCCATCGGATGCGCGTCAGAGCGGAAGCCGCCGAAGAAGCGATCGAACTGCGCGTGCAGCATCGTGTGATAGGTGATGTTGTGTTCGAACTCCGCGAACTCGCTCGCGCTCGGAAGCTCGCGGTTCAACAACAGATAGCAGACCTCCAGAAAGCTCGATTTCTCGGCCAACTGCTCGATCGGATAGCCGCGATGGAGCAGCACGCCCGCATCGCCGTCGATGTAGGTGATCTTGCTTTCGCAGCTCGCGGTAGACGTGAAACCGGGATCAAATGTGAAAATGTCGGCGTCGGCGTAAAGCTTGCGGATATCGACGACGTCAGGGCCTGCGGTGCCTTTGATTACCGAGAGTTGGACGCTCTTATCGGCAAGCGAAAGGGTCGCTTTGTCAGGCATGATGGCAATCCCTGCCGGTGGAGTTCAAACTAGCGTTCGGCGGTCCTTATAACCTCTTACCGCACTTGCGAAAGGGCGTCGACGATCCGGCCCACGCCCACGGTTTTGCCAAGGGCCGCGAGGGCGCCGGCAAGGTCAGGCGCGATCGTGCCGGCGGCCAGGATTCCGCGCAAAGCGGGCCCGAAGGATCCGAAGCCACCCTCGGTGGCAGCGAATAGGCGCAATCGCGCGAGCAGACTGTCGCGAGACCAATCGGACTCTTCTGAAAGAGCGTTGGTGAGGCGATCCAGGCGAGCAATCATGTCCGCATGAAGAAGGACGCGCGTTTTTTCGTCCAGCGGCCAGCGCGGCGGCCGCAGAGCGAAGACAGCCAGGTCAGCAAGCTCCTGAAGGGTCTTGGCGCCGTCCTTGATGAACGGCAGGGCGCGCAGCAGTTGCTCGCGACCAGAATCGGAAGAGCCGATCCCTCGCTCTTCCAGATAGCCGCCTAACAGATCGGCGAGCCGGACGTCGTCGGCCAGACGGATGTAGTGTTGATTGAAGTGGTTGAGCTTGTCGAAATCGAAGCGGGCGTCGCCCTTGACGACATCCGCAAGGTCAAACCATTCGATGGCCTGTTCGTCCGTGAACAGTTCGTCATCGCCGTGCCCCCAGCCAAGCCTGGCCAGGTAGTTGCGTACGCTTTCAGGGAGGTAACCCATCAGTTTGAAGTCGCTGACGGATTGGGCACCGTGGCGTTTGGAGAGCTTTCCGCCGTCTTTTCCGAGTATCAGCGGCAGATGCGCGAAGGCGGGAACCTGCCAACCCATCGCCTGATACAGCAGAGTCTGGCGGCCGGCGTTGCTCAAGTGCTCCTGTCCGCGGATGACGTGGGTCACACCCATGTCGTGATCATCTACGGTGACCGCCAGGTTGTAGATTGTCGTGCCATCCGTCCGTAGAAGGATGAAGTCCTCCAGATCCTTGTTGGGAAAGCGTACGGTTCCCCGGACAATGTCTTCCACGACTGTCTCGCCCTCATCGGGCGTGCGGAAACGGACGACGAAAGGAGCGTCATGCTGAGCTGCCCCCGGTTCGCGATCGCGCCAAGGCGAGCGTAAGGCATGTCCTTCGGACCTGGCCGTTTCCTTGGCGATGTCCGCTTCCTCAGGGCTCATGAAACAACGGAAGGCATGGCCGCTCTGCATCAGGCGATCGACCGCTGCACGATGCAGGGGCGCGCGAGCAAACTGGAACACCGGTTCGGCGTCCCAGTGCAGGCCCAGCCAACTGAGGCTGTCGAAGATGACTTGAACCGCCGCCTCGGTAGACCGCTCCCGGTCGGTGTCTTCAATCCGCAGGAGAAACTGGCCGCCGGTGTGTTTGGCGTAAAGCCAGTTGAAAAGCGCCGAACGAGCGTTGCCTATGTGCATCTCGCCTGTGGGTGAAGGGGCGATGCGGGTAACGACCGACTGAGCGGGCAGGGTGTTGGACATCACGGATCCGATTGAGGCGGCCGACGCAGCCGCGCCGGGAAGCCGGGGCTGGCCCTGGCGGTGGGCTCTTATCATGCCGCGTCTGCGCGTTCCTAGCCTCGCGGAGATTGGGCGCGGGCTCAGACAGGAAGTGGCTGACCAGTGGGAGCGCGTTCTCTTGTGGACGCCGGTCGCCTTTGGCGTGGGTGCGGCGGCCTATCTGGGCCTCAAGACCGAACCAAGCCTCGCCGTCGCCGCGGCGCTTGCAGCCGCCACCATTGCGATTTCAATTGCGGCCCGCCGATTTTCCACCAATCGCTGGGCGCTCGCGGTGTCCGGCCTCGTGGCCACAGCCTGCGTCGGGTTTCTCGTCGCGAAGCTGCATAGCAACGCCGTCGCCACGCCGATCGCGCCAACGGGCGTCCGGGTGATCGAAGGCTTCGTCGTCGATGTTGAATCGCCGAGCGAGCGGGGGCCGAGGTTGTTGATCGCCCCGGTCTCGATCAGTGACCTCGCGCCTGAGCGGACGCCGGTGAGGGTCCGCATCGTCACGCCAGTTTCGGGCGGCCCTGACACGACACCGCCGCCGGGCTCGATGATCCGTATGCTAGCTCTCCTGGATCCGCCACCAGGCCCGGCCGCGCCGGGAGCCTATGACTTCGCCCGTGACGCCTGGTTCGAAGGCGTCGGCGGCGTGGGTCTGGCTCTCAAGCCCGTTGACGCCATTGCCTTGGGCCCGCCGCCGTTGATGTTGCGCATCGAGATGGCGATGAATTCGGTCCGCTGGACTGTGGCATCTCACCTCGCACACGCCATCCGGCAGACGCTCGGCCCAAACGACGGCGGCGCCGCTGGGCTCGCCGTGGCGGTTACAACAAGCCACCAGGATTGGCTGGCCGGAGGCGATCGCGACGCACTCCGTGGTTCCGGGCTGGCCCATATGTTGGCCATCGCGGGCTTGCATACAGCCGCTGTCAGTGGCTTCGCGTTCTTCTTCTTTCGTCTGGTGATCTCCGCGTGGCCATGGCTGGCGCTGCGGGTGTCCGGCAAGAAGGTGGCCGCGGCCGCCGCTCTGGTGGTCGTCATCGCCTATTTGATTCTCTCAGGCGCTCACCCGCCGGCCAGACGCGCCGCTATCACCGCTAGCGTGGCCTTTGTCGCAATCCTAGCCGACCGGCGCGCCGTCAGTCTCCACTCGCTGGCGGTGGCAGCCCTCGCCGTCCTGCTCACTGAGCCGGAGGCAGTTCTTCAACCAGGCTTCGAGATGAGTTTTTGCGCCACCGCCTCCTTGATCGCCATGTCGGAAGTTTGGCCCCACCGGTCAGTCGCCGTGGGCCTTCCGTGGCCGATTGCCACGCTGCAGAAGGGGAGGGACTGGCTGATCGCCATGATCATGGTCAGTCTGGTGGCCGGGGCGGCGACCGGGCCGTTCGCCATCCAGCACTTCAATCGCGTGGCCAACTATGGCGTCGTCGCGAACCTCACAGCTGATTTCATCGCCAGCGCGATCCTGATGCCTCTGCTGGCCGCGTGCTTAGCCGCTCAATCGCTGGGTCTGGGCGCAGAGCAGCTCGGACCCCTCTACTGGGCGGCGGGTTGGGCCGCGCGCAGCGTGATTTCAATCGGCCACATATTCTCTGGCGCTCCGGGAGCGGCCGTCACCATGGCGTCAGCCCCGCCATTGGCCCTGGCGGTCTCTTATGTCGGGATCGTATTCGCGTGTTTGTGGCGCGGCATCCTTCGTTGGATTGGATTGCCAATGGCCTTCGCCGTGGCCCTCTGGCCAAGACCAGCCCCGCCCGCTGCCTGGATTTCCAACGATGGCTCAGACGCTGCGATCGTCATCGGCGCTGGAGCCGTGGCCCTGAAACCGTCAACACACCTCTACGCCGTGCAGACCTGGGCGCAGCGGCGCAACCTCAGTTTGCCAGCTGATCCCGAGACCGCTCTGGCCGAACTCTATGATTGTGACCGATCGGCTTGCGCGCCCCGGTCGGGACTGAAACCTGCGATCGCGGCGTGGTGGACAAAGCGCGTGCCCAAGCCAGAACGCCTGGCGAGGCTCTGCGAGAACGCCGATTTCCTCATTCTTCGGGCGGCGACACCATTGCCGTCGGCTTGCAGCGACGTACGGATCTTGGGTCGATCGGCTTTCGATCGGGAAGGGGCGGCCGAAATCTACCCAACCGGATCAGGCTGGCGGATAGTTTGGTCACAACCGCTCAGAGGAGAGCGGCCCTGGAGCGTCAGTGATAGCGCCGAATGAGGCCGACGAGCTTGCCCTGCACTTCGACCTCGTTGTCGCCGTAGATCTGGGTCGAGTGAAATCGACTGGCGGGTTCCAGGGCGATCGACCCACCCTTGCGGCGCAGGCGCTTCAAAGTCGCAATCTCGCCGCGAATGAGCGCCACGACGATTTCTCCTGAGGTTGCAGTATCGCTTCGGCGGATGACCACATAATCCCCATCGAAAATCCCGGCGTCGGTCATCGAGTCCCCTTGCACTTCCAGGACGAAATGTTCGCCAGCGCCCAGGATGGCTTCCGGGACTTGCAGGCGGTCTTTTTCGTCCTGAATGGCGTCGATCGGCGTGCCGGCTGCGATGCGGCCAAGTACGGGCAACTCCCGAGTGTCATTGGCTGCACCGATCTCCCGGCTCGCCTCAACGACTTTGGGTTGAAACACGCCGCGGCCCCTGGGCGGAGCGGCTGCGGTCGCCTGTTCCGGAAGCTTGAGCACCTCCAGTGCTCGTGCGCGATGAGCCAGTCGCCTCAGAAATCCACGCTCCTCAAGAGCGGTGATCAGGCGGTGAATCCCGGATTTCGAAGCGAGATCGAGAGCGTCCTTCATCTCGTCGAATGAAGGCGAGACGCCTGTTTCTTTGATGCGCTCATGAATGAACATGAGCAATTCGTGCTGCTTGCGCGTGAGCATCGCCGCCACCTTGGAAACAAGGAACAAATCAAAAACGAATTGGCGGTGTTCTCGGAGTGTTCTTTCGGCCTGTCAAGTTCAACTAACCCTGTCCGGCAAGCAGGGCTCTGGTCGCCGCTTCCAGATCGGCCGCTCGCATCAGGCTCTCGCCCACCAGCATGGCTTTCGCGCCAGCCCGCTCCAGACGGGCGGCATCCGCCTGCGATAAGATGCCACTTTCCGTTACCAACAGGGCACTTGGCGGGACTTCCTCAGATAGTTCCTCTGTCACGGCGAGGTCTGTGACAAAGGTCCGCAGGTCACGATTATTGACACCAATCAGGTCGGCTTTCAGTCTGACAGCCCGGCGCACCTCGGCCCGGTCATGAGCTTCGACGAGCACGTCCATTTTGAAGCGTCTAGCCTCGGAGATGAGCTCGGAGGCCAGAGAATCAGGGGCAAGTGCGAGAATCACCAGAATCGCGTCGGCTCCCAAGGATCGGGATTCGGCCACTTGCCAGGGATCGACAAGAAACTCTTTGCGCAAACAGGGCAGGGAGCCGGCCTCGCGGGCTTCGTGCAAGTGGGTATTGTCGCCTTGAAAACTGGGTCCGTCGGTCAATACCGACAGACACGTGGCGCCGCCCCGCTCATAGGCCTTGGCATGATTTGCGGGATCGAAATCGACCCGTACGAGGCCTCTGGAGGGTGAAGCCCGTTTAATCTCGGCGATCAGGGCTAGCCGGCCGGGCGCATGCGCGCGCTCCAGGGCGCGGCGAAACTCGCGGGGCGCCGATTGCCGCTGCGCGCGCAACTCGATGTCGGCTTGAGATTCCTGTTTCTTCCTCGCCCTAACGTCGTCGCGCTTGTAGGTCGCAATTCGCTCAAGGATATCGCTCATTTTTTGTTGGTAGTGATGGCGACGAGCTTTTCGAGTGCGCTCGCCGCAGCCCCGGAATCGATCGACTGCATGGCCAGTTCAACGCCTTCCCTTAGGGTTTCAACCTTGTCCGCGACAAGGAAGGCGGCGGCTGCGTTCATCAGGACGATGTCGCGATAGGGGCCGTGGGCTCCGGCGAGCAGAGCGTGAATTTCGGCGGCGTTCTCGGAGGGATCACCGCCGCGGAGGTCCGCCTGGGCGGCGCGCGCAAGGCCAACGGCCTCGGGTGTGATGTTGAAGAGGCGGACGCCGCCTTCCCGCCATTCGGCGACGTGGGTCACCCCCGTGGTGGTGATCTCGTCAAGGCCATCGCCGTGGACGACCCAAGCCCGGGTCGCCCCTAGCGCGCCCAGCACCCGGGCGAGCGGATCGACCCAACGGCCGTCGAAGACACCCAGAAGCTGTCGCCGAGCGCCGGCCGGATTTGAGAGCGGGCCCAGAAGGTTGAACACAGTTCGAAATCCGAGTTCCTGACGGATTGGCAGCACATGCCTTAGCGCGCCGTGGTGAGCGGGCGCGTAGAGGATGCAGATTCCCGCTTCTTCAAGCGATTGGCGCTGCTGTTCCGGCGTTGCGTTGAGGTCCACCCCAAGCGCTTCGAGCACATCGGACGAACCCGATCGTGACGAGGCCGCGCGGTTGCCATGCTTGGCGATCTTCAAGCCGCCGCCCGCCGCGACGAAGCCGGCGGCTGTTGAAATATTCAGGGTGTGGGCGCCGTCTCCACCGGTGCCGCAGACATCGACGACGTCATAGTCGTGGTCGAGCTTCATGGCCGCACGGCGAAGCGCCTTGGCGCAGGCGGTGATCTCGCCCACGGTTTCTCCGCGCAGGCGCATAGCCGTCACGGCGGCCGCGATCTGGGCGGGCGTCGGTTCCCCCCTCAGGCAGGCCGAGAAGAAGGCATCGGCATCCTCACCCTGTAAGGTCGCCCCATCGGCGAGGCGTGCGAGCAGAGGCTTGAACGACTCGGACAAGCGGGTCCTCCGTTACGCGGCGACTGAGGTCAACTCGAGGAAGTTTGCGAGCAGACGATGGCCACCGTCGGTGGCGATGGATTCCGGGTGGAACTGGACGCCGTGGATCGGGCGCTGTCGATGGGAAAAGCCCATGACTTCCCCGTCGTCGCACCGGGCGGTGATCTCAAGAACATCCGGGACCGAGTCCTCGGCAATCGAGAGGCTGTGATAGCGGGTTGCGGTGAAGCCGTCGGGCAAGCCCGTGAAGAGCGCCTTGCCGGAGTGACGGATCGGACTGGTCTTGCCATGCATGATCGTCCTGGCCGCCTGCACTTTGCCACCGAAGGCCTGACCTATCGCCTGATGTCCAAGACACACGCCCAGGATCGGCAAGTCGTCCGGCGCCAGGCTGATAAGTTCGAGGCAGATCCCGGCCTCATTCGGAGTGCATGGCCCCGGCGAGAGCACGACGCCTTGTGGCCGAAGCGCTAGAGCGGCCTCGGCCGAGAGCGCATCGTTTCGGCGGACGGTCACGTCGGCCCCCAACTCGCTCATGTAGTGAACGAGGTTGTAGGTGAAGCTGTCGTAGTTATCGATCACCAGGATCATGGCGGCCTCTTAAGGCCCAGCCCGGCGCCCGCCAAGCGTTCAGGCGAACTGCCAAGCCTCGGCCGCAGCCCGGCGAAGGGCTCCGGCCTTCTGTAGGGTTTCCTCGTACTCGGCGTTCGGATCACTGTCGGCGACCACGCCGCCGCCAGCCTGCACGTATAGAACGCCATCCTTCACGAGGCCGGTGCGAAGCACAATGCAGGTGTCCACCGAGCCGTCGGCGCCGAAATAGCCAACGGCGCCTGCGTAGGCCACGCCCCGTTTGACGTCTTCGAGTTCGTCGATGATCTCCATGGCCCGGATCTTTGGAGCGCCCGACAGGGTGCCGGCCGGCAAGGCGGCGAGCAGGACATCGACCGGATCGAGCCCTTCAGGCGCATCGCCCTCGACGTTGGAAACAATGTGCATCACGTGGCTCAATCGCTCGATGGCGAAGCTTTCCGTTACGCGCACGCGCGGTTTTCTTGCCGCCGGCCGATCCTCGTTCCGCCCCGATTCACGCAAAAGCGCGACCCGGCCCACATCGTTGCGGCCAAGGTCGAGCAGCATCAGGTGTTCAGCACGCTCCTTGGGGTCGGCCAGCAACTCCCGCTCGAGAGCCAGATCCTCAGCCGGATTGACGCCGCGACGGCGTGTTCCGGCAAGAGGGCGGATGGTGATCTTGCCGTCCCGAAGCCGCACGAGAATCTCCGGCGACGAGCCGACCAGTTGAAAGCCGTTGAAGTTCAGGAAGTAAAGGAACGGACTGGGGTTCACCCGCCTGAGCGATCGGTAGAGCGCAAACGGGTCCATGGCGAAGGGAGCCGAAAATCGGTGACTGGGGACTACCTGGAAGACGTCGCCGGCGCGGATGTAAGCCTTGGCGCGTTCGACGATCTTGCCATAGGCCGTGCGGTCGACGGCCGAGGTCAAATCGGGCGGCGTCTCGGTCTCAGCCCTCTTCGACCGCGCGGGCAGGGATCTCGACAGATCGGCTACGACCGCCCCGATTCGATCCTGGGCCTCCTGGAACGCCACCTCGGCTGGACGTTCGTCGGGCCGTATCGAGGAGACGATGAGGATCTCGTGAGCGACGCCATCGAATATCGCCACGATCGTGGGGCGGATCAGGATCGCATCCGGAAGGTCCAGAGGATCAGGATTGACGTATGGGAGCCGCTCGATCAGGCGCACCACGTCGTAGCCGAAAACGCCGAACAATCCGGTCGCCATAGGCGGCAAGCCGTCGGGCAGGTCAATGCGAGCGGCCGCCGCCGCGTCTCGCAGCGAGTCGAGCGCCCGGTCTTCCTGGAGAACAAATCGGCCTCGGTCGATATCATCGCCGACGGCGATCTCGGCCTGGTCGCCGCGGCAGCGCCAGACGAGGTCTGGATTCATGGCCAGGATCGAATAGCGCCCCCGCCACGCGCCGCCTTCGACCGACTCGAACAGGAACGCATAGTTCCTTCCATGGGCAATCTTCAGGTAGGCGGAGATCGGCGTCTCGAGATCATCGATCAGCCGCGTCCAGACCAGCTGTGCCGCGCCGGATTCGTAGCCTTGCGCGAAGGTCCGGAAGCTCGTTTCGGCGCTCACTTGGCGGGCGCGGAGCCAGTCTTTGCGCCATCCTTGGGCAAGATGCTGGAGTCCACTCCGATTGTCTGCCGCGCAAGAGCCAAGTTCTTCGTCGCCTTTAGCTTGGCGAGGGAGGCTGTTTCAAAGGCGTTCAGCAGATCCTCTGCATAACCCTGCGAGGCGCGCGCGCGAATGGCGGCCGTGAGCTGGGCGGTCTGTTGCGGATCTCCGGGGCGCACCTGATCGACCTTGGCGATGTAGACGCCCTTTTGGCCGCCGGCGGCAAACACCGCGCCCGGCTTTGCGCCAAACACGTTTTCCAGGAACTCGCGGCCATAGGCCTGGTACTGTTGCGCTTTGAGTCGGGTCATGTCCTTCTCGACCTGGACTTGTCCGCCGGCCTGCGCAGCGGCCTGATCAAGATTTCCCGTCTTCTTAGCGAGCGCCATCAGCTCGACCGCCTTGGCCTTCAGCTCATTGACATAGGTTGTGGACAAATAGACCCGGGTGAGCTGTTCGCGTTTGTCCGCCAGAGACGGCAAGGATGGGGGAAGCACCTTTTCAACCTTGAGGGCGAAATACTCGCCCGAGCCTGCATCTTCGAGATCTCCCTCCTGGCCGGCGGGCGCGGCAAACGCGGCCTTCAGGATCTTGTCGTTAAGCAGAGGGTTGGGTTTGCCATCCGCGTCGGCGCCTTGGGCGGTCACCGGCCCGAGCGTGATCGCGGCGACACCTGCTTTCTTGGCGGCGTCGGCGTCGCTGGCCCCAGCCTGGCGCGCCTCGTCGAACTTCTCGCTCTGTTGGTAGGCAAGGTCGGCCGCCTGTTTCTGTCGAAGGTCGGCCTCGATCTGCGGGGTCGCGCTCGCCAGCGTCGAAGTCACGCCCGGCGTGACATTGTTCACTTTGATCGCAGCCAACCCCAGATCTCCCGCGACGGGACCGTTAGCCGCGCCCGATTTGAGCGCAAATGCGGCCTGGCCCAGCTTGCGGTCGGGGATGGCCGACTGCGGCTTATCTGCGTAGGTGACGGGTTCAACTCCCAACGCCTTGGCGACCGTGGACGGATCTTCGCCAGCGCTGAGACGACGCGCCGCCGAAGCGCCATCCGCAGCCGTCTTGACCGGAATGACGACGACCGTTCGCTTCTCCGGCTGGGACAGAGAGTCTTTTCGGAAAGCGAACTCTTTGGCGACCTGGGCGGGGTCGATCTTGATCGTCGGGGCAAGGGTTGTGGCCGAAAATTTCACGAGGGTGATGATGCGGGTCTCTGGCTGCATCAACTGGGTGGCATGCGCCTTCATGAAGGCGGTGAGCTGTGCGTCGGTGGGCGGAGCCGGCTTCGCTACGGCGTTCAGCCCCATCATGAAATAGGAAACGTCGCGGGCTTCAGCCCCTTGAGCGCCGGTCAGCGCAGCGTAGAGAAACGGCGCCTGAGCGCCGCCCGCCGCCGCCAGCCCGAAATGCCGCATCGCCAGTTCATCGGTGATTTCGGCTTGGGCCTGTCGGGGCGTCATGCCCTGTGAGGCGAGCACCTGAACAAATTGCTGCTGACTGAATTGGCCGGTGACCTTGTCGAACGCCCAGGGCAGCTTCTTGATCTCGTCATCCACCAGGTCCGGCCCAGGAACTATGCCCGAGCGCTCGACCATCTCCATCGCAGCCTGTTCGCGGGCAGTCTGGTCCAGGATTTCCTCGTCGACTCCATTTTCCACCAGGAATTGGTTGGTAAGGTCCTGGCCCGTCTGCTGTTGGAATTTCTGCTTCTGCTGGTCCCAGATTTTCTCAAAATCGCGCGAGCTCATCGAATGACCGCCAACGCTGACCACAGCGTCCGCGTTCACGGATCTGAAAGCGTCGGGAAAGCGGCCGCCGCCGACGCCGAGGACCAGGAACACAAGAATGAGGGCGCCCATGATCGCAACAGCGATCGGGTTGCGGGCCGAGGATCGGAGTGAGCCTGTCATCTTCCCTGTCTTGAGATGGCCGGCCGCGAACCTGGCCCTGGAGATGGGGCGGTATAGTTGACGCGCGACGCTTGGAGCAAGCGCAGGTGACAGGAACCGACCGGCGCCTTAGCCGGGTTACGCCCGTCTCGTGATCGGAGGTCTCGCCGTTGACAACGCCCCGCAGGATCATTGCCGGCAACTGGAAGATGAACGGCCTGGAAGACTCTCTGTCCGAAGCCAGAGCGATCGCCTCCTGGCTTGACGCCCACCCGGTGGGCGCACGCGTCGCCCTCTGTCCTCCTGCGACCCTGCTCGACAGGATGGCGGAGGCACTGGCGGGCACCGGCGTCGAAATCGGCGCTCAGGACTGCAGCCCGGAAAAGTGCGGGGCTTTCACAGGCGATATCTCGGCCGACATGCTCGTCGACGCTGGCGCCCGGTTGGTGATCGTTGGCCATTCTGAGCGGCGGGCGAAACACGGGGAGAGAGACTCGGATGTGGCGGCCAAGGCCAAAGTGGCGGCGGAGGCTGGGTTGGAGCCGATCGTCTGCGTTGGCGAGACTCTCGAGGAGCGGCGGGATGGTCATGCAGTTGGCCTGGTCTGCGGCCAGGTAGAGGCGTCACTACCGCAGGGGCTGGCCACTTACCTATTCGCGGTGGCTTACGAACCCATCTGGGCCATTGGGTCTGGCCTGACGCCGTCGCAGGAAGAGATCGAAGCTATGCACGTCGCCATCCGCGAGACTTTGGAAAGGAAGTTCGGTGAGACCGGAAGCGGTGTTCCCATCCTCTATGGGGGCTCGGTGAAGGGGAACAACGCGGGTGAGATTCTCAAGGCCCGAGAGGTCGGCGGCGCTCTGGTCGGCGGGGCGTCTCTGACCGCGGACAGCTTCACCTCCATTCTGGCGGCGATCTGAGCCGGCGCTGGCGCGCACCCGGCGGTGATGATAAGAGCGCCCGCTTTCCGCAGCGGACTTCATCCCCACATACCCATCCATGTCTCAAGACCTGCTCTTCGACCTTCTGCTCGTCCTCAATATGATCGTCTGCCTGTTGCTGATCGGCGTGGTGCTGATGCAACGCTCTGAAGGCGGCGCGTTTGGCACCGGCGGGCCCACGGGTCTTGTGACGGCGCGGGGCGCTGGTGACCTGCTCACTCGGACGACCTGGGTTTTGTTCAGCCTGTTTCTGGTCTTCAGCTTGGCGTTGACGCTGATTGGCGGCCGCGAACGATCTTCGCAGGCGATCCTCAACCGGCTGAAGGGCGTCACGGTCAATCCTGAGCAGATCCTCCGACAAACGCCGCCGGCGCCCTCGACAACCTCACCAGCGGCCCCGCCGGCGCCTGCCTCTCAGTCGGCGCCTCCCGCGCTGACCCTGCCGCCCGTTGGCGCTTCGGCGCATCCGCAGCCGGCCCATCCGGCGCAACCTGCGATACGGACGGCCAATCCTCCGGCGCCTCCGACCATCATCACGGCGCCGATTGCCCAGCCCAATCCGTCCTTGGCGTTGCCGCCGATCGGCGGAAGCGCGACGAACTCGGCCTCGCCCCAATAACTTAGGCAGCCAGCCTCGCCGCTAGCCGGGCCGCGAATCGGTGGTATTCTGACCGCCCATGGCCCGGTACATCTTCATTACCGGGGGCGTGGTTTCCTCATTGGGAAAAGGTCTCGCCTCCGCGGCGCTTGGCGCGCTGTTGCAGGCGCGCGGCTACAAGGTCCGACTGCGCAAGCTGGACCCCTATCTCAACGTCGATCCTGGCACGATGAGCCCCTATCAGCACGGGGAGGTTTTCGTCACGGACGACGGAGCCGAGACCGATCTGGACCTTGGCCATTACGAGCGTTTCACGGGTGTTTCCGCCACCCGAGCCGACAACATCACCACCGGCCAGATCTACAAGACCATCCTCGAGAAGGAGCGGCGCGGCGACTACCTGGGAGCGACCGTCCAGGTCATTCCGCACGTCACCGATGAGATCAAGCGCTTCGTCCTGGCCGACCCCGGGGAGGGGGTTGATTTCGTCCTGGTGGAGATCGGCGGCACGGTCGGCGATATTGAGGGCCTGCCATTCTTTGAGGCCATCCGGCAATTAGGCCAGGAACTGCCTCGCGGGAACGCCTGCTTCATCCATCTCACGCTGCTCCCGTTCATCAAGACGGCCGGCGAGATGAAGACCAAACCCACACAACACTCGGTCAAGGAATTGAGATCGATCGGCATCCAGCCGGACGTGCTTCTTTGTCGTTGCGAACAACCGATCCCACCCGATGAGAAGCGCAAGATTGGACTTTTCTGCAATGTTCGCCCCTCGGCGGTGATCGAAGCCATGGATGCGCCGAACATCTACGCAGTGCCGCTTGAATACCATCGCCAGGGCTTGGACGCCGAGGTGCTTGATGTGTTCGGGATCCGCGATGCTGCGGCTCCCGATCTCGCGCGCTGGCAGGAAATCTCCGACCGGATGACCCACCCGGATGGAGAGGTGACGATTGCCGTGGTCGGCAAATACACGGTGTTAAAAGATGCCTATAAGTCTCTGATAGAAGCGTTGATTCACGGCGGGGTTGCTAATCGGGTCAAAGTCCGCATCGACTGGATGGAGAGTGAGGCCTTCGAGGATGAAGACGGGGCCGCGGCCGAACGCCTCGAGGGCGTGCATGGCATCCTGGTGCCTGGAGGATTCGGAGAGCGGGGCGCCGAGGGCAAGATCCGGGCTGCTCAGTTCGCGCGGGAGCGCAATGTTCCTTATTTCGGCGTCTGCTTCGGCATGCAGATGGCGGTCATCGAGGCCTTGAGAAATGTGGCGGGCCTCACATGCGCATCATCGACCGAATTTGGCCCGACCCACGAGCCCGTCGTCGGCTTGATGACGGAATGGATGAAGGGCAACGAGCGCGAGATTCGGGGCGAAGGCGATGACCTTGGCGGGACCATGAGATTGGGCGCTTATGACGCCGTTCTGACGCCCGGGTCGCGGATCGCCGAAATCTACGGCGCGACGTCGATCAGGGAGCGCCATCGGCACCGCTACGAGGTCAATATCGGCTATCAAGACGCCTTTGAGTCCGCGGGGATGCTGATGACAGGCGTCTCGCCGGACGGCGTGCTGCCTGAAATCGTCGAACGACACGATCATCCCTGGTTCATCGGCGTGCAGTTCCATCCGGAGTTGAAGAGTCGTCCGTTCGCCCCTCATCCATTGTACGCCAGTTTCATCGCCGCCGCGGTCGAGCAGAGCCGGCTTGTGTGAGACTTGGTTGGGGGGAACGGGTTCTCCGGCCTCGACCTCGGACATCAATCGTGACTTGCGAGGCCGCAAGACCTAGCCTCCGGTTGCTACTGGCTGGTTGCGACGCCGGCCCCGGTGTTTCAGCATTGTCCGATGTTGGATCACGATGCCATCCGCACGCTGGCTCTTTCCTTCCCGGAAGCGGTCGAGGCCGACCACCATGGGTTTCCGTCGTTCCGCGTAGCGGGGAGAATCTTCGCCACCCTGCGGTCAGATCCTCCGCGCCTGATGGTCAAGCTCGACCCCGAGGACCAACATAATCTCGCCGAGGCGAACCCGGGGACCATTGTAGCCGTGCCAGGCTATTGGGGCCGCAAAGGTTCGACGTTTGTCGACTATGAGCGGATCGACGGGGAAACCGCCAGCGTGTTGCTGCGGATGGCGTGGGCTGGCGCGGCGCCTAAGCGGCTGCATTCAGCGGCTTGAAGAGGGGACGCAATTCCGGCATAGAGCGCCGCTCTGCGATCCAGCTGACCTCGAAGAAGTATTTCCCATGGCCGTCCCCAAGCGCAAAGTCTCGCCTTCGCGGCGCAACATGCGGCGCGCCCACCATGCGCTCTCCGCCAACAGCTACATCGAGGACCAAGATACGGGGGAACTGCGTCGCCCGCACCACGTGGATCTCAAGACGGGTCTCTACAAAGGCCGGCAGGTCCTGACGCCCAAGGAAGACTAGGGCCTATCCGACAGCAGAAACTCTACGAGCCGGACGAGCTACGACTACATGCGCGACCGCAGAGAGCGGGCTGAGTGGACATCGGCCGTAGGCGCCACGACCAAACCTCACCCTTTCAGGATATTGAAGCCGAAACCGCGAATTGGATTCGCCTCTATTGGCGAGGTTAGGGACTGGAGGAAGTTTGCCGCGTTTGGGTTTCTCGAGCCGGTGAGCACCGCCCCAGGATAGATGATCGGCGGGTGGCTAGAGTCGGGAAAGAGTCCGACGATCCTGACCCCTCGTTCGATCTTGGCATCGGTCTCGTAGACGATCCCGAGAGGAGCCTCGCCGCTCACGACAGCGCTCTGCGCCGCCCGAACGTTTTCCGCCGGAGCGATATGATCCTTCACCTGATCCCAGACACCGAGCTTTGTGAGCGCCGCCTGGCCATACAGACCGGCCGGTTCATCTGCGCCCGCCATCGCCAGGCGCCGATTGCCGAGAGCGCGGAGGATCGGCATCTTCGAGCCAATTCTCAGAGATATCTTGGACTTCGCGGGAGCGATCAGCGCCAGACGATTGCTGAAGAGGTCTCGCCGCGTCGAGGCAATGATCAGCTGCTTCTTCGCCAGATAGTCCATCCAATCGACATTGGCGGAGATGAAGACATCGGCCGGGACGTCCTGTTCGATCTGTCGCGCCAGCGCCGAGGACGATCCATACGACAAGCGGACCGGATGCAGCGTCTGGGCGACATAGATAAAGCCGGCCTTGTTCAGTGCGTCTTTCAGGGAGACGTCTGCGAAAACGATGACGAGCGGGTCATCCTGACCCCTGGCGACCGATGGCAGGGCGAGGATCCCCAACAGTGCAGCACGCCGGGTGGCGAGGCGTCCGGCTTGTGACGGTGCGGCCATGATTCCCTCGGAAATGCGGCCCGCAGCGCGAACAAGCATGTCAACTGCGGCCCAGTCGGCTAATGGCGGCTGACGCATTCAGGGAGAAGGGGGCCGCTCGTGCGTGTCAAGATTGTTCGGTTTGCGACGATCGCGGCGGCCGTCGCTCTATCAGTTCCGATCGCTCACGCCCAAGCCGGGCCCAACCAGATTCTCATCAAACAGGGCGCCTTGAAGGGCTCTGTCGAGGATGGCGCCATGATCTTTAGGGGCATCCCCTATGCGGCGCCGCCTGTGGGCGACCTGCGTTGGCGCGCGCCGCGTCCGCCGGCGGCTTGGTCGGGAGTCCGGGACGCCACAAAGCCTGGTCCTGTCTGCATGCAACCTGGCCAGCCGCCGGCGGCCGAGAGTGAGGACTGCCTTTCCCTGAATGTCTGGACGCCGGCCGTCAGGCCCACAAAAGGTCTGCCGGTCATGGTCTGGATCCATGGCGGAGGTTTCACGGGCGGCTCGGGCAGCCGTTTCAACGGGACGTCGTTTGTCCGTGATGGCGCGGTGCTGGTCACGCTTAACTATCGCCTGGGAAGGCTCGGCTTCTTTGCCCACCCCGCTTTGGCCGGAAGAGATTCTGACGGTCTTTTGGCCGACTTCGGACTGATGGATCAGATCGCAGCGCTGAAATGGGTGAGGGCTAACATCGGCGACTTTGGCGGCGATCCGGCGAACGTCACCATATTCGGCGAGTCCGCCGGCGCCATGAGCGTCAACTACCTGATCACCTCAACCGCCGCGCGCGGGCTGTTCGAGAAGGCGATCTCGGAATCAGGATTCGCCCGCAGCGCCGGGACCGCCGTCGAGCTTGCCCGAATTCAGGGCACTGCTTTTGCGAAGGCGAATGGGATAACCGGGGGGGGCACGGCGGCCGCGGCAGCGCTTCGCGCGCTTCCCGCGGAGAACCTCGTCAACAACCCGCCCGGGATTCTCTCCACGACGCGCATCGGACCGATCATCGACGGTGTTGTCGCCAAGGAGCCTGTGGTCCAAGCCTTCGAAAGGGGGGATCAGGCGCGCGTGCCGGCCATCTTTGGCGGCAACAGCTTCGAGGCCAGCCTGACGCTGGACGTTCTCAAAAACCCCGACCGAGTGCTTGACCGTATTGGAGCCCATCGCGACCAGGCAGTGGCGCTCTTCGGCGGGGGCGATCCGGCCAAGGCAGCGGCGAATATCGTCACGCTCAGCCTCGTGATTGAGCCGGATCGTTTCGAAGCGCGCCAGGACGTAAAGGCGGGCGCGCCGGCCTGGGTCTACTATTTCTCATACCTGCCCAAGGCGGTGCGCGATCAAGTTCCGGGCGCGGGCCACGGTTGGGAGATTGCCTATGTCTTTGACCGTCTGACCAAAGTCGACATCCACGTTCCGCCCTCTCAGCAGTTTGCCGGAATTCCGGTTATTCCCGCGGCCACGCCCGAAGATCAGGCGATCGCTAGCGCCATGCATGCCTATTGGGTGGCGTTCGCCAAGACCGGACGCCCAGACTCCGCGGGGGGCCCAGAGTGGCCGGATGTGAAACCCGGCTCCGACCCGGTCATGGAGTTCGGTGTCGGCGGCCCTGTCGTTCGGCCCGAATTCAAGAAGTTGCAGCTCGACATATTCACGGGTCTGGCCGAACGCAACGGCGGTGCGGCAGGGTCATCAGGCAACAGGCCAGGAAATTGAACGTTCGATAGGCCGTCACGACTCCCGTCTGCCTGACGTGTGGCGTCCAAGGCCGCCCATGGCCGCCAAGCGCCAGCAGCCGTCCAGCCATCCTGTCGCCACGTCACACTCGACACATGCGGCTCTAGGTCGCCAAATTGATTCCTGAGGAGGCGCGGGATGGATTTGACACCGGTGTTGGTCGGCGTCGGCGAGGCGTCCGAACGGATCGAGGTGAAGGGATACGAGGCTCTGTCGCCTGCAGACCTGGCGGGGAGGGCGGCGCACGCCGCCCTGGAGGATGCCCTGTCGGTGGACGCGCTCGCGAGACACATCGACGTGATCGCGACCGTTCGCCAGTTTGAAACATCCCATCCGCGGGCCGTGGCGCCGTTTGGAAAATCGGACAATTTTCCACGAGCGATCGCCCGGCGCATTGGGGCGGATCCCAAGCGCGCCATCGTAGAACCGGTAGGCGGCCAAGGTCCTCAGCACCTTGTCAATGAGTTCGCAAATGCGATCGGCGCAGGCGAGGCGGGCATGGTCCTGCTGGCCGGAGCGGAGGCGATTTCCACCCAACGGCATCTGATGGCCGCGGGCCAGACGCGCAACTGGAGCGAGACGGTCGGTGGCGAGATCGAAGATCGCGGCTATGGCGACAGCCTGTCCGGATCCGACCTGCCCAAGCACGGCGCTCGGACGGCGATCAGCCTTTACGCTTTGTTCGAGAACGCGCGCCGCGGCCGGGAAGGCCTTTCGCGCACGGAATACCAAATGGAAATGGGCCGGCTCTTCGCGCCATTCACGGAAGTGGCGGCCGGCAACCCCCACGCCATGTCGCGGGAGATCCTCACCATAGCGGATATTGCGACCGTGACGCCGTCCAACCGGATCACTTCCGATCCGTTTCCCCGGCGCGTGGTGTCGCGGGACCAGACCAACCAGGGCGCGGCCGTGCTGCTGACATCAGTCGGCCTGGCGCGGGAGCTCGGTGTCCCAGAGGACAGATTCATCTACTTGCACGGAGGCGCCGATGCTCGGGAGCGGACGCCAATGGAGCGAGCAGATCTTTCCAAGAGTCCCGCGGCCGTCATGGCTGTGCGCGCAGCCCTGAACTCTGCCGGACTGACGCTGGCAGAGATCGATCTCTTCGACTTCTACAGCTGCTTTCCAATTGCGGTGTTCAATGTTCGTGACGGCCTGGGGATTGCGCCCAACGATCCGAGGCCGTTGACCATGACCGGTGGGCTGCCGTTCTTCGGCGGCGCCGGCAACAACTATTCGATGCACGCCATCGCGGCCCTGGTACGGGCGTTGCGACGGCGGTCGGATGCGTTCGGACTTGTCGCTGCCAACGGCGGATTCCTGTCCAAGTATTCGGTGGGGGTTTACGGCGCGAAGCCCGGGGCGTGGTGCGGCTTCGACAGCATCGCTCTGCAGGCTGAAGTCGATTCCTGGGCCGCGCCCGAAATCGGCCCTGGGACGGGATGGGGAACGATCGAGACCTATACCATCGATCACGCAGCAAAGCCGCCTGCCGGGGTCGCTATCGGCCGCCTCGATGATGCCAACCGCTTCGTCGCAAGGACAGACCCGGAAGACGATCAGATCGTGCGGCGGATGATGTCCGAGGAGCCCCTGGGCGCCAGGGTGCAGGTGTCTCTTGACGCCGACGGCCGCTCGATCATCCGCGAATTCCAGCCGAGGAGCGGCGAATGAAATCAGCCATCTGCGACATGCTGGGGATCGAGTTTCCCCTCCTGGCCTTCAGCCACTGCCGCGATGTCGTGGCGGCCGTGAGCCGTGCTGGCGGTTTTGGGGTCTTCGGGGCCACGGCCCACTCGCCCGATTCCGTCCGTCGGGAGCTTGCCTGGATCGCCGAACACGCTGGCGGCAAACCCTTCGGAATTGACGTGCTCATCCCTGAGAATATGGCCACAGCCGGCGAGAAGGATGTCACCTACAATAGCCTCCGCTCGCGGATCCCTGAGCAGCACACCGCCTTTGCCGAAAACCTGTTGAGCAGAGCCGGCGTGGCCATGGCGGACGTCGAAGTCAGCGACGCCCGACCCCAACCGTTCGATCCGGCCACTGCGCTCGACGTCCTTGATGCGGCCTTCGAGTTCCCGATCCGGCTCATCGCCAATGCGCTGGGCGTGCCGCCGCCATCAATGATCGAAATGGGCAAGCGCCACGGCGTTCCGGTGGCCGCCCTGGTCGGGGCCAAGGAACACGCCTTGCGCCAGGTCGCTGCGGGCGTCGACATCCTGGTTGTGCAGGGCTCGGAGGCGGGCGGACATTGCGGCGAGGTCTCGACCCTCGTCCTTGTCCCCGAAGTGATCGAAGCCATCAGACCGGTGCGCGATGTGCCTGTCCTTGCCGCCGGCGGAATCATGAATGGTCAGCAGATGGCGGCCTGCATGGCAATGGGTGCGGCCGGCGCCTGGACGGGCTCGGTCTGGCTGGCCACCGTCGAATCCGAGACCAGCGAGATTTTCCGCGAGAAGATGATCGAGGCCAGCTCGCGAGATGCGGTACGCACTCGCTGTCGAACCGGGAAGCCGGCTAGGCAGCTTCGCTCGGCCTGGACCGAAGCCTGGGACCGTGACCCCGCCAGCCCCGGCGCCCTGCCGATGCCGCTGATGAGTCTGGTCAGCGAGAACGCCTTGAGATCCGCGGAGCGGGCGGCCGCCGCCGGCAACGACATGGCGCGGGACCTAGTGACCTATTTTGTCGGGCAGGGCGTGGGATTGGTCCATTCCGTACGCTCTGCCGGCCAGGTGGTGCAGTCGTTCAAGGAGGAGTTCCTCGAGGCGGTCGAGCGCCTGGATTCGCTGGTCGAAGATTGATGGGAGAGTGGGGACATGCCGGCTGAGGCGGTCGAGCGGGCGCTCGCCGAAGCATGGGAGGGTACCGGCGTCCCGGGCATGGTCGCCATGGTCTATTACCCAGACGGAGAAGCCCTTACCGTAACCCATGGTCGCCGCTCGATCGACGATCCAACCCTGATGTCGGCGGATTCGGTCTTCTGGATCGCATCCTTCACTAAACTGCTGACCTCCATCATCGCTTTGCAACTCGTCGATGAGGGAGGGCTCTCGCTCGATCAGCCCGTGGTTTCGCTCCGGCCAGAGTTCGGCGAGTTACCGATCCTGACCGGGTTTGACGCCGGTGGAGAACCACAGCTCGAAGCCGCGACGGATGCGCCAACCGTCTGGCACCTGCTCACCCACACCTCGGGACTGGGCTACCCATTCATGGACCGGGACCTGGCCCGCTTCGCCGAACGAGAGAGCTTCCCGGCCGATAGGGGATACCTGCTGCCCAGGCGTTTTCTGGCTGGCGAGCGGTGGCTCTACGGCGCCAGCACTGACTGGCTTGGCGCTGTCATCGAAGCAGTCTGCGGCGAGAGCCTGGATCAGGTTTTCCAGCGCCGTATCTGCGGGCCGCTTGGCATGTCGGACACGACCTGCGTTCGCAGCCCGCAACAGCTCGCTCGCGCTGCCGCTGTCCACGCCCGACTTGCAGACGGTTCCTGCGTGAAGGTCGATTTCGCCATGCCGCCGCCGCCCAACTTCAATATCGGCGGTGGGGCGCTCTATTCGACCGCATCCGACTACATGCGTCTGTTGAGCGCCCTCCTCGACGGCGAGATCCTCAGCGACGCTTCGCGCGCGAGCCTGCTCGAGAATCAGATCGGCGACCTTCAAGCCGGATCAATCGTCTCATCCAACGCCGCGCTCACTCGCGACTTCGACCCGCTGCCGGGTCAGCTGAAACGTTGGAGCCTTGGAATGATGATCAATCCGGCGCCGGTCGCCGGCAGGCGCTCGTCGGGCTCGGGCGCCTGGGCCGGTCTCGCCAACTGCTACTATTGGCTCGACACATCCGCGGGGATCGCCGGCGTGCTGATGACCCAGATCTTGCCCTTCGGCGATCCGCAAGTATTGGACCTCTTTGAGACTCTCGAACGGGCCGTCTACGCGCCCTAGACTACCAGGCGTTCGCCGGCCTGCCGGGCTTGCTTGCGCTCGCGTTGATAATCGCGAAGTTCGCTAACGCGCTGAGCCGAATTGGGTGCGGCCGCCTGAGGCTGGGGGCGCCGGCCGTCCGGATCTGGTCCAGCAGGAACGCCCTGGGATCGACGCGGGCGCGATCGATCTCACCCGGCCGGGCGCCGAGGCCGAACCGAGTGACCGCGATCGAGGCGTTGAGATCAATTGTCATGGTCAGGAAGCCTGACTTGACCCATTCGAATACGCGCGCTCATGTTCCCGCCCATCTTGGAGCGATCCATTTGACGCCGTCTCTCGAGACACGAGCGAAGCGCCACTATCTGGGCGCGAAAGTGGCGTCGTCTCCGGAAGGGTTCACCGTTGAACTCGACGGTCGCAGCGTCAGGTCGGTCGGGGGTCGCCGCATGGTTCTGCCGAAGGAGGCGCTGGCGCGCCGGATCGCAGACGAATGGAACGCGCAAGAGGACCTTATAGACTTCGAAAGCATGCCGGCGACGCGGTTCGCGCGCGCTGCGCTCGACAACCTACCCGATGTTAGAGAAGACTTGGCCAAGCGCATCACCGACTACGCAGGCGACGACCTTCTCTGCTACTTCGCCGAAGCTCCGCCCGAACTCGTCCGACGGGAACAAGCGAGCTGGGAGCCCATTTTGGTCTGGGCCGAAGTCGTGTTGGGGCAACCGATTGGCCGGTCCTGCGACATCGTCCATCACGAACAGGCGTCTGACATGCTCGCCGCCGTCGAAGCGAAGGCGCTGGCGCTATCGGACGTGGAGCTGGCGGGCCTCGCCTTCGCGGCGCAACTGTTGGGATCGGCATTTCTCGCCCTCGCTCTCCAGGCAAGACGAATGACTGGCGCCGAGGCTTTTGCCGCCTCGAGGATCGACGAGGCCTTTCAGGCGGAGATGTGGGGCCAAGACGCCGAGGACGTCAGGCGCGCCTGCGCCATCGAGGCCGATGTGGAAATGCTCGATCACTGGTTCGAGGCGCTCGCCTGAGACGCCGCAATGCTTGTCAGCTTTCAGTCGCGCAGCTAGCACCGATCGCTCGGGGAAGGATCGTCATGCAGCACATACTCGAAGAGCTGGAACACCGCCGCGGCCTAGCGCGGGCCGGCGGCGGGCCAAAGCGTGTCGAATCCCAGCATGCGAAAGGCAAGCTCACGGCGCGCGAGCGAGTCGCTCTCCTGCTCGATGAGGATTCGTTCGAGGAGTTCGACATGTTCGTCGAGCACCGGAGCCATGACTTCGGCATGGCGGCCCAGAGAATTCCGGGCGATGGCGTGGTCACGGGCTGGGGTACCATCAACGGCCGCCTGATCTACGTTTATTCCAAAGATTTCACGGTCTTCGGCGGCTCTCTTTCGAAGGCTCACGCGGAAAAGATCGTCAAAGTGCAGGAGATGGCGGTCCGCAACGGCGCGCCCATTATCGGCCTCTTCGACGCTGGCGGCGCCCGCATCCAGGAGGGGGTGGATTCGTTAGCCGGCTATGCAGACATCTTCCTGCAAACGGTGTTGGCCAGCGGGGTTGTCCCCCAGATCAGCGTGATCATGGGTCCGTGCGCCGGCGGCGATGTCTATTGCCCTGCCATGACCGACTTCATCTTCATGGTGAAGGATACGGCCTACATGTACGTCACCGGGCCGGATGTCGTGAAAACGGTCATCAACGAGGACGTCAGTCACGAGGATCTCGGTGGCTACCGCGTTCACGCCCTCAAATCCGGGGTCGCCGACGGGGCTTTTGAAAACGATCTCGAGGCCCTTACGCAGGTGCG
>DASXBY010000080.1:0-23426 GCA_036491455.1 Caulobacteraceae bacterium
CGAGACCGGGCCCCTCAATCCGCATTTCGTGCGCGATATCGGCGCGGCTTACCTCGCCGCCGGCGCCGCGCTGGCCTGGTGCGCCGCCAGGCCCCAGGCGCGCGCCGCGGCGCTGATCGCCGCCCTGTTCCTGGCGCTGCACGCCCTCATCCACCTGACTGACGCAGTCTTCGGCCGCGAGACCTCGGCCGGGCTTCTGCGCGACTTCCCAGGTGTTTTCCTGCCGCCGATCCTAGCCTTCTGGCTGGTCCGGCGGCCCCAACAGGCAGGAGAGATGTCATGATCCGTTGGTCGTTCAATCGCCAGCTCAACGCCTTCCAGAAGAAGTGGAACTATGATGCCGTCTACGCCCGCGAGGTGCTCGAGGTCGATCCCACGGCGCTCGTCGCCTTCATGATGGTCAGCGGCGTGCTGGGAAACCGCAAGGGTGCGCCGCCGGCCGCCCGCTTCGCCGTCAGCCTCGTGGCGGTCATGGCGGAGGATTGCGGTCCGTGCAGCCAGCTCGGCGTCGACATGGCCATCGCCGCCGGGATCGATCCGAAAGTGATCCGCGCGGTCGCCCAGCGCGACTACGCCGCCATGCCAGAAGACGTGGTCCTGGCCGTGCGCTTCGCCGAAGCGAGCCTCGCCCATTCGCCCGCCGCCGACGAGCCGCGCGAGGAAATCATCCGGCGCTGGGGTCGCAAGGGCCTTGTCTCCCTGGCCATGGCCATGACCGCCGCCCGCATGTACCCCACGGCCAAGTACGCCCTCGGCCACGGCCAGGCCTGCATGCGCCTCAGCTTCGCCGGCGAGACGGCGACGGTTTCGCCGAAACTGAGGGTGGCCGCTTGACCGACCTGGCCCAGGCGTTCGAGGCGGAGCGCGGCGCCCTTGTGGGCCTCGCCTACCGCCTCACGGGCTCGCGGGCCGACGCTGAGGACGTGGCCCAGGACGCCTGGCTTCGCTGGCGCAAAGTCGATCCGGAGACCGTCGAGGATGCGCACGCCTTCCTCGCCACTGTGGTCACGCGCCTCTGCCTCGACCGCATGAAATCGGCGAGGGCCCGGCGGGAGATCTACGTCGGGCCGTGGCTTCCCGAACCAATCGTCGATGAGACCCTGGGCGCCGGCGCTTCGGGCGAGTTGGCCGAGGACCTTTCCATGGCCTTGATGCTGGCCCTGGAGCGCCTCTCGCCGCTGGAGCGGGCCGCCTTCATCCTGCACGACGTCTTCGACCTTGGCTTCGCCGAGGTGGCCAGGGGCCTCGGCCGCAGCGAGGAGGCCTGCCGGCGGCTCGCCTCCCGCGCGCGGGAACATCTGCGCGAGGACCGCCCACGCTACCCGGTGGCGCCCGAGGATGGCCGAAGGGTGATCGAAGCTTTCCAGCGCGCTTCGGAACTGGGCGATGTCAAAGCCCTTTCCGCCCTGCTGACCGAAGATGCGGTCTTCTTCTCGGACGGCGGCGGGCGGCGCGTCGCGGCGCTTCGACCGATTGAAGGCGCGAGCGACATCGCCAGCTTCATCGAGGGCATCGCCACCCGCCGCGGGGCCTTCCTGGGCCTCGAGGTGCGGCCGGCGACGGTCAATGGCCTTCCGGGATTGGTGGCAAGATCGCCAGAGGGCGAGCTCGATGCCATGGGCTTCGAGTTCGAGGGCGGAAGGATCCGCGCAATCTATGTGGTGCGCAACCCTGAGAAGCTCTCGCACGTGAGGTTCTGAACGCGGGGTCAGGACTCCTGGCGGCCGGCGAACAGGGCGTTGAGCTCGCCGCCCTTGGCCGCGCGCTCGAAGGCGGTAAAGGTACCTTTCTCGGCGATCTCCTTGGAAGCACGAAGGAACTCGCCCCAGGCGGTCCTCGCCAAAGCGCCGCCGACGCTGATGCGCCGCGCGCCGAGGTCAGCCAGCGTCGTTACCGGGAGGCCGGGCGCCAGGATATTGACCGGCCTGGGCGCGACTGCGCGGATCACCGTGGCGATGTCGGTCTCGGTGCGCAGGCCGGGCGCATAGAGGCAATCCGCCCCTGCCTCGGCGAAGGCCGTCAGCCTACGGATGGTCTCGTCCATGTCCGGCCGGTTTCTGATGAATCCTTCCGAACGCGCGGTGAGCAGGACGCCGGAGCTGCCGATCGCCGCCCGCGCGGCGGCGATCCGCTCCACCGCCAGGGTGAAGTCATAGAGGGGCTGTTCCGGATCGCCGGTGGCGTCCTCGATGGAGAGGCCCGCGACGCCGGTCTCGACGCAGAGATAGACGCTGTCGGCGACGGCGTCCGGCTCGTCTGCGAAGCCGCCTTCGAAGTCGGCATTGACCGGGATGTCGACCGCCGCCGCCAGGGCATGAAGGTGGCCGAGTACGGTGGCGCGTTTCACCTCGCCATCCGCATGGCCCATAGCCCAGGCCATGCCAGAGCTGGTCGAGGCCAGGGCCTTGAACCCGAGCCCCTGGAGCGCGATCGCCGAGCCGACATCCCACGGATTTGGCATGACGAAGCATCCCTCGCGGTGCAGTTCGGCGAAGACGGAGCGCTTTTGCTGGACGGTCGCGGTCATTGTGGATCCTCCGAATGGCGGGGTCGGCCCATAGGTCGGCCGGCCGGACGAGGCTGGCGATTTGCGGACCTTAACAGCCGGCCCGAGTGTCAGCGCATGCCTAGAGGCGCGTAGCCGAGATGCATGCCGGCGTCGATCATCAGCGTCTCGCCGGTGATGTGGCGCGCGGCCGGCGAGGCGAAGAAGATGGCGGCGCCGGCGATGTCCTCGGCGGTGGATGCGGCCTTCAGAGGCGACGCTGCGGCGACGCCCTGCCGCAGTCGTTCAAGCGCCTCCGCGGGCATGACCCGGCCGAACCAAGGCGTGTCGATGAATCCGGGACAGATTGCGTTCACCCGGATCTTCGGCGCCAGGGCCCTGGCCAGCGACAGGGTCATGGTGATCATCGCCCCTTTCGAGGCGGCGTAGGGCACCGACGAGCCGATGCCGAGCACGCCGGCCACGGAGGCGGTGTTGACCACGGCGCCCGGCTGAGGCGCGGCCTCCAGCAGGGGGCGGGCAGCCCGGATCATCTGAAAGGCGCCGGTGACGTTCACCGCATAGAGCCTGGCGAAATCCTCACCCGAGACGGCGTCGAGATCGGCGTGGTTGCTGGCGAATTTGGTGGTCCCAGCGTTGTTGAACAGGGCGTCGATGCGTCCCGATTCCGCCGCTGCTTCCACAATGGCGTGGCACTCAGCGTCGTCGGCAACGTCTCCCTGGGCCAGGATCCCGGCGGCGCCCGCCGCCTCGACCAGACCCTTCGTGGCGGCGGCTTCCTCGGTGTTGGAGGCGTAGTTGATCACCACCGTCGCGGCGCCGCGGCTCGCACAATCCACGGCGATCGCACGGCCAAGGCCGGTGGAGGCGCCGGTGACGACCACCGTCCAGCCGTCGAAGTCCCGTCCCGCCATCATTCAACTCCCTCTGCCGAGGGTCGAAGCTAGCACGGAGATCGCGGGCGCGGTCAGAGGGACTCCGCGCCTTCAAGAGCGACTGATGTGCGGGCGAACGGACGGGGTGCGGCGGATCGGGGCCAGCTACTTCGCCAGCGTGCGGTCGAAGAACCGGGCCATGATCCGAAAGACCTGCTGTGACTCGGGAAGCTCCGGAAAGTTTCCCATCTTCATGGCGCTCCACTGATTATTGTTCGGCCACGTAGCCTGTGACATCCGCAAAGACTGATGTTATCGATGTCATTTACGCTTGCAACGGATTTCTTCCATGAGCTAGGGTCCAGTGGAGGGGCCATTCCGAATGAAACGGTCAGACGCCAAGGAGAAAGTCGGCGCGGCCAGCCATCGCGGCGGGACGGCCATGACCATGGCCGACCTCGCCGCACTCGCCGGCGTCTCGAAGATCACAGTCTCGCGGGCGCTCAGGGATAGTTCGCTGGTCCGCGAAGAAGTCCGCGCCCGCATTAAGGAGCTCGCCGAGGCGCATGGCTATCGGCTGAACGCCGCCGCCCGGAGCCTGCGGACAAGGCGGGCCCATAGCGTGACGGCTGTTCTTGAAATGGATCCTGCATCCGGCCGCCCCTATTCCGACCCCCTGATACTGACGGTCATCGGCGGCCTGCTTCAGACCTTTGCGATGCAGCGCTATCGGCTCGTCCTGACCACCCGCGCCGAGATCGTTTCAGCGACCAGCGTCGTGGACGCCGACGGCCTCATCCTGTTCGGCCAGGGCGCCAACGATGAGGCTTTCCAGCAGATGCGACGGTTCAACCTGCCCCTCGTCGTCTGGGGGTCCGCCCGCGCGGCCTTTGACGATGTGGCTTTTGTCGGCAGTGACAATCGGGAAGGCGGCCGGCTTCTTGGCGCCCATCTGGCTGGGTTGGGCCGCCGCCGCATACTATTCCTGGGCGATAGGGCCCACGAAGAGGTGGCCGATCGCCTGGCGGGCCTCACCGGGGCCGTGAGGAAATCCGCGGCGAAGGTCACGACCCGTATCTGCCAATTTTCGCGCGAAGCCGCTCGGGCGGTGATCGCCGAGGAGTTGGACAGGGGCTGGGACTATGACGCGGTCGCGGCCTGCAGCGACCCGGTCGCGCTCGGGGCGCTGGACGTCCTCGAAAGCGCGGGCATGCGGACGCCGACCGATGTGGCAGTGACAGGCTTCGACGACGCGATTCACGATCCCAGGCTCACCACCGTTCGCCAGGATTGGGACCTGGCCGGGCGCACGCTGGCCGGCAAGATGTTGAATCTTCTGGCTGGCGAAGAGGCCACGTCCGCCTTGCTGCCCGTCGAGCTGGTGGTGCGCGCCTCCACGAAAGCTTAGTCGGCGGCCAGCGATTTTTCAGCGATGGGTCGAATGAGCGCATAGCCTGACGCGTTTGGGTGGACGCCGTCGGCGGAGGCGCCGTCCCGCATCCCGCCGTCGCTGTCAGCCAAGGCCTCGTAGTAGTCGGCGAACACGATCTCGGCCTTGGCGGCGAAAGCGCGGAACCCGTCATTGAGGCGCCGGATGTGGGGCTGGGCGATAAGGTCGGGCCGCCAGTTGAACCGCGCGGCCGGGGTCGCGGCGCCCAGAACGACGCGGATGTCGTGGGCAAGGGCCAACTCGACCATGCTCATGACGTTGTCGAGAATGCGGGCCACAGTCGTGGGGCCGGTATTGCCGGCGATGTCGTTGACGCCGCCCATAAGATGCAGGGTACGGGGCTTCAGGGCCATGACATCGGCGCGAAAGCGGCCCAGCATCTGAACCGTCGTCTGGCCGCTGATCCCACGATTGACGCGGTCCCCATCAAACAGAGTGGGGTCCATCACGCTCCAGAATTCGGTGATCGAATCGCCGAGAAAAACGATCCGATCCGACGTCGGCGGTGGGAGCGCCGCGTTGGCCGCCACGTGCTTGCAGAGATTGGGATAGTCGAGAGGCTGGCGCTCGCGCATCCACCTCTCTGCAGCGGCCGGCAGATCGGGCGTTGGCGTCGGCAGCGGGCGGTGTTCTTCGACGGCCTTCCTGAGCGCCGCCTCGAAGGCCGCAATCTCAGGCGGCATGGGCGGCAGAGCCGCACACGGGTCGTCCACGATCCCGACTGTCTGAACTGCCTCTGGCATCACGAACTCTCTTCCCAAAAAACGAACGTCGTTGAGCGAACCGTTTTAACTCACTCGAAACGGATTGACATCGATACCAATGATATCGATAACAATGACGACGAACGGTTGCCCGGAATTGGGCGAGACCGCAGAAACGAGGGGATCAGGATGAGGCGGACACTTCTTTGCGGCGCCGCGGCCGTTGGGCTGTCGGGACTGGCTTGCGGCGCGCAGGCGCAGCAAACCGGCGCCGCTCAAGTCGCCGCCGCCGAAGCGCCAGCGCTCTCCGAAGTCGTGGTAACGGCCCGGCGGCGGTCCGAAAACCTTGAGAAAGTGCCCGTCGCGGTGACGGCCTTCTCCAGTGCGAAAATCCAGCAAAAGGGAATCACCGACCGCACGACCCTGGCGGACTTCACCCCCTCGATGATCACCATCACCGGCGGCTATCCGAGCGAATTCGCCTACTTCGCCTTGCGTGGGCAAGGGCCGGCGTTCGGCTCCGTGCCCGGCGTCATTCCCTATTTCGCCGAAGTCGCCAACCCCGTGGGAATCGACGGTCGGGTCGGAACCTACTTCGATCTCTCTAACGTCCAGGTCCTCGCCGGCCCGCAGGGAACCCTGTTCGGCAAGAATGCCACCGGCGGCAACATCCTCTTCGAACCTCAGCGGCCGACAAACAGGTTCGGAGGCTACGTCCAGGGTGAATACGGCAATTACAATGATCGCCGTGGCGAGGGCGCGATCAACATCCCGATCGTGAAGGACAAGGTTCTGCTGCGTTTGGCAGGCGAGGTCGGCGCCCGCGACGGCTATACGACCGACGTCGGCCCCAATTTCCCGGGCAAGGACTACGACAACCTGAATTACGACTCGGTTCGCGCCAGCCTGATTTTGCGTCCGGCCGATTGGCTCGAGCTCTACTCGGTCGCCCGGTATTATTATTCAAACAACAACGGCCCGGGGACGATCCTGCAACAACTCAACCCGGCGACGATCGCCGGGCTGACGCCGTTCTTGCCCGGAATTGGCGATGCCCTCGCCCAGCAGCAAGCGCTGGGTCCGCGGCGCGTCTCCTATGATCTCAATGAGTTCTCGAAGACCCAATATTGGCAGTTCATCAATCACGCCACCATCCACCTCAACAGTTCGGTCGAGATCGACAACGTCGTCAGTTATTCCCAGTTTAGGGACCGGTACGGTTACGACTACGACGCCACCCCCTATCCGATCGCGGGTCAATCGAGCCGGGATATCCCAACCTTGGCGCCGAACTACCTCACCGAGGAGATCCGCCTGCAGGGCAGAGGCCTGGGTGACGCGCTGAACTACACGGCGGGCTTCTACTACGACAATCAGAGCTGGAGCGGGCCTGCCGGCATTGAGGACTACTACACCGCTCCGCTGACTCTGTTCATTGGGCCGGTTTCGGCGATCTTCGTGGAGACGAACTCGAGCCGCGCGGTATTCGGCCAGGCGAGTTTCAACATCGGCGACAAGGTCCACGCGCTACGCGGCCTGAGCGTCACCGGCGGCCTGCGCTACACCTGGGAGGACTCGACCCAGTTCGCCACGATCATCGCGCCGCCGGCGCAGGGCGGCTCGGTGAGCTCCCAATACCCCAGCTATACGTTCGATATCGACGAGGATCTGGGCCCTGCGCACTTCTATCTCGCCATTCGCGACGCCTACAAATCTGGCGGCATCAACGCCGGCGCGCCGCCCGAGTTCGCTACCTTCCCGCCGGAGAGGCTGCAGGACTACGAGATCGGGGCGAAGTCCCAGTTCAACTGGGGCGACGTGGGATTCCGCCTGAACGCCGACGCCTACCGCGGTAACTACACAAACATCCAGCGGACCGTTCCCCAGGACGTCGGCGGCATCTTCCTGAACGTCAACGAAAGCGCCGCGGCGGCCGTCATCCAGGGCGTCGAGTTCACCGGCGTCGTCGTTCCCACGCGCGGCCTCGAGCTCGATGTCACCTATTCGTACATGGACTCGAGATATACCAAGATCAGCTCGGTCGCCGACAGTGTGCTCCTGGGGGCGGCGTTCCCCTACACGCCGAAGAACAAGGTGTCCGTTGGCGCGACCTATGAGACCCCCTTGTCCAACGGGATCGCCAGCCTGGTGCTGTCGGCGAACTATACCTACCAGAGCAAGTTCTCGACGGCCCAGACAAATGAGGCCCGGGTGGCCTACCTGCCCGGCTACGGCTACCTCAATGCGTCCGTCGCCCTGAAGGACATTGGCGGCAGGCCGGTCGATGTAGAACTGTTCGGGACCAACCTCACCAACGCCCTCTATGCCACCGGCCTTCTCGACCAGTACAACACGCCGAGTGGGATCGTGACCTACACCTACGCGCCACCCAGGATGTTCGGCGTGCGGGTGAGGTACAGGTTTGGCGGCTAGGAAGCCTGACCTGCCGGCGGCGTGACGTCGAACGTTATGGAACGTTTGATCGACGATCGGCGCAGCCTCGCCGGCAGCGTGTCCCTGCTCTACGGCGCAGTCTACCTGCACGCCGAGGCCAGCGATGCGTGAAACGCGCCCCACGTTTCCCCCCGGCGACGCGTTCTTCCACACCGGGCCGGGCGCCTTTGATGACGGCGAAGAGCTTGAGGGCGCCGCGAGCCTCGCCGGAGCGATCGCTCTGGCGGCACCGCGTGACGCCGCGTCCCCACCGCCATCCGACCTGTTCGGCGAGCTGTTCCGTGCGGTTCAGCTCAACAGGATCTTTGCGGATTCCAAGACGTTCGCCGATGCCATCCCACGCTACCCGGCCGCGACGATCCTCGCCGAATTTGCGGCGCATCCACCGCCGGATGGGGAGGCGCTGAAGCAGTTTGTCTCGAGCCGCTTCGACTTGCCCCCGGATATAGCTGCCACTCCTGACGGGGCAGCCCGGGATGGCCTGGTCCGACACATTGACGGACTGTGGCCGAAGCTCACCCGCGCGACATCGCCGACCCCGGACGGATCGTCGGCACTGACCCTGCCCAGGCCGTACGTCGTCCCGGGCGGTCGCTTCCGCGAGCTCTACTATTGGGACAGCTACTTCACGATGCTCGGGTTGAAGCGCGCCCGGCGCGCCGATCTCGTTGAGGATATGATCGACGATTTCGGATCGTTGATCGATCGCTACGGCCATGTGCCGAACGGGGCCCGCACCTACTACCTGAGCCGGTCGCAGCCGCCGATGCTGGCCTTGATGACCCGGCTGTCAAAGGCGCCCAGCCGCGAGGCCTTGGCCAGGCGCAACGCCTGGCTGATCGCGGAGCATCGCTTCTGGATGAGCGGCGGCCGCGTGGTTCGCCTCGATGGTGGGGCGGTGCTCAACCGCTACTGGGACGATCGGCCGTTGCCGCGCGATGAGGCCTACCGCGAGGATGTGCTGCTCGCCACGGAGACGCCCGATCGCGACCCGACGGAGCTTTGGCGCGACGTGCGCGCCGCAGCGGAGAGCGGATGGGACTTCAGTTCGCGATGGCTGGCCGACGGGAGGACGCCGGCGACGATCCGCACGACACGCCTGCTCCCCGTGGACCTCAATGTCCTGATGTATCTGATGGAGCGGACCATCTCGGCCAATGGCCGCCGGCTCGATGATCACGCCGGCGGGCGGAGGTGGGCCGTGTCGGCGAACGCGCGCCGCCGCGCCATCCTGGCTCACATGTGGAACGGGCGGTATTTCGCCGACTACGACCTCGACGCGCGCGCTGCCAACGATCGGCTGACCGCCGCAGCGGCGTGGCCTCTGTACGCACGCATGGCGACGCCCGAGAAGGCGAAGGCGACCATCGCTGCGCTGACGGAGCTCATCGGTCCCGGCGGCATCGCCGCGACCGCCGTGCGCAGCGGCCAGCAATGGGACGCGCCCAACGGTTGGGCGCCGCTGCAGTGGATCGCCTTTGTCGGCCTAAGGAACTTCGGCGAGAGGAGTTTGGCGGACCGCATCCGCAAGGGGTGGATTTCGACCGTGGAACGGGAATTCCAGGCGAGCGGGCGCCTGCTCGAGAAATACGACGTCCTTGACCAGAAGCCCGGCGGCGGCGGGGAATATCCAACCCAGGACGGCTTCGGCTGGACCAACGGCGTCACCGTCGAGATGCTTCGATCGGGAAGGTGATCCGGCGCCGGCTCTTAGGGCCCCTGGCTGGCGCGATCCCTCTGGCTTTGCCGAGTGAGGAGCGCTAGCGCTCAGCCAGGCGAGCGAAAGGATCGGCGATGGGCGTGCTGGGAGACGCGGCGCTGGAAGCGAGGCTGGCGGCGTTGCACGCGCGCAGCGAAGCCCAAGTCGGCGAGATGGGCGCCTATTTCGCCAAGCTGTTCGGACCCGGCGGGCCATCCGAAGCCGAGCGCGAGCCTCTGATCAAGGCGTTCCTCGCCGACAAGATGGTGGCGCTGGAGAAAGACAAGGCCGAGTTCTGCTACCAGCTGATCCGGGCCTGCGGCGCGCGACGCGTCGTGGAGATCGGCGGCTCCTATGGTGTTTCGACCCTCTACCTGGCCGCCGGCGTTCGTGAAAACCTGGCCGCGTCAGGCGGCGAAGGGGTGGTCGTGACCACCGAATACGAACCTGAGAAGGCCAAGGCGGCGCGCGCCCTCTATTTGGAAGCGGGACTCAGTCACCTGATCGACCTGCGCGAGGGCGACCTGCGCCAGACCCTCCAGGACCTCGAGGATCCCATCGACTTCGTGCTCATGGACATCTGGATCCCCATGGTCATGCCGGCAATCGAGCTTGTCGCGCCGCACATGCGCCCGGGCGGGGTGGTCGTCGCCGACAATACGGCGGACCCGCGCAACGACTACGGGCCCTTCTTCGCCTATCTGCGCGCCAACGGCTTTCGCACGATGACCCTGCCGTTCGCCGGCGGTTTCGAACTGGCGGTGAAGGCCTGAGCGATCATCGATAGATGATGCAGCCCCTGGCTTCGAGGCCGGCGAACCAGGCTGGCGCCTCGAAGTCCGGCGTCCAGCGCAGGTCAAGCTTCTCGAGCCGCGGCAGGGCGCGCAATCCTTCCGGCAGGCGGCTGATGGGATTGGCCCGCAGGTCGATCTGGCGCAGCGCGATCATGGCGGTCACGGCGTCCGGCAGGGTGGTCAGCCGGTTGTTCCGAAGGTGAAGCTCGCGCAGGCGCTTCAGCCGGCCGACCCATGCGGGAAGTTCGCTGAGGCGATTGTCGCTGACCCGCAGCTCGATCAGGCCGACCATGCCGGCGATGGCCTCGGGCAGGGCCTCGAGGGCGTTGCCGCTGAGATTGAGGTAGCGAAGCCGGCTGAGCCCGGCCAGTGCGGTCGGGAGCGACGCCAGCTGGTTATCGTGCAGGTAGAGGAAGTCAGTGAGCCCCTTCAGGCGGCCGAGGCTTTCCGGCACGGCGGTGAGCCGGTTGTGGCCTAGGTCCAGCATCCGCAGGTTTTGCAGTGCGCCGATCCCGTCCGGGACCGCCGACAAATCGTTGTCGGCCAGCACCAGCGAGGTGAGATCCGTCCGTTCGAGCACCCAGTTCGGGACGGCGCCAAGGGCCTGTTTCCACAAGGAGAGGTCGCGCTCGCCCATGCCAATGCTTATGCATGCCAGCAGCGCCGACGCCAATTTCGCTTCGTCCGCCCCGATTGGCCGCCAAGGCCAATGGGGTTAAACGCCCGGCCATGGATGATCTGACTCAGCTCGGCCACGCCGCCGCCATTCCGGAGAGCCCGGAGAAGGCGGTGCTGGAGGTGGTCACCAATCCTCAGCCGGGCCAACTCTATCTCGCCAGGTTCACGGCTCCTGAGTTCACCTCCCTTTGCCCGGTCACCGGCCAGCCGGACTTCGCCCGCCTGGTGATCGACTACGCGCCCGAGGCGCACCTGGTGGAATCGAAGTCCCTGAAGCTGTTCCTCGCCTCGTTCCGCAACCACGGCGCCTTCCATGAGGACTGCACCCTGACCATCGGCCGGCGGATCGTCGAAGCGGCGAAGCCGAAGTGGCTGCGCATCGCCGGCTTCTGGTTCCCCAGGGGCGGTATCCCGATCGACATATTCTGGCAAACCGGCGAGCCGCCGGTAGGCCTGTGGCTGCCTGACCCCGGCGTCGCCCCCTATACCGGGCGCTAGAGCGCTTCCGAAATAGTGGGTGCTAGGAGCCCGAGCGGCCGATCACGACTGCGCCTAGCGCCGGATTCCGTCGGCCGCCCACGATCCTAAGGTAGATGTTGTCGTCGGCGACCGGTTTCAGCGCCGACCCGGCGGCGGTGACGCTATCGCTTCCATTGTTCGGTTCCAGGTGCAGATGCTGACCCTCGCGGCCGTGCGCCCCCTCGGCGTACACCCGACTGAAATTGCTGCTTTCGGACTTGAGCTTGGCCGCCGCGACCGCGTTGGGCAGGCCAGGCACGACGACGTCATAGGCCCCCGGCGCGTCCGGCGTGCCCATGGAATGATGCGAGACTTCACCAGGCCGCACGGTCCCGGCGCCCTCGCGGCGGAGCTCGTCTTCGCGCGCCCGGCTGCGGTAGCCGCTGGTCTCCCGCCAGTGTCCGGGGCCAAAGACATGGTCCAGGTCGGCGCGGACTCGCTCCTTCTGAGCGACAGGCGCCGGCGCCTTATCGTCGCCCTTCTGGTCCGCCGCCGGCGGATGCTTGTCGGCATAGTAGTCGGTCCAGGCCAGGGCCGGCGTCGCCAATCCGGCCGCCGCGGCCAACACCAGCGCGAGAAACGTGCGATCCACCCCCGGCCCTCCCAATGACGACGATACTACCCTGCCACACGCAAGTTTCCCAGGGGTTCACGCCGAAGGGGCCGGGATCTGAATGCTGCCGAGTGGCTCAAAGAACGCGTGGCGCAGGCTTCACGATGGCGCGGCAAATGCGCCTCAGATCGAGGGACTCCACTCGCTGACCAGATTGGCCATCTCGGGCCGCACGCGCTCCAGCGGCGCCTCGCTCGGCGTTCCCAGTTGGACGAACCCGGCCACGCGTTCGCCGGCCGCAAGGCCCAGAAGCTCTCCCGCCTCCTCGTCGTAGGCGTACCAGTCGGTGATCCAGTTGGCGCCATAGCCCGTGGCCTGTGCGGCGATGATCAGCATCAGGCAGACCGCTCCGGCGGAGAGGCGCTGCTCCCACTCCGGGATCTCGCCTTCGCGAGGCGAAGAGATCACGGCCACAGTGAGCGGGGGCTGCCGAATCTTGCCGAGCTTGGCGGCCGCCTTGACCCCGTCCGGCCGCCGCGCCGCGATCGCCTCCAGGCCCTGGACGAACGCTGCCTTCGCCTCGCCCTCGAGGATCACGAACCGCCATGGCGAAAGCTTGCCGTGGTCCGGAACGCGCAGGGCCAGGCCAAGCAAGGCATCGAGTTCGGTCCGGCTTGGAGCCGGTGAGCCCAGCGTGAGCGCCGAAGCCGAGCGCCGGCGGGCCAGGAAAGCCAGGGTTTCCGGCGAGGCCGAGACGGGCAGGGGCTCACCGAACTTTGGCGAGGCGAGGATGGGCAGATTCAAGGGGCAGGGTCCTTTATTGAGAACGACTCGCAAATAGTCCTGCGCTGCGGATGCCGCAATGCGCGACCGGGCCAAAGCCTGTGTTAAACTGGCCGCCGGGCTTTCGAAGTCCCCCCTCTGGCGGACGCCAAGAGGCGGCTCCATATGCCCATGGGACGCCTTTCTAAAGGGGCGGAGGAGACGGACATGGCCAAGCGACTGAAAGCGGTCGAGGCGGGCGCCGCGCCGCCGGTATGGGCCGCCCTACGTAACGAAGCCACACACGCCGCGGTGGAGGAGCCGAGGCTTGCCTCCCTGCTCAACGCGGTGGTCATCCGCCACCAGAGCCTGGCCAGTGCGCTCTCCTACCAATTGGCGCGCAAGCTCGCCGACCAGGAACTCACCGCCATGAGCCTGCGCGAGCTGGCCGAGGAGGCCTATGCCTCGGACTCGTCGGTGATCGAGGGGGCGGAAGCCGATCTTCGCGCTGTGTTCGAGCGCGACCCCGCGTGCAAGGGCTATCTGCAGCCGTTCCTGTTCTTCAAAGGCTTCCAGGCCCTGCAGACCTACCGCGTGGCCCACTGGCTGTGGCTCGCCGGCCGCGAGGCCATCGCCTTCTATCTCCAAAGCCGCGTGTCCGAACTCTTCCAGGTGGACATCCATCCGGCGGCGCGGGTCGGCGCCGGCGCCTTCATCGACCATGGCACCGGCATCGTCATCGGCGAGACCGCGGTGGTCGGCGAGGACGTCTCCATGCTGCAGGGCGTGACCCTGGGCGGTACAGGCGCCGAGCGCGGCGACCGCCATCCCAAGATCGGCCGCGGCGTGCTGCTGGGCGCCGGCGCCAAGGTGCTGGGCAACATCACCGTGGGCGATTACGCCAAGATCGCCTCCGGTTCGGTCGTGCTCAAGCCGGTTCCGGCGCACTGCACCGCCGCAGGCGTCCCGGCCCGACTGGTCAACTGCCCGACCTGTCCCGAGCCGTCGCGTTCGATGGACCAGACTCTCGCCGACGCGGCCTACGACTACAACATCTGAGGCTCTGTTTGCGGTCGTCGCGAAAGCGGCTAGGCTCCGTTTCATGGACCAGCAAGACA
Source organism: Caulobacteraceae bacterium (assembly GCA_036491455.1). Lineage (GTDB taxonomy): Bacteria > Pseudomonadota > Alphaproteobacteria > Caulobacterales > Caulobacteraceae > Acaudatibacter. The sequence goes on from DASXBY010000080.1 coordinate 14,113, forward strand.
TCGACCGCGTCCGCGCGCACCTCAAGCGCACCTTCGGCACGCCGCACATCGACGTGCGCGCTCGGCCCAAGCAGAAGGACTCCGCCGAGGTGGAGATCAAGGGCGAATTCATCGGCGTGATCTATGAGGACGAGGACGAACCCGGCTCGTTCATGTTCGAGATGGCGATCCTGGCCGAGGATCTCGACGTCTGAGGCGGTCGAGCGCCCACACTCCGAAGATTGTTGGGACTATTTCGCCGTTCAGCCCGCGCGACGCTTGACATCCAGATTGCAACCTCACATATTGCAATAGTCCCAACCTTTGCGTCGGGCTGGTCTTTGAAATCGTTCAAGCACACCATAGCGCGGACCGCCGACGCCTCGCCGAATGCGCCAAGCTCTGATGGAGGGCTTGTCAAGGTTACTGGACACCATTGTTTATGGTGACTCCACCATGTTTATGGCGATTTATGGCGGCTGAACACGTACCGCCAGCGGCCCGCTCCGGCGCAGATGCCGTGATTTCAAATGCGGTGATCGGCGTTGCAAGCCATCCGTACTTTACGGTGAAACGCTCGATCTTACGGTGTTTTACGGTGGTCGCCTCAGGGGCCAGTTCTAGCCGTCCGTATTTTACGGTGAATCGTCCGATCTTACGGCGTTTTACGGTGGCCGCCGCGCTCCCGCCCGACCATCCGTATTTTCGGAAAAAACGCCCGATCTTACGGTGTTTTACGGAGGCGCGCTCAGCCCTTCGAGACGAAGCTGTCGATCACCCGCTTTTCGCCGGCGTGGTCGAAGGCGACGGTGAGCTTGTTGCCCTCGACCGCGGTCACCGATCCGGGCCCGAACTTCTGGTGGAAGACGCGCTCGCCGACGGCGTAGGCGCTGGCGCCGCCCGGGTCTGACACGGCCACCAGCCGGCCCTCGCCCTCGATCACCTGGGTGCGCCCGGGCGGACCGCCGGCGTAGCCGCGAGCCTGCGCCCGTCGCCAGCCGGGACTGTCATAGCCTGAGCCATAATTGACCTCGTCCCAGCGCGAGGCGCCTTCGCGCAGGCCGCCGCCGTAATAGCCGGTCTCGGACGAGGCATCGACATTGGCAAGGGGAAGCTCATCGACGAACCGGCTCGGGAGCTGGCTCGTCCAGCGGCCATAGACCTGGCGGTTGGCGGCGAAGGAGATGCGCGCTTCCTCGCGGGCGCGGGTGAGGCCGACGTAGGCCAGCCGACGCTCTTCCTCGAGGCCCTTCTCGCCGTTCTCGTCGAGGCTGCGCTGACTGGGGAATACGCCTTCTTCCCAGCCTGGCAGGAAGACCAGGGGGAACTCCAGGCCCTTGGCCGAGTGCAGGGTCATGACCTGGACGGAGTCGCCGCCGGCCTCGCGGTCGAGGTCCATCACAAGGGCGACGTGTTCCAGATAGGCCTCCAGGGTGTCGAAGGCGGCCATGGACTGGACCAGCTCCTTGAGGTTCTCCAGGCGCGTCTGGCTCGTTGGGCCCTTGTCGAGGCGCAGGGCGTCGACGTAGCCGCTCTCCTCGAGGATCGTCTCGGCCAGGCGAGGATGGGGCGTCGTTTCCTTCTGGGCTCGCCAGCGGTCCATGTCACGCAGGAAGCGGGCGAGCGCCGTCCGCGCCCGGCCGACCAACTCGTCGGTGCGCACCAAATCGGCGGCGGCCACGCTGGCCGACACGCCCCGGTCGCGACCGATCTGCAGCAGCTTGCGCACCGTGGCGTCGCCGATTCCGCGGCGCGGGGTGTTGACGATGCGCTCGAAGGCCAGGTCGTCATCTTGAGACTGCACAAGGCGCAGATAGGCGTGGGCGTCGCGGATCTCGGCCCGCTCGAAGAACCTCGGGCCGCCGACCACGGAATAGGGGATCTGCAGCAGCACGAAACGCTCTTCGAACGCGCGCATCTGGAACGAGGCGCGTACCAGGATGGCGATGTCGGCATAGCGCCGGCCCCGCGCCCAGCGCTCGATCTCCTCGGCCACAAGGCGCGATTCCGCCTCGCCGTCCCACACCCCGCGGACCCGCACCTTCTGGCCGCCGTTGGCCTCGGTCCAGAGGGTCTTGCCGAGCCGGCTGCGGTTGGTGGCGATGAGTCCCGAGGCGGCCGCCAGGATGTGCTCGGTGGAGCGATAGTTGCGTTCGAGACGGATGACCTTCGCGCCCGGGAAGTCGCGCTCAAAGCGCAGGATGTTGTCCACCTCCGCGCCCCGCCAGCCATAGATCGACTGGTCGTCGTCGCCTACGCAGCAGAGGTTGCGGTTCTTCTGGGCCAGCAGTCTTAGCCACAGGTACTGGGCGGTGTTGGTGTCCTGGTACTCGTCGACCAGCAGATAGCGGAAGCGGTCGTGATACTCGGCCAGAACCTCGGGATGGGCCGTGAAGATCGTCAGGTTGTGCAGCAGCAGGTCGCCGAAGTCGCAGGCGTTCAGGGTCTTCAGCCGGTCCTGGTAGAGCCGGTAGAGCGCGTGGCCCTTGCCGGCGGCGAAGTGGGCGCCCTCGGACGGCGGCAGCTTGTCCGGGCCCTGACCACGGTTCTTCCACTGGTCGATCAGGCCGGCCAGATGCCGGGGCGTCCAGCGTTTGGAATCGATGTTCTCCGCCTCCAGCAGCTGGCGGATCAGCCGCTCCTGATCGTCGGGATCGATGATCGTGTAGTTCGATTTCAGGCCAACGAGCTCGGCGTGGCGGCGCAGGATCTGGGCTGCGATGGAGTGGAACGTGCCCAGCCAGCGGAGGTCCTCGGCCTGGCCGCCGATGATATCGCCGATGCGCGAGCGCATCTCTCGGGCGGCCTTGTTGGTGAAGGTGACGGCCAGGAGCTGCCAGGGCCTGGCCTTGCCGATGGCCAGCAGATGCGCCAGGCGCGTGGTCAGCACCCGCGTCTTGCCGGTGCCGGCGCCGGCCAGCACCAGCACCGGCCCGTCGATCGCCTCGACCGCCTCTCGCTGCTCGGGGTTGAGGCCGGCAAGGTAGTCGCCGCCGGCGGCGGGCCGGACGCGGGCGAGGTCGGAAATGCGGGGCGTGTCGGTCAAGGTTTTTGGCGCTGAATCGTCGGGGAGACTAGCACAGGGGCTTAGGCCGATTTTCCCGATTGCGCGAACGCCAGGGCGGCCAGGCGGCAAGCCGATGCCAGCGGCCGGCGCCCCCGGCCAGCGTCGATCTCGCGGATCAGTTCGGCGAGCGTCTGCTTCTGCGTGGCGGCCGCGCCTTCCAGAACCGTCCAGAACTCAGGCTCGAGGGCGATGGAGGTGGCGTGGCCCGAGAGACTGACCGAGCGCTTGACCTGGCCGGACGGCCGGATCACCGCCGCCGCTTCCGGTTTTCCTCGGAGAGGTAGGCGTACAGGCTCGGCATATTGGGCGAACCTACGTCGTGGATCCGCCAGGCGCCGCCCACTCGCCGCAGGCTGATCTTGATGGTTTCGAGAGCGACGGGCTTGACGTTGTGATCGTGTCGCACGACCTCGACGACCGCGCCGTTCGGCCCATCCGCCCGCGCGAGGCCCACCGTATAGCTGTCGCCGGTGTCGTCCTGGCAGTCGCACAGGGGATCGCCGTCCAGCGCGCCGACCTCACCGCCCGCAAGCCGCGTATCCTCCTCGATGAGGCCGGCGAGGGACGGGTCGAACACCCGCCGCTCGTCCTTGCCGAAAAGCTCGAATGAATTCGGGCCTTCAGCGATGGGATAGTGGGCGTAGACACGGGCGACGAAATCGTGGGCGCCGGCGAGGTCATGCGCTCGAGGCGCGGCGGCGATCGCCAGCAGAGCGAGGACGGGAAGGGCCCCTCTCAGCTCACCGACCCGCAGAACCGCTGGATGCGCTGGCAGGCTTCCTCCAGCAGGGCGTTAGAGGTGGCGTAGCTGATGCGGAAAAAGGGCGAGAGGCCGAAAGCTTCGCCGAACACCACCGACACGCCCTCGGCCTCCAGAAGGGCGTCGGCGAAATCGCCGTCTGTCGTGATCGTCTTGCCGTTTGGCGCCGTCTTGCCGATCAGCCCGGCGCAGGACGGGAAGACATAGAAGGCGCCTTCCGGCGTCGGGCAGGAAAGCCCCTTGGCCTGGTTGAGCATCGAGACGACGAGGTCGCGCCGGGCCTCGAACTTGCGGGCGTTGGGCTTGATGAAATCCTGCGGTCCGTTCAGCGCCTCCACCGCGGCCCACTGCGAGATCGAGGCCGGGTTGGAAGTCGACTGGCTCATGACCTTTCGCATGGCGGCGATCAGCGGCGCAGGACCTCCGGCGTAACCGATGCGCCAGCCGGTCATGGCGTAGGCCTTGGAGACACCGTTCATGGTCAGGGTGCGCTCGTAGAGCTGCGGCTCGATCTCGGCGATCGTACGGAACTGGAAGTCGCCGAACACCAGGTGCTCGTACATGTCGTCGGTCAGGACCCACACCCGCGGATGGCGCAGCAGCACCTCGGCCAGGCCCTTGAGCTCAGCTTCCGTATAGGCCGCGCCCGAGGGGTTGGACGGCGAGTTGAGGATCAGCCAGCGGGTGCGCTCGCCGATGGCCACCTCGAGGTCGGCAGGCTGGACCTTGAAGCCGTTGGCGGCGGTGGTCGGTACGAACCTCGGCGTCCCGCCGGCCAACAGCACCATGTCGGGATAGCTCACCCAATAGGGCGCGGGGATGACCACCTCATCGCCCGTCTCGAGGCTGGCCATCATGGCGTTGAAGATCACCGGCTTGCCGCCGGGGGACACATTGATCTGGTTGGGCTGGTAGGCGAGGCGGTTCTCGCGCTGGAACTTGGCGCAGATCGCCTCTTTCAGCTCGGGGATGCCGTCGATGTCGGTGTATTTGGTTTTGCCGTCCCGGATGGCGCGTATAGCCGCTTCCTTGATGTTTTCCGGCGTGTCGTGATCCGGCTCGCCCGCATCCAGGGAAATGACGTCGCGGCCGGCGGCGCGCAGGGCGCGCGCACGGGTGCTGGCGGCTGCGGTGGCGGACGGCTTGATGCGGCGCAGGCTGGCGGACTCGACGAACATCGACGCACGACTCAGATGGGGTGGCGGGAAAACGCGCCGCTCTGTAGGACCGGACGCGCCCGCGCGCAATGCGCCGAGCGCCTGCTAGACTGAAAGCCGATGCCCACCGACTCCACCCCCAGCCCGGCCGTGGGCGCGCGCCGCGCGATCCTCGCCTTCGTGCTGTTCGGCGGCCTGGGCCTCATCTTCTTCCTCGGCCTGCCGGCGATGGGCGTCTCGGGACCGGAAGAGGCGCGCCGTTGGCTCGCCCTTGCCCGCGGACCCTGGGAGTTGCCGATCGTCATCGCCGCTTTCGCCGCCCTGGCGTTCGTGGGCGTGCCGCAGGTGGCCCTGATCGCCGCAGCGGTGCTGGCTTTCGGCCCGGAAAAGGGCTTCGCCTACAGCTGGGCCGGCACCATGGTCTCGGCGCTAGTCGGCTTTGCCCTCGGCCGCGGGTTCGGCGCCCGGCTGATCCATGACTGGGCTGCGGCCCGGCGCTTCGCCGATCTCGTCGGACGCAATGGCTTCATGGCCAGCCTGGTGGTTCGCCTCGTCCCCTTCGCGCCGTTCGTGTTGGTCAACATGGCCGGTGGACTGACCTCGATGTCGTGGCTCTCCTTCGCTCTCGGCACAGGGATCGGAATCCTGCCCAAGATCGCGGCCATCGCCTTCGCTGGGCGCTCGATCATGGCCGGCGGCCTGTGGGCGTGGGTCTGGCTGGCCGTGGCGGCCGCCTTGTGGCTCGCCGCCGGCCTGCTGGCGCGGCGATGGTTGCAGAAGCGATGACGGAATGATGCGTCTGATGACGAGTCTGTCGTTCTGGCTCTTGCGGTCCCGGTAGCGGCCAAACCTCAGTCCGAAACCAGCGCCCGAATTGACGAGGTTCTTGGCCCTCACGAGCCCTATCGGGCGATGATCGCGGCCTTGAAGACGGCAGTCGGCTGCCACGACGCTAAGGGTGTCGCTATGATGGCGCTCTATCCCATGCGCGCATCATTTTGCGGTCAGACACTGACCGTCCGCACGCCCGCCGACTTCCTGGCGCGGTACAGCCAGATCATGACGCCGGCCATCGCCAAGCTGATCGTTTCGCAAAACTACGACACTCTGTTCGTTAACGCTCAGGGCGTGATGTTCGGCAACGGCGAGGTGTGGATCTCGCCGGGTTGTGCTGATCATGCCTGTTCCCGTGTGAAGGTTGGAATCCGAACCATTCAGCATGGGACGTGACCCAAAAGCCGCAATTAGAGAAAGAAAATTCTACGAACTGACATTTGGTGTCCTCTTGACGCACGACTGTTGCGCCGAGCGCGTAAATGGAATAGGCGCACCCCATGCCGAGCCTCCGCGCCGACTGCCTGCAACTGCTTCTCCTCGGGCTTAGCCGCCCCTGGGCGCCTTAGGGCTCGCGTAAAGCTTCGCGCCCGGGCGTTCAGGGGACTCTCCACCCTCCCGGCAAACCAAAGCGAAGAGATCCAGTTCCATGCCCGTATCCCCAGAGTCCGTCGAGCCGCAGCCGCTTCCCGCACACGTCATCGTTTTCGACACCACCATGCGCGACGGCGAGCAGTCGCCCGGCGCCTCCATGTCCATCGAGGAGAAGCTCGAGCTGGCCAAGATGCTCGAGGAGATGGGCGTCGATGTCATCGAGGCGGGCTTCCCGATCGCCTCCAACGGCGATTTCGACGCCGTCCGGCGCATCGCGGGCATCGTCACCGAGAGCATCGTCTGCGGCCTCGCCCGGGCGGCGGCGATGGACATCGAGCGCTGCGCGGAGGCCATCCGCCCGGCGCGGCGCGGCCGCATCCACACCTTCCTCTCCACCAGTCCGCAGCACCGCGACCACATCCTGCGGATCACGCCCGAGGAGGTCGTCGACCTGGTGACCGGCTCGGTCACCCATGCCCGCAACCTCTCCGACGACGTCGAATGGTCTGCCCAGGACGCCACCCGCACGGAGCGCGACGTGTTGCGCCGCTGCGTCGAGGCGGCGATCCGCGCCGGCGCCACGACGATCAACATCCCGGACACGGTCGGCTACTCCTATCCCAGCGAATACGCGGCGATCTTCCGCGACTTGATCGAAAACGTACCCGGCGCCGACGGCGTCGTCTTTTCCACCCATTGCCACAACGACTTGGGTCTGGCTGTCGCCAACAGCCTGGCCGGCGTCCAGGCCGGCGCCCGGCAGGTGGAGGTGGCGATCAACGGCATCGGCGAGCGGGCCGGAAACGCCGCCCTCGAAGAGATCGTCATGGCGCTGAAGGTTCGCGGCGATCATCTGCCCTACGCCACCCGTCTGAGGACCGAGCACATTACCCGCGCCAGCCGCTATGTCTCCGCGGTGACCGGCTTTCCGGTGCAGTTCAACAAGGCCATCGTCGGCAAGAACGCCTTCGCCCACGAGAGCGGCATCCACCAGGACGGCATGCTCAAGGACTCTTCGACCTACGAGATCATGCGGCCGGAGGACGTGGGGCAGGGCGGCACCAACCTCGTCATGGGCAAGCATTCCGGCCGCCACGCCTTTCGCGAGAAGCTGAAGGCGCTGGGCTACGACCTCGGCCAGAACGCGCTCAACGAAGCGTTTGGCCGGTTCAAGGATCTGGCCGACAAGAAAAAGCATGTCTTCGACGACGACATCATCGCGCTCGTGGATGACGCCCTTTCGCGGGGCGCGGACCGCATCCAGGTCAAGTCGCTGCGGGTGATCGCCGGCACAGAAGGGCCGCAGGAGGCCTCGCTCAGCCTGTCGATCGACGGCGCCGTCTCCTCGGCGGTCGCCACCGGCGACGGGCCGGTGGACGCGGTGTTCAACGCCATCCGCCAGATCGTGCCGCACGAGGCGGAGTTGCGCCTCTTCCAGGTCCATGCCGTCACCGAGGGCACCGACGCCCAGGCGCAGGTCTCCGTCCGGCTGGAAGAGGACGGCCGCATCGCCACCGGCGCGGCGGCCGACACCGACACACTCACCGCCAGCGCCACCGCCTATGTCAATGCGCTCAACAACCTCTTCGCCCGCAAGGAGAAGAGCGCGCCGGCGCCGATGACCGCCCACGGCTTCTAGCGAACTCGCCGGCGCCTGAGCCGGCCGGTCGACGCCCATGCTGTGGATCCCGATCACGATCGGCGCTGCCACTCTGCAGGTGGCGCGCAACGGAGCGCAGCGCGGCTTGCTGGAGGGCGCCGGACCGTGGGGAGCCACCCTGGTCCGGTTCCTGTTCGGCCTGCCGTTCTCGGTCCTATTCGCGTCGGTCGCCCTGGCCTTGAGCCCGCGGGCTCACCTGGCGCTCGACGCCCGCTTCCTGCTGGCCTGCGCCATCGGTGGCGCGGCCCAGATCGCGGCCACCTCGGCCCTGCTCGTCTCCATGCGCCGCTCGAGCTTCGCGCTTGGCACGGTCTTTCAGCAGAGCAGCATTCCCCTGGCCGCCCTCATGGGCCTTGCCCTCGGCGACCGGCTGCATCCAGGGCAATGGCTTGGGGTCGCCCTCGCCGCCTTTGCGATCGGCCTCCTTGGATGGCCCCGTGGGCGGATGGTCGACTGGAGCGCCGCCCTCTTCGGGCTCCTGGCCGGCCTCGGCTTCGCGCTTGCCTCTAACGCCTATCGCCAAGCCGCTCTTGGGCTTGATCAATCTCAAGCCTTCCTCGCCGCCCAGGTGACGCTGGTCATCGTGCAGGCCCTTCAGTCGGCCGCGCTCGTGATCGGGCTTTCGGTCGCCGACCGGCCGGCATTGCGGGCCGTCCTCCGATCCTGGCGGACTTCGCTCGCGGCCGGTTTCTTCGGCGCGGCCGCGTCCGGCCTCTGGTTCACCGCCTTCGCCATGGCGCCGGTCGGGCCGGTGCGGGCGGTGGGCGTGGTCGAGGCGCCGATCGCCGCGCTGGCCGGCCGCCGCTGGTTCGCCGAGCGGCTGTCCTTCGGCCAGTGGCTGGGGGGCGCCGCGGCGGCGCTGGGGGTGGCTCTAGCGGCGCTCGGCTGACAACGTCCGGACGCTGCACACAAGACGCTTGTAATCGGTGCATGCGCGGGGCAGAGGACAGCCTTAATCCTCTGGGCGAGAGGAGGGGCGCTGGCGCGTCCGGACTCCGACCCGCCACCGCTTGCCGCCCCACTGTCATCAGCCTCCAAACGAAGATCTGAATGTTCTCGTCTCTGTTCGGCGCCATCTCCAGCGACATCGCCATCGACCTGGGGACGGCCAATACACTCGTCTACATGAAGGGGCGGGGGATCGTGCTCAACGAGCCCTCGGTGGTGGCGCTGCGCATGGCCGGCGGCCGCAAGAGCGTCTTCGCCGTCGGCTCGGAGGCCAAGATGATGCTCGGCCGCACGCCCGGCCACATGGAGGCCATC
>DASXBY010000081.1:0-4014 GCA_036491455.1 Caulobacteraceae bacterium
CGCAGGCGAGGCGCAGGATCTGCACCGTCACATGCGCCTGAAACTTCATCGGCCCGACCATCCAGCGGCGCGGGCAGACGAGCAGCGGGAGCCACGCGAGGGCGATGATCGTCCACCACAGATAGAACAGGACGACGAAGAGGAGCGACCGGGCGAACAGCATCAGGCGCTCTTCACCGGCTTGCCGCCGCCGCCCAGCACGGCCTCGCGGGTCAGGATCGCCAGGTACTTGCTGTATTCCACCACCATGCGCCGGGCGAAGAGCGAGCTCGCCGCCCAATGGCGCGCATCAAGGGTCGAGGTGGCCACCGGATAGGGGATGACGGTCGCCCCTGGCAGGGCCGCATGGAGTTCAATGAGAGCCCTGGGCATGTGATAGTCGGCGGTGACCAGGATCAAGCTGTGGAAATCCATGGCGCGAGCCCACTCGGCCGTCTCCCGGGCGTTGCCGACGGTGTCGACCGCCTGGAATCCCAGGTCGACGCAACAATCGAACAGCGGCTTTGCCGCACCGGTGACGGTCCAGAGATCGCTGCGCGTGGCTGTTCGATTGACGCCGGAGACCAGCAAGCGCTTGCCTTTGCCGTCCTCCAGCAGATGGGTGGCAGCCTCGAGTCTCAAATCCGAGCCGCCGGTGAGCGCAACGATGCCATCGGCTGGCGCCGGCTCGTCCGGGGGCGTCAGGCGGGCGATGCGGTCGGCGAATTCAAGAAGGCCGGCCACCCAGATGAGAGCGACGACCAGGATCGCGGCCAGACCCTTCACGCCATACTCTTCAGCCGTGATCGGGCCGCGAGGCCCGCGCCCGCCAAGGCCGCCAGCCACAGCAACAGGATAACCGCCGGCCATGGCGTCACCAGATCTTGGCGCGAGAGTCCGCCTATCGGACCAGCGAGATTCCGGCGAACGGCCAGCGCGGCCACGACCATCACGCCGCTGGCGCCCCAGAGGCAGGTCACGAAGGCAAGGCCGGAAATGCGCCGCCTCACCTCGCCGGCAATGAAACCTGGGCTCGCGCCGGCGATCCGCATCAGATCGATGATCGCGCGCGAGCGCGCCATCTCCCGACGCGCTTCTATCCAGCTGACGATGGCGAAGGCCAGGATGGCGAGGAGCGGAACCAGGATCGCCGCCGCGAGGATCGGCGTCGCGTAACCGGCGGACGCGATCCCGGAGCGGCTGGTCGCTCGGGCCGGCAGATTCTGCGCCGCCAGGGCCTCAACGATGCGGCGCGCCAGGGCTGTGCCGCCGCCAGGCGCGGTCACAGAGATCAATCGCACATCGCTTGCCTGGCCGCCTGGTGCGCCAAGAGCGCTGGCGACCAGTCTGTCGCCGGCGGCCGGATCGAGCCAGTGGACCTGGCTGACGCCGGGGATCTTGCCCAGGATCTCACTCCCCCGCGCCGCGGCGGCGTCGGCGCTCTCCAGGCCGTGCGACCAGACGACAACGGTCTCGTCAGCGTCAAGGCGGCCGGCGGCGCCCTCGGCCGCCCGGGCGCCGGCGAAGTCGGCCATCGCGGCCAGCAAGGCGGCAGAGGCAAAAATCGTAAGGAACAAGGCCGTAACCAGCCGCGACCACGGGTTGGAGCGGAGGATGCGCCCTCCGCGCGCCGGCGCGGTCATGCCGCCTCCGGCTCGGCTAGGTTGGCGCGGCCATCCTGCAGTCGGATGACGGGTCGGCCGGACCCCAACGCGAAGGCCTCATCGCGGCAGACCATCACCACCGTCGCGCCGGCCGCGTGGATTTCACTTACGAGCCGGAAAGCCCGCTGCCGGGCCGCGTCGTCGAAACCCTCCGGCGGCTCGTCGATCAGGAGCAGCTCCGGGCGGTTGACCAGAGCCCGGGCGAGCGCCAGCCGATGGCGATCGGCGACGGCGAGTGCGGCTGGCCGTTCATCGGCGGCCTTGGCCAGGCCCACCCATTTGAGGATCGCGTCCACGTCCCCCGCGTAGTCATCGATCCTGCGACCGGTGACGCGGGCGGCGAAGGCGGCGTTGTCCCAGACCGAGAGATGCTCGACAAAGGCCATTGGCTCCAGAACAAGGCCAATGCGTCGCCGCGCAAGCACCGTCTCCTTGCGCGAAAGCGTGGCGGCGTCGCGGCCGAAAACCTGCGCCACGCCCTGGCTTGGACGTTCAGCAAGTCCGATCAGCCCCAGAAGGCTGGTCTTGCCCGCCCCGCCGATGAGCCAATGAAACGACGCCGGCGCCAGGGCAAAGGAGAGGCCCCGCAGGATCCAGCCGTTTGGGCCTCCAGCCAGGCCGACCTGGTCGAATCGCACGATGGGCGAGGCCGGGGCGGACGCGCCGAGATCGGCGGAAGGGGCCGGATTGGTGGACAGGGCGTCGGAAATGAGCCACCTCGACGGCGCTTGATCAGGAGGCGCCCGATTCATCGGTCATGATAGTGCGACGGATCGTCGGCGCTAGCCGCATTTTCGGCCGAAAGGGGCAGCCACGTGGCTGAAATCCTCGACCGGCTCGAGTCCCTGCTGCCCGCACACGACGTGACGGCTCGGGTCGAGGCGATCGCCGACCGTCTGGCGCCGCGGCTCTCGGACCATGCCGTAGGCGTGACGTTGCTGATGGGCGGACTTTGGTTCGCTGCGGACCTTACCCGGGCGCTTGCGCGCCGCGGCAAGCCCCTGATCTATGACGCCCTTTGGCTCTCTTCTTACGGCCAGGGAACGCAGAGCGCAGGCGCCTGCCAGCTCCTGGCTGGCCCGCAGCGCAACCTGGATGAGCGCCAGGTGCTGATCATCGACGACGTGGTCGACAGCGGCGTTTCGCTGGCGGAGGCCGTGCGCATCCTGACGGCGGCGGGGGCGGCCGAAATCCTCACCTGCGCCTTCGCCCGCAAGCCTGCGCCGGGTCTCCGGGCGATCGAGCCGGACGACTTTGCTTGGGATGCTCCGGCGAGGTTTCTCGTAGGCTATGGGATGGATCACGCCGGACGCTATCGCGACCTGCCCTATATCGCCGCCGTCGACTGACCTTGGCCCGCTGGGCGTCAGATGCAGTTAGCTGGCCTTAAACTTCGAGGCTGGAAAGAAGGTGACCGACGGATTCGTCGAAATGGGCTTCCATTGCCCGGCGCGCCGCGCCGGGATCGCCGGCTGCGATGGCTCGGGCCACGTTGCGGTGATTTTCCAGCACCACAATCCGCTCCTCCTCGGTCTCGCGAGTGCGCCAGGCGGTGGGGATGGCGACCTCCATCATCGGCCCGAACGAGGCGACGATCTGGCGGAACAGCTCGTTGTGCGTCGCCTGGGCGATCGTCAGATGGAAGGCGATGTCGTACGCCGCCCTCTGCGGCATGTCGTCGGCGGCCCGGGCGATAGCCTCCGCCAGGTCGACGATCTGGGCGGCCTCCTCCGGCGTGCGATTTTCCGCGGCGAGCTCGGCGGTACGAACCTCCAGGGTACGGCGGACGTCCCAGACCTGGGGAACGCTCACCTGGTCTGTGCTGACCGCATGGGCGAGCGAGGCGGCCAGCGGCGAGCCGTCCAACGCCGCCACCCTCGGCCGCCGGCCGTTGGCGACCTCGATGAGATTGAGCGCCGCCAGGGCCCCAAAGGCCTCGCGCATCACGGCCCGACTGACGCCGAGTTCGGCCGCAAAGTGACCCTCTCCCGGCAGGGTGTCGCCGACCCGGAGGGCCCGCGCGCGAATGTGGCCGGTGACGGCCTCCATGGCCTGGCGGACAAGAGATCCACCGCCCCGCACAGTCGTTGTCGCGGGATTCACGCCGCCAGCTCGCGGGTATCGGTCGGCGTGCGCCCGAAGCGGCGTCCGAAGGCGCGGGTGAAGCTGGCGTTGTTCAGGTAGCCGGTGACATAGCCGATCGACGACACGGGCAAGTCCGTGGTCAGGAGCATCCGTCTGGCGGTCTCGAGGCGCCGCTCGGCGATGGCCTGGGCGACCGTGCAGTCAAACAGTTCCTTGAATCCGCGCGTCAGCTTTGAGCGATTGAGCCCACAGCTGCGGGCGATGTAGTCGAGCGTCAGCTTCTCGC
>DASXBY010000082.1:0-6005 GCA_036491455.1 Caulobacteraceae bacterium
CGCGGGTCGCCGAGGACACGGCGGCCGTCCTGACGCTCGGCGCCGCCTATGTCTCCGCCTACGAGACCGCCAAGCGCGAGATGCACGCGCTGGATTTCGAAGACCTGGTGACACGGACGCTTTCGCTGCTCACCGAGCGCGCGGACGCGGCCTGGGTCCTCTTCAAACTGGACAATGGGATCGCGCATGTCCTGCTCGACGAGGCGCAGGACACCTCGCCTGAGCAATGGCGGATCCTGACGGCGCTCACCGACGAGTTCTTCCACGGAGAGGGCGCGGCTGGCGCCACGCGCACGGTGTTCGTCGTCGGCGACGAAAAACAGTCGATCTTCTCGTTCCAGGGCGCCCGCCCTGAGCGCCTGGCGCAGGAGGCGCAGGACCTGGAGCGGCGGGCCCTGGCCGCGGGCCTCCGCTTTTCGAGGGTCAATCTGATCGTCAGCCGACGGTCGACGGCCGAGGTCCTGGCCGTGGTCGACCAGGTGTTCGCCGATCGTGAGGCGGCAATCGGACTGGTTTCGCCGGCCGCCACGCTCCTGCGGCTCGAGCACAAGGCCCACCGTCATGTCAGCGGGAGCGTGGATCTGTGGCCACTGGAGATCGCGGACGAGGAACCGGAACGCGATCCCCTCGCGCCGGTCGACGCCGGTCCGGCCCGCAGCGCCAACAAGCGTCTGGCGCGGCGCATCGCCATCGCTATCCGGGAGATGGTCGATCGGGGCGAGGCGATCGCCGACGAGGACACCGACGAGCCGAGGCCGTGCCGCTGGGGCGACTTCCTGATCCTCGTGCGCCGGCGGGGGATCCTGTTCGATGCGATCATTCGGGCGCTGAAGGCGTCCGGCGTTCCGATCGCCGGGGCCGATCGCCTGAAACTCTCCGAGCACGGCCTCCACGCCGACCTGATGACCCTCGGACAGTTCGCGCGGTTCCCCGCCGACGACCTGGCGCTGGCCGGTCTCCTGCGCTCGCCCTTCTGCGATGTCGACGAGACGAGCCTCTTCGATCTGGCGCACGCCAGAAGCGGCCGGCTGTGGACCTCGCTCGGCTCTCGGGCGCAGGAGCGCAGGGAATGGGCGGAAGCGGCGTCGTTCCTCGCCTGGGCCAAAGCCGCCGCCAGCGCCGCGACCCCGTTCGAATTCTATGGCCTGGCTCTGAACCGCCGTGACGCCGAGGGACGCTCGATGCGCCAGCGCCTGCTCACGCGCTTGGGCGGGGAGGCCGAGGAGGCCCTGGACGGTTTCCTGGCGCAATGCCTGGCCGCCGAGGCGGCGGGCGTGCGCGACATGGAGCGCTTCGTCGACTGGATGGCGGCCACCGAGATTGAGATCAAGCGCGAGTCGAGCGAGCGCGCGAACGAGGTGCGGGTGATGACGACCCATGGCGCGAAGGGCCTCGAGGCCCCGATCGTCATCCTGCCGGACACCGCCTCGAGGCTGTCGATGCGTCCGCCGCCCCTCATCGAGACGGAGGACGGCGGATTTCTGTGGGCGCCGCGGAAGAAGGACGATTGCGAGGCCTCCTTCCATGCCCGGGGCCGGCGCGAGGAGGCGATCGCGGCCGAATACAACCGGCTGCTCTACGTTGCCCTGACGCGGGCCAGGGACCGCCTGATCGTCTGCGGAATCCGCGCGAGACGAGGCCATGACTCGGCGTTCAATGGCAGCTGGGGCGATTTCGTCGCCCGCGCCCTCTCCGGCCTGGAGAGCCGCGTCATTGCGGTTCCAGGCGAGGGCGACCTGAAAGGCCTTCGCTTCGGCGCCGAGCCGCAGATCGCGGCCGCCATTTGGCAAACGCGGACTCCGATGACGCCCCTTCCCGGCTGGATCATTCAGCCCGCGCCGGCGGAGCCCGGCGCTCGCCTGGCCGCGCCCTCCCGCCTTGACGAGGATGATCGCAGCGCCGCGACCTCGCCGCTGGATTCAACCGGCGGCCTGGGCCGCTGGCGCCGCGGTGAGATCATCCACCGGCTGCTGCAGGTCCTGCCCGATCTGGCGCCAGGGGATTGGGACCAGGCGGCGGGCCGGTTGCTGGCGCGCGAAGCCGGTCTCGATGAAAGCCAGCGCGGCGAGATCATCGCCGCAGCTTTGGGCGTGCTCCGCGACGAGCGATTCTCGGCCGTGTTCGGTCCTGGCTCGCGGGCCGAGGCGCCCATCGCCGGCCGTGCCGCCACACTGCCGCCTGATCTGATCATCAACGGCCGCGTCGATCGCCTGGTCCTGGCCGAGGATCGGGTTCTGGTGGTCGACTACAAGACCAACCGCCCCGCGCCGCATAGGGTGGAGGAGGCCGATTCGAGCTACATCCGTCAGATGGCCATCTACACGGCGGTGCTCGGCGAGATCTTCCCGGGTCGCAGGATCGAGGCGGCCCTGATCTGGACGGACGGTCCCAAGCTGATGCTCATTCCCGAGCCCATGCTGAAGGCGGCGCTGGAGAATCTGGCGGCATGACCTCGCGCCGGTTTCAGCGCAGCATGAAGATCTTCGGCGTCCTGCTGCTCACCCTGTCGTCGGTGACGCCGGCCTCGTCTGTGTTCGTGATCATTCCGGGCGTGATCCAGCAGGCGGGCTCGGGTGTGATCATCAGCCTGCTGGCGGCCGGCCTGGTGTCGTTCTGCATGGCCTTCGTCTACGCCGAGTTGGCTTCGGCCTGGCCGATCGCGGGCGGCGAATACGCCATGGCCGGCCAGGCGCTGGGCCCGTTCGCGGGCTATGTGTTGCTGGGCGTGAACGCGGCGACCTACACCCTGGTCCCGCCAGTTCTCGCCCTCGGCGCGGCGACCTATGTCTCCGTTATCTGGCCCCATGCGCCAGCCGTCCCCATCGCCGTGGGCATGATCCTGCTCTCCACCTTCTCGGGAATCCTCAATGTCCGGGTGAACGCCTGGGTGACCGGCGTCTTCCTGGCGGTGGAGGTCGTCGCCCTGATCGTCGTCGCGGCGCTGGGCTTCGCCCATCCGGCCCGCTCGCTGACCGAGGCCATCCTCCATCCGGTGATGGCGACGGGGGCCGGGCTCTCCGCGACGCCGCCGCTGGCCATCGCCCTTTCGACAACCGTAGCCATCTTCGCCCTCAACGGCTACGGCGCGGCCGTCTACTTCAGCGAGGAGATGCACGAGGCGCCGAAGCGAATCGCCCGCACCATCGTGCTGGCGCTGGTCGCGACCCTGGCCCTCGAGTTCGCGCCGACCTTGGCCATTGTCATCGGCGCCCCGGACATCGCCTCGATGGTCCGCTCGGCCAGCCCATTCGGAGATTTCGTTGAAACCCTCGGGGGCCACGCCCTGGCGGTGGCGGTGAGCCTCGCCGTCGCCTTCGCCATCGTCAACGCCGTGATCGCCTCGCTGCTGATCAATGCCCGCATCCTTTTTTCCAGCGGCCGCGACGGGGCCTGGCACCGCCTGGTGAATGACATCTTCACCCGCCTGCACCTCCGGTTCGACTCGCCGTGGGCGGCGATGCTGGTTACCGGCGCGGCGGGAGTCGCCTGCTGCTTCATCCCGCTGAAGGTGCTGTTGGTGCTGAACGGCATGGGGGTGGTGGTGACCTATGTGTCCATGTGCGTGGCGGTGATCGCCGGCCGGCTCAACGGCTCGTCCCGACATGCCCACTACCGCATGCCCTTCTTCCCGGTGGCGCCGATCGTCGGCCTGATGGCCCTGGCCGGGGTCGTCGCCGCCGGCTGGATCGACGCCGAGGTTGGCCGGCCGAGCCTGCTCGTCACCTTCGCGGAGATGGCCCTCTTCGGCGGCTACTACCTCTGGCGCCGGCGGTCGGGGGGATTCGCCTGGGCTCTGTCAGGGCTGGAGGACTCACCTCCGCTCACGGACACCGCACGAAATCTCGAAGTCGGCGCCAGTTGACGACTCGCCAAGCCTGACTACATCCGGACATTCCCTTTCAGGAGCTTTTCATGAGCACAGTCGCGGTCACCGACTCCACGTTCGATTCCGAGGTGCTGAAGGCGCCCGGACCGGTTCTGGTGGACTTCTGGGCCGAATGGTGCGGCCCGTGCAAACAGATTGGTCCCGCCCTCGAGCAGATCGCCGGCGAGCTGGGCGACAAGATCACGATCGCCAAGCTGGACATCGAGGAAAGCCCGACCACGCCGTCGCGCTACGGCGTGCGCGGCATCCCCACCCTGATGCTGTTCCGCGACGGCCGGATGGCGTCGATGAAAGTGGGCGCCATGCCCAAGCAGAAGATCCTGGACTGGCTCACCGAGGCCGGCATCGCCGAGGAGGCTGCCTGAGCGGTCTCTTTCAGTCGTTCCAGCTGGCGCCGTCGCGTTCGGTGAGCGCGATCGCGGCCGAGGGCCCCCAGGTTCCCGCCGCATAGCCCTTGGGGGTCATGCCGGTCGCCGCCCAGCCGGCGCGGATCGCATCGATCCAGGTCCATTGCGCCTCGACCTCGTCGCGGCGGACGAAGAGCGTGGGATCCCCGTCCATCAGATCGAGCAACAGGCGCTCGTAGGCGATCCGCCGCCGCGCCTCTGAAAATGCGTTGGGCAGGCTGATATCGAGCGGCGCCTCGCGAAGGCGGATCCCGGTCCGGTCGAGGCCCGGCTCCTTGGCCATCAGGCGCAGGCTGACGTTCTCATCGGGCTGCAGGCCGATGATCAGCTTGTTGGGCTGTAAGGCCGCGCCGGGACCTGAAAATATCGAGTGCGGCACGCTCTTGAACTGGATGACGATCTCGCTGCGGCGCTTGGCCAGTCGCTTGCCGGTGCGCAGATAGAACGGCACCTTCTGCCAGCGCCAATTTTCCACGTGCGCCTTTATCGCGACGAAGGTTTCCGTGGTGCTCGGTCTCCCCAGCTCATCAAGATAGCCCTTGACCGGGGCGCCGTTGATCGAGCCGGCCTCGAACTGGCCAAGCACGCTGTGCGTGCGCACCGCATCGGCGCCGATGGGCCGCAGCGACTTCAGGACCTTGACCTTCTCGTCGCGCACCGAGGCGGCGTCGAACGTCGCCGGCGGCTCCATGGCGGTGAGCGCCAGAAGTTGGAGCATATGGTTCTGGACCATGTCGCGCAGCGCGCCGGTCTCGTCGTAGAAGGCCTGCCGACCCTCGAGCCCGACGGTCTCGGCCACCGTGATCTGCACGTGGTCGATGCCTCGCGCGTTCCACAGCGGTTCGAAAAGGGTGTTGGCGAACCTGAGCGCAATCAGGTTCTGCACCGTCTCCTTGCCCAGGTAGTGGTCGATGCGGAAAGTCCGGTTCTCCGGGAACCGGGCCGCCACGGCGTCATTGATCGCCCGGCTCGAGGCGAGGTCGCCGCCGAGGGGCTTTTCAAGCGCCAGGCGGGCGCGATCGCCGGCGAGGCCGGCTTTGGCCAGGCCGTCGATCGTCGGCCCGAAAAGGCTGGGCGCGGTCGACAGGAAGACGGACAGGTCCTTGGGGGCGGTGTCGCCGACCGCCTCGGCGAGCGCCGAAAACGGCTCAGGCGACGAAACGTCGGCGCTGCGATAGCGCAGCCTGGCCAGGAACCGGGCGAGGGCGACGGGCTTCAGCCGGTCGTGGTCGACGAATTCGGCCAGCACGTCGCGGGCCTTGTCGCGGTACCAGTCGTCGTCGCCGGCGCTGCGGGCGGTGCCGACGATCACCAGGTCAGAGGGGAGCAGTCCGTCGCTGTCCAAGCCGAACAGCGACGGCAGTAGCATGCGCCGCGCCAAGTCGCCCGTCGCTCCAAACAGGAGCAAAGTCTTCATCCGTATCCTCTTTGGGAAAAAACGCAGGCGGCCCAGAGCGGCGCTATTAGACGTCCGACTCAGTCAGGCCAAGTCTTGGGGCTCATCGCCAGCACATCGCCAATGAAGTGAAGCGAGCCGCAGATAATCACATGCGGCGGCCGGCCCTCCGTTGCGAGAGCGACGGACAGGGCCGCGGAGACGTCAACCGCGGTGGTCGCAGTCAAGCCGGCGGCGCTCGCCGCGGCCGCGAGATCTTCGGCCGGGGTGGCGTTGGGCGAGGAGAAGCCGGTGGCGATCACCTGCGGACCGAGGG
>DASXBY010000083.1:0-7757 GCA_036491455.1 Caulobacteraceae bacterium
CGGGCCGAGCGGGTCGGCGATCATTTCGTGGTCAACGGCTCCAAGGTCTGGACGTCCGGCGCGGCCACCGCTGACTACGGCATGCTGATCGCCCGCACCGATTGGGATGCGACCAAGCACAAGGGAATCAGTTTCTTCTTCCTGCCGATGAGGCAGCCGGGAGTGGAGGTCCGCCCGCTGCGCCAGATCACCGACGAGCGCCATTTCAACGAGGTGTTCTTCACCGATGCCATCGTCCCCGCCGACAACCTGCTGAAGGGAGAAGGCGAGGGCTGGGGCGTCCTGCAGACCGCCCTCGCCTACGAACGCTCGGTGATGGGCGAGGGCGCGCGCGGCGCGCGCTCAGGGGCCCCGGAATCGAGGACCGAGGATCCGTTGATCGCGCTGGCCCGCGAGGCCGGCGTGCTGTCCGATCCGCTGATCCGGCAGGACCTTGCCCAGGTGATCGCCTGGCGCCGCCTCAACGCCCTCAACACCGCCAGGGCGAAGGCCGAGCTTGCTCAGGGCACATCCTCGCCGGTGATGAGCCTCGGCAAGCTGGCCATGAGCCGCATCCTGCATGCCGAAGCGCGGCTGCGCACCGCCATCCTTGGCGCGGAAAGCTTGCTGGAGGGCCCCGACCACCCGCGCGCCGAGGACGCCAATTTCCTGACCCTAAACGCCTATTTCACGTCCATCGGCGGTGGCACGGACCAGATCCAGCGCAACATCATCGGCGAGCGGGTCCTGGGCCTGCCCAAGGAGCCCGAAGTCGACCGGGATATTCCCTTCCGCAAGGTCAAGGTCGGCAAGCAGTCAAAGACTTGAAGAAATCGGAGGCGGACGCGTGGCCTGGAACTACGGCGATATTCTCGAAACGTTGGAAACTGTGCTGCCGCCAGACCAACCGGCGTTCATTCACGGCGATCGGACCATCTCCTGGGGCGAGGCGCGGCGGACGACCAACAACCTGGCCAGGGCGCTTGTCGCCCGCGGCGCCCAGCCCCGCGACAAGCTCGCCATCTATATGCGCAACCGGCCCGAGTACCTGATGGGGCTGGCGGCCGCGTTCAAGGCCAGGCTCACCCACGTCAACGTCAACTATCGCTACACGCCCGAAGAGGTCTGGTACATCTTCGACAATTCCGACGCCCAGACGGTGATCTACGCCCCCGAATTCCGTGACGCGGTGGCCGAAATCCGCCCGCGGCTGCCCAAGGTGACGACCTGGGTCGAGGTGGGCGAGGACATCGCGCCGTTTGCGGAGTCCTTCCAGGCCCTCGCCCTGGAGGGCAACGGCGGCCCGCTCGCCATCGAGCGCTCGGGCGAGGACCAGTTCTTCATCTACACTGGCGGCACCACAGGCATGCCCAAAGGCGTGATCTGGACCCACCACGACCTGCGCGAGCTCACCCTGCAGACCCAGCGACGCATGGGCCTGCCGGTGCAGGAGACCCTTGAGGTCCTGGCCGCCCACCACGCCGCGGCCGGCCCGGGCATGCGCACCCTGCCGGCGCCGCCGCTGATGCACGGCACAGGCCTGCTGACCGCCATGGGCGCGATGCTGACCGGCGGCTCGGTGGTGACGCTCGAGGGCGCTCGCTTCGATCCCGAGGAGTTGCTCGTCGCGGTCGACGCCCACAAGCCGCAGCAGATCGCCATTGTCGGCGACAGCTTCGCCCGGCCGATTCTCAATGCGCTCAACGCCGATCCCCGAAAGTACGACGTATCTTCGGTCACTTCGATCGTCTCCTCGGGGGTGATGTGGAGCCTGGAGGTCAAGCGCGGGCTCCTGGAGCATATGCCCGCGGCCATGCTCTCAGACGGCTTTTCATCTTCCGAGGCGCTCGGAATGGGCTCCTCGATCATGATGAAGGGCGTCGAGGTCCAGACCGCGAAATTCGTCCTGGGCGAGCGCTGCAAGGTCTTCGACGAAAACGACACCGAGGTTGCACCTGGCTCCGGCATTCCTGGCCTGGTGGCGATTCGTGGGCCCAATCCGATCGGCTATTACAAGGATGAGGAGAAGACCTCCCGCACCTTCCGGGTGATCGACGGTGTCCGCTACTCCATTCCCGGCGACTGGTGCGTGGTCGAGGCCGACGGCTCGTTGACCCTGCTTGGTCGCGGCAACGCCTGCATCAACACCGCCGGCGAGAAGGTCTTCCCCGAGGAAGTTGAGGAGGCGCTGAAGACCCATCCGGACATCGAGGATGCGCTGGTCGTCGGACTGCCGGACGAGAAATGGGGCCAGTCGGTCACCGGCGTGGTGACGCTCGCAAACGGCGCGACGCTCGACGAAACGGCCCTGCGCGCTCACGTGCGCGAGACCCTGGCCGGCTACAAGACGCCCAAGCGTATCGTCATCGCCGACCGCGCGCTGAGGGCGGCGAACGGCAAGGCCGACTATCCAGCCGCCAAGGCCAGCGCCTCCGAGCAGCTGGCTTAGGTCATTCCGCCGCCGGCGGATCCTCGAAGCTGTGCCGGTTGCCCTCGATCGGCGTCATGTAGAGCACAGTGACGCCCTTGGCCGCGTCATTGAAGTGCCAGCAGCCGCGCGGCACGACAGCGATGTCTCCGGCATTTAGCTCGCGGACGACCTCACCCTCTGGCTGGCGAACCGTCAGCCGTGTCGAGCCGGACAGAATGTGCAGCAGCTCGTCGCCGCCAGTGTGCAGCTCCCAGGGTGGCCGGCCTTTGAAGGCTGCGACCCCGCACTGGCAACCGTGGAACTCAAAGGGGTCGACCGCACTTGCGGGCTCCTCGGACAGAGTCGCGAGATCAATAACAGCCATCGCGGCGACAGCCTTCGAACTGAGATCGCGAACGGTGATCATGGCGAGTCTCCCTGAGCGCCGGCCACCTCGCGCGCAATGGCGGCCAGGACGGTGGTCATCCGGCCGATGA
Organism: Caulobacteraceae bacterium; assembly: GCA_036491455.1. GTDB lineage: Bacteria > Pseudomonadota > Alphaproteobacteria > Caulobacterales > Caulobacteraceae > Acaudatibacter. Next base: position 2,887 of record DASXBY010000083.1, read on the forward strand.
CGCTCTCAGCCGTCAGGCCGTGACGCGCCGCGATCCATTGCGGATCATTGTAGGCGACAAAGGTCTGGCCGGTTTCTTCCTGCCACACGAGCGCCTTCAACGGCAGGTCGATGCCGGCGGTCTGACGGGCCTGCATCAAGGGTGTCCGGGCCACCGGATGCCGAACATCAGGGCTTCGGTCGGCGCAAGCTTGAGACCGACCTTCTCGGCGGCGGCGGCATGGTCGACGCGGGCCATGACCGACATCCCACGGGACGTGATGGCGGCAACCAGGCGGTCGGCGGTTCTCGCTGGCCCCGCGTCGCGTTCCACGACGATCAAGCCTTCCGGGGGCATGGCGACCTGCATCCGTTGTCTGGCCGAAAGTTAAGCCCGCGGGCTCAGGCTTTGCGATCCCCCTCGGCGCAATCGGCCAGGGCGCGCAGGCGTTCCAGGGCTGCCATCCAGTAAGGTTCGTATTTCGCCAGCCAGGGCGCCAGAACGGAAGCGAAGGCTTCAGGCTCGAGGCGATAGATCTGCCTGCGGCCGTCGCGGGTCGAGCGGACCAGGCCGGCGGCGCGCAAGGCCATCAGGTGCTTGGAAATCCCCGAGGCTACAAGGTTTGGGAACTCGGCGGCGAGCTCGCTGACGGTCGCCCCCTCGCGCTCGGCCAGCAGGTCTAAGACTCGCCGCCGCGTGGGATCGGCCAGCGCTTTGAAGAGGTCGTCCTGGGGGTCCCGCACTGCCCTCAGGCGTCCACGGTGACGAGGCTCGCCAGGGTCTCGAGCACCTTGTGACGATCGGCGCCCAGCTCGTAGGCCTCCCATGTGGTCCGCCAGGCGGCTTTGCCGATGCCGGCGAAACCGTCATGGCCGAGCTCCACACGCGTTCCGCCGGCGATTGGCGTTAGGGTGATCAACAGCCTGGCCGGATGCACCCAGTCCGATCCTTCCTCCATCCACGACAGAATCAGAGCCGCCTCCGGAAACAGTTCCAGCACCACGCCGCTGATCCAGGTCTCGCCATCCGGTCCCTGGAAGCGGAAGGCGCCGCCGACCTGAAGATCGATCGTCAGGCTGGGGCTCAGCCACGCGCGAAGCGCCTCCTCGCTCGCCAGCCATCGCCAGACCGCTTTCGGAGGCGCTTTGATTTCGATAGCGCGCATCACGTGTGGCACAGCGGGTTTCCTCAATACCTTACCCAGTAGTAATACATTACCCATTGGTAAGGCGTTGAGTCAAGTAATCGTTGAACAGCCTCTTGCCGGTGCGCCTCATCCATGCATTATGCGTAGTGAAACTCCGCATTCCAGACGGAGCCTTCCGGGAGATCTCTGGCCATGTCGAAGCTCGCCGACCGCTATCCCTTCCCCGCGCCGGAAGGATCGAACTGGAGCGTTCCCCAGGACTTCGACGTCACCTTCAACTGGGACTACGACGATGGCCGCGCGGCCATGATGGGGCTCTACCGCAAAGGCGTGGAGATGCAGTGGGATGCCGAGAGCCGGATCGACTGGTCGCAGGAACTTGACGAGGAAAATCCGGAGCAGCTTCCCGAGCAGATGCTGCCGATCAGCGGCATGGCCGATTACGAGAAGATGTCGGCCAAGGAGAAGGCCAAAGTCCGCCGCCATTTCCAGGGCTGGCAGATCAGCCAGTTCATGCAGGGCGAGCAGGGGGCGCTGATCTGCGCCGCCAAGATCGTCACCCAGGTGCCCGATATCGATTCCAAGTTCTACGCCTCGACCCAGGTGATCGACGAGGCGCGCCACGTCGAGAGCTACCGGCGGCTGCTGGAAAAGTTCGGCATCGCCTATCCGATGACTCCGCCGCTGCAGGAACTGATCGACCAGGTGCTGCGCGACAACCGCTGGGACATGACCTATCTCGGCATGCAGGTGGTGATCGAAGGCCTGGCGCTGGCCGCCTTCCAGCAGATCCGCGACAACGCCCAGAATCCGCTGGCGGCCGCCGTCAATGCCTATGTGATGCAGGACGAGAGCCGGCACGTTGCGTTCGGACGGCTCGCCCTGCGCGACTACTATCCAACCCTGACACAGAAGGAACGCGACGAGCGTGAGCAGTTCCTGCTCGAGGCCTGCTACCTGATGCGCGATCGTTTCGACTCGGTCGAGGTTTGGAAAACCCTTGGGCTCGATCCGGCCAAGTGCGCCGAGCACATGTATGACAGCGGCCTGATGCAGCAGTTTCGGACTGCGCTGTTCTCCAGGATCGTGCCGATCGTGAAGGATATCGGCCTTTGGGGCCCGATCATCCGCAAGGGTTATGAGGACATGGAGATCATCGGCTACGCCCAGACGGACGTTCAGGCCTTGCAGGAGGCCGACGACACCATCGCCAAGGATTTCGACGCCCGCCGCACCTACGTCGAAAGCGTAGTTGACCGCGCGGCCGCGCTCGAGACAGCCTAGGGCTTCGAGCGCGCTAACCAGGCGGGTCCGGGTCAGACCCATGAAGATGCGGGAACTGGAACGGCGCAGCGGCGTCGGGCGCGAAACCATCCGCTATTACATCGGCCTTGGCCTGCTGCCCGAGCCGGCCAGGCCCAAGGCCAACGTCGCCGACTATTCCGAAGATCACGTCCGCCGGCTGGCGGTGATCAGGCGGCTGCAGGCCGAGCGCCACCTGCCGCTCGCCTTCATCAAGACAGTGCTCGAGCGGCCGACTTCCGGAGAGATCGCCGCTCTGCCAGGGCTGGAGGTCATGCTCGCGACCCGGCTCGGGGTGGCGGTCGCCGACGGAGGAACGCGCTTCGAGGAGGCGGCGGAGCAGGCCAGACTGGAGCCGGAGGAGCTCGAAGTGCTGGCCCGCGACGGCGTGATCGCGGTGAAGAGCGGCGTGCTGGAACCCCTGGACCTCGCCATCGCCAAGGCCTGGGGCCGGGTGAAATCGTCAGGCTATACGCCGGCGGCCGGCTTCTTCGCCGAGGACGCTGCCCTCTATGTCCAGGCGCTGGAGCCCCTTGCGCGGCGCGAGATCGAGCGGTTTTACAGTCGTCTCACCGGCTCGGGAACGCTGGAAGACGCGGCCCGCCTCGGGCAGGCGGGCATCGAGCACATCAACGACCTGATCGCGCTCATTCGTACGCGTTTGCTGCTGCGGTTGGTGGCCGAGACGAACGCCGAAGCGGCCGCCCGCGACGGGAACCCTCAACCGACCGCCACGCCGACCAGCCGCCCGACGCCAAAGGTGACCGCGGCCGCCAGATAGCCGATCGCCAGCTGGCGGACGGCGGAGAAGACGACGCCGCGGCCGGTGAAGAGCGAAGTGGTCGCGCCGATGCCGGCCATGGCGAGACCCGTCAGAACCAGGGCGGCAATCAGCGCCGGCGTTCCGTGCAGGAAGAAGAACGGGACCACGGGGAACGCCGCGCCGAACGCAAATAGCAGGAACGAAGTCGCCGCCGCCTGCCAGGGCGAGCCGCCGCGTTCAGCAGGATCAATGCCGAGTTCCTCGCGGGTCAGCGTGTCGAGCGCGGTCTCCTTGTTGGAGAGCAGGTCGTCGGCAAGCTGCTTGGCCAGGTCCTCCGAAAGGCCTTTGGCCTGATAGATCAGCACCAGCTCCTCGCGCTCCTCCTCCGGCGCCTCGGCAAGCTCCTCCGCCTCGCTGGCGATCTGCCGGTCGGCCAGCTCGCGGGCGCTGTTCACCGATAGCCACTCGCCCATGGCCATGGAGCAAGATCCGGCAACCAGGCCGGCGAGCCCGGCCAACAGCACGGCCTTGCCGCCGCCCAGCGCCCCGGCCATCCCCATCACCAGGCTCAGGTTGGAGACGAGACCGTCGTTGGCGCCCAGCACGGCCGCGCGCAGGGCATTGCCAGCGACGGCCCGGTGGCGCCCTTCCAGGCCGGCGATCGCCGATCCGCTCAAGCCGCCAGACGCGGCCTCCACGGCCTGAACGACGCGGCGATGCGAGCGTTCGTCTTTCGGCATACCAGCCGCGACAGCATCGGGCTGGTCGTCGTAAGCGGCGCTGTCCCTGGCCTCAGCCGCCGCCACAGTCGGCAGCACGAAGGCCGCGCCGAACCGGCGCGACAGCCAGCTCAGAGCGCGGGCCCGGAAAGATGGCGGCGGAGGCCGGTCGCCGTCGCCGAGCTTGTCGAGTCTGCCTTGCCAGAACTGCTTGTGGGCCGCCTCGACGGCCGAAAGCTTGCGATAGACGCCCGAAAGATGCGGGTCCGGCTCAGAGTCGGCCAGGGCCCGGTAGAGCGCCTCGCCATCGACTTCGCCCTGAAGGTTGCGGCGGTAGCGCCTGAGCGCGTCTTTTTGGTCCGGCATGGGGACCTCGCGATTCCAATGTGGACGCCAATATCGCCTGGCGGCAGACCTGAGCCAGTGCCCGGTTTCGTCGATTTTACTGCGCTTCGAACACCCGCGCCTTGGGGCGTCCGCTCTCGGCCCAGGGGTCCTCGACAAACGGGAACATCGGCCCGGTCATCCGCTTGTAGGGGACGGTCGAAAAATCCAGCGAGATCGCGCCGGGAGAAGCGACATGCCAGAGCTGGTCTGCGATCCCATCGAAGCCGGCGCGGTAGTGGTTGGACGATTTGACGATGATCAGTCGCCGGTTCTCCAGCGGCACGCCAAGGCCGGTGAACGCGTCGGGCTCGAACACCTGGGTCCTCTGCGAGCAAAGGACGATGTCGATGCCGCTGGCCCGCACCCACGCCGAGCGACCCATGGGTTGGCGCTGGCCGAAGACGCCCTGGCTGTGGCTTTCGGCGACCCCCATCACTTCCACAGTCAGATCCATGGGCTCGCCGGAGGTCGGCCCGCACTTGCCGCCGATCCGCAGCGGCACCACCGCGCCGACGCCTGCGTCGAGGCATACCTGGGCCATCTGCGGATCCCAGAATGCGCCGATCACGGCGTC
>DASXBY010000084.1:0-4440 GCA_036491455.1 Caulobacteraceae bacterium
TTTCTACGGTGAACGCGTGGAGCGTTGGAGGTTACGCACGTAGCGCCGGTGTCCCGCCGCGAGCGCTTGCGCGAGTGGCGTCATCTAGGGCGCGGCGAGCGCCGAAGGGCAGGCGAGCCTGCGCCCGTGGGACTCCCGCGAGCGGCCGACCTGGCTTCGCCGTAGCGAAGCTTCGGCTTCGCCAAGGCGAGAGGGCGCAGCGAGCTTGGGCCCGTGGGCCTCCCGCGCCCGTGAAACCTACCCGTCCGTCAGGGCGGCCTTGGAGATGTCCTGCGCCAGGCGGCCGGTGAGTTCGGCCATGTGGTCGAAGCTCGCCTCGTAGGAGCCCAGGCCCTGGCTCAGCGAGCGCAGCTCGGCGATGAGTTCGTGGCGCTCGCTGGCCGGCAGGTTGGCCTCGATCCGCTCCCAGCCCGGCCAGCCCTCCCGCGGCCCGAAGCCGAGGATCTGGCCGCGCCTGGCCGACAGCGCCGAGTTGACCGCCGACATGGCGCTGGTCGGCGCGAACACCGCCAGCCGGTCGATGGGCTCGAGCAGCTTGGGCCCGCATTTGGCCAATGCCTCGTCGACGGTGATCTTGCCGGCGATGCGGAAGGCCATTTCCGAGGAGTCCACCGCGTGGAACTGGCCGTCGAGCAGGGTGACCTCGACATCCACCACCGGGAAGCCCAGCGGCCCCTTGGCCATGCCGTCCTTGACCCCCTGCTCCACCGCCGGGATCCACTGCCGGGGCACCGCCCCGCCGGTGATCTTGGAGACGAACGAGAAGCCGGCGCCGCGCGGCTGCGGCTTCACCTCGATGGTCACGTCGGCGAACTGGCCGTGCCCGCCGCTCTGCTTCTTGTGCCGCCCGCGCTGGGTGACGCTCGAGGAGATGGTCTCGCGGTAGGGCGTCTTGGGCGCATCGACATTGACCTCGACGCCATAGCGCCGCTTCATCCGCTCGATGGCCAGGCGCACGTGGCCCTCGCCCTGGCCTGAGATCAGCACCTGGTGGTTTTCCGCGTCGTGGGTGACGGCGAGGCCCGGATCCTCCTCGACCAGCTTGGTGAGCGAACCGGAAAGGCGCACGTCGTCCTTCCGGTTGGCTGCGGCGATGGCCAGCGCATAGAGCGGCTCCCGGTGCGCCTGCGGGGCCTGCTTGAACGGCGCGCCGGCGGTGGAAAGGGCGTGGCCGGCCTGGGCGGCGTCGACCTTGGCGATGGCGACGATATCGCCCACCTCGCCGCGGGAGATCTTCTTCACCGTCGCGCCGTGGATCGAGAACAGGCCGCCCGAGCGCGCCTTGTCGCCGTTGGGCAGGAGGAAGTCGGCGCTGTCGGCCAGGGGCGTACCGAACACCCGGGCGAAAGCCAGCTTGCCGGCCTGGCCGGCGTGCGACGCCTTGAAGACGTACGTGCCCGGACGATCCATGCCGAGGCGCGCGGCGGCACGCTCCGAACCCGGCGTTTCGTGTCTGAGGGCCTTCAGCAGGCGGCCGATACCGACCCCGGCCTGGGCCGAGCCGAAGAACACCGGCACAATCAGGCCCTCGTTCATGTCGCGGACGAGATCGGCGAACACCAGGTCGCGGGCCGGATCGACGTCGTCGAGCAGCTGCTCCATCAGGGTGTCGTCGAAGTCGGCCAGCTGCTCGAGCATGTGATAGCGGGCGTCGGCCTCGGCCTTGGCGAGCTCGGGCGGCATCTCCACAAGCTCCGAGCGCTGGCCGGGGCGCCAGACGTAGGCGCGCTCCAGGGCCAGATCGACGAAGCCGGTGACCTGCTCGCCCTCGATGATCGGCAGCTGGCGGGCGACCAGCGGCACGGAGCTCACCGGCGCCAGGGCCGCGAGGAGGGCGTCCACCGGGCCGTGCGCCTGGTCCATGCGGTTGACGAAGAGGGCGCGCGGCACGCCCAGGCTCTCCAGCTGGCGCACCATCGGCTGGACGAGGTTGGCCTTCTGCGGGTCGGGATCGGTGACGATGATCGCCAGGTCCACCGCTGGCAGGGCCGCCTCGCCCTCGGTGATCAGCTCCAGGGATCCGGGGCAGTCGATGACGGCGTAGTGGTCGCCGAGGAAATCGAAACCGGCGAGGTTGAGCTCCACCGAGTGGCCGCGGGCCTTGGCCTCGGGCGAGAGGTCGCCAAACTTCTCCTGGCCGTGGCCGCCGGCCGCGGTGACCATCGCCGCCATCAGGGTTGTCTTGCCGGCGCCGGTGGGCCCGACCAGCGCCAGCACGCGCACCGATTTTTGCGTGGCCATCGCTGTTCTCCCGTTTTGCGTTTCCCTGGGCCAGGACCCTAGCCCGCCCCCTTCAGCGATGTCGAGGTTTGCCGCGAACCAGCCACTCCAGGGCGGCCCGCGCAGGGAACGGAGCGCCGGCTGTCCGAGAAAATCAAATCGTCATCCCGGGCGAGCCGCAAGCGGCGAGACCCGGGACCCAGAGGCCGCACGCACCAGCGCCTCGCCGTCCTTCCCCTCTCACCGTCATCCCCGGGCGACGTCCCGGGGATCCATTCGGCGCGAGCCTGTGAGTGGCCATGCCCGGCATGGCCACATCTCAATCGGCGCTCAATGGGTGGCCGGGACAAGTGTTCAGACCGGAGACATAGCTGACACCTGTTCGGAGACATCACTGACAGGTTGTGGGTTGGTCAAGTCGATGGTGATGAGCTGGCGGCTGGCGAAGAAGACGCCGTAGCGGCCGTCCTTGTTGAGGGGTCGGATGGCGAGACGCTCGCCACGGAAGGCCTGTGGGACTTTCCAGAACCGGCCTTTGAAGCTGATGTAGTCCTTGCTCTTGGGGACGGTCCGGAGGACCTCGTTCGCGTCGTACGCGATCGTTGGCGGTTGTGCGGGCATAGGTCTCTTGCTTGGCCGATAGCGGCTTGCGGGCGTAGCCAGGCCCAGCGCCTCGTGCGGACGCTCGAAGTTGTAGACCTCGCGCCAGGCGTCGAAGGCGCGTTGCGCCTCGGCCAAGGTGCGGAAGCGGCGCTGGGCGAGGACCTCGGCCTTGAGCGAGCGGTGGAAGCGCTCGTTCTTGCCGCGGCTCTGCGGATGGTAGGGACGGCTGTAGATCAGATCCACGCCGAGCTTGAGCAGCCACACGCCCAGCCACGTCCAGCGCTCGTTCGAAGCATCCCCCCAGGGAGACCCGTTGTCGACGAAGATGGCCTCGGGCAGGCCATAGCGCGCGAAGCTGCTCTCCAGGTGGGAGCGGACGGTCGAGCCGCGCTGATCGGCGCAGGCCTTGAGGCAGGGCGAGTAGCGCGAGTGGTCGTCGACGATCGTCAGCGGGTGGCAGCGCTCGCCGCCGACGAGCCGGACCCAACCCTTGAAGTCCATCTGCCACAGATCGTTCGGCGCCGCCCGTTCGAACCGCTCACGAGCCTGGTTGGCTGAGACGTTGAGGGGGTCGATCCGGCCATGACGGCGAAGGATCTCGTGCACGGTCGAGGTCGCTGGGACCGTCGCGCCCTGGTCACTGAGCCAGCGGCGCAGCTTGCGCGCGCCCCAGGCCGGATGCCGGTCACGCGCCGCCAGCACCCGCGCTTCCGCCTCGGGCGAAGTGCGTGAGGGACTCCGACACGGCCGGCGAGAGCGTTCCGCCAGCGCCTCATCGCCCGCCTGCCAGCGTCTCAGCCACTTGTAGCCCACGTCCGCGCTGATCCCGAACCGACGGCACAGCTCGCGCCGGTTCGCATCTTCCAACATCGCCAAGCGCACGAACTCTCGCCGCTCGTCCATCGCCGACACCTCTCTCCAAGGCATGGATCGCTCCCCAAACGGAAGCCCAATCCATCCGCCAATGTGTCAGCTATGTCCCCGAACACCTGTCAGTGATCTGTCCGGTCCGAACAACAAGCCCGGCCATGACGTCCTGGTTTGGAACGGGCCGGGCCGCGTAAACCCTCACCCGGAGGCAGCCTGCGGCTGCCTCTCGACCTCTCCCTGAGGGAGAGGTGCGGGGCTTCACCACGCCCCTGTTCGGCGCCATGGCGCGAGGGGGCGGTACTCGGAGGTTTCCGTCGGGCCGCGCCGGCTGACCTCGATGAGCTGACGGCGACGCAGGTGGGCGACGGCGGTCTGGACGGACCGGCGCGACAGGCCGGACCGCTCGGCCAGCTGCGCATGGCTGAGCGCCGCGCGTCCGTCCCCGGCCTCGGCCAGGATGACCAGATAGACCAGGAAGGCCGCGGGCGAGCGATCGTGACCGACCAGGTCCGGCAGCAGGGTCTCGACCACATAGCGGTCGACCTGGAGGGGTCGTGGCGCAACCATTGCCATAGCAATGACAGCCGGCCTTCCGCCTGGCAACCGCCGGAGTGTATCGAGATCGCCAGGAGGCCAGACCATGATCAAGCAACTGAAATTCGCCGGGATCGCCGTCCGTGACCAGGACGCGGCCCTCGCATTCTGGACCCAGAAGGTCGGTTTCCGGGTGGCGACCGACCAGCCCAT
>DASXBY010000085.1:0-10947 GCA_036491455.1 Caulobacteraceae bacterium
CGCGAACAGCTGGTCATCGCCGGCGCGTCGGTCGGGCGGGCGCTGATGGACTGGACGCCGGACGAGCGGACCGGTGGCGAGAGCGGCTCGATCATCGCCGTCGTCGCCACCGACGCGCCACTGCTGCCCCATCAACTGCAGCGCCTGGCGCGGCGCACGAGCCTCGGCGTCGGCCGCACGGGCGCCGTCTCCGGCCACGGCTCCGGCGACATCTTCATCGCCTTTTCCACCGCCAACCAGGCGGCCGTCGACGCCGGCGCGGAGGCGATGATCCGCTATGACGCCCTCCCCGACGCCGCCCTCAATCCCCTGTTCGAGGCGACCATCCAGGCCGTGGAGGAGGCCATCCTCAACGCCCTGACGGCCAACGAGGCCATGACGGGCCGCGACGGCCATTTCATCCCCGCCCTGCCGCACGCCGAGGTGCGCCGGCTGATCGAGGCGGCCAAGGGATGAGCGCCTGCGACTTCCTGGTCGTCGGCGGGGGCATCGCCGGCGCCTCGATCGCCTGCGAGCTGGCGCCGCACGCGCGGGTAATCCTCGCCGAGCAGGAGGAGCGCGCGGGCTATCACACCTCCGGCCGCTCGGCGGCGATGTACATCGAGAGCTATGGCGCAACGCCCGTGCGCCGGCTGACGGCGGCCAGCCGCGGCTTCTTCGAGTCCCCGCCGGACGGCTTCGCCGACTATCCGCTGCTCTCGCCCCGCGGCGCTCTGACGGTCGCCCGCGACGAGCAGTCGGCGGCCCTGGACGCCCTGATCGCGGCGGTGAGCGAGACCGGCGGCGTCTTTCGCGAGATCGGCGAGGCGCAGGCCCGTTCGATGGTCCCGATCCTGAGGGATGGGGCGGCCCATCGCGCGATCTTCGAACCGGAGAGCGCCGATATCGATGTCGACGCCCTGCACCAGGGCTATCTGCGCCTCGGCCGCGCCCGCGGCGTCGAGGTGCGGCTGAACGCCAGGATCGACCGGCTCGAGCGCGACGGCGGGTCGTGGCTGGCGAGGCTGGCGGACGGCGAGACGATTGCAGCGGCCGCGGTGGTCAACGCCGCCGGCGCCTGGGCCGACAGCGTGGCGGCGCTGGCCGGCGCCAAGCCTCTGAACCTGACGCCCAAGCGCAGGACCGTGATCCTGCTCGATCCGCCCGCCGGGGCCGAGATCGCCGGATGGCCGACGGTGCTGGATGTCGCCGAGCAGTTCTATTTCAAGCCACAGGCCGGCTTCATCCTGGCCTCGCCAGGCGATGAGACCCCCTCCCCGCCCCTGGACGCGGCCCCGGAGGAGCTGGACATCGCCATCTGCGTCGACCGCGTCCAGCACGCGGCCGATATCCCCGTGCGCCGTGTGGCCAGGGCCTGGGCCGGCCTGCGGACCTTCGCGCCGGACCATGTGGAGGTGTTCGGACCGGATCCCGTCGTGCCCGGTTTTTGCTGGTATGCCGGCCAGGGCGGCTATGGCATGCAGACCGCGCCGGCCGCGGCCCGTCTCGGGGCCGCCCTGGCGCTGGGAAATCCCGTTCCCGCCGATCTCGCGGACGCGGGCCTCGCCGCCTCAGACTTCAGTCCGGCCAGGTTCTCAGCCACTCACTCATAACAGCCTGGCGATCCGACCTGACGCCGCCCATTGCCAGCGTATCATTTTGGACTGACAACCCGCGCAAAGTCGTAGGCAGGGGAGCGGCGCGCGCCATTGTCCAGCGAACGTCGAGACGTGCTGCACAATTGGTGCGTACAGTCGCACTGGGACGCCCCGCGCGTCGTCGGCGGCCAAGGGGCCAGATTCTTCCTCGAAGATGGCCGGGCCATCCTCGACATGAGCAGCCAGGCCGAGTGCTGCAACCTCGGCCACCAGCACCCGAGGGTCGTCGCCGCCATCCGCGCCCAGGCCGAAGGCCTTTGCTACGTCTCCAATGCCTGGGGCGCAGGTCCGCGCGCCGAACTGGCCAGCCGTCTCCTCCGGCTCTCCGGATTCACCGGCGGCCGGGTTTTCTTCACCCTTGGCGGGGCCGACGCCAATGAACACGCCGTCAAGTTCGCCAGACTGGCGATCGGCCGACCCGACGGACTGATCATCACGCGCGTTCGCTCGTATCACGGCGCCAGCTACATGGGCATGGCGCTGTCCGGCGACGCTCGCACCGCCGGCCAGGTTGACGTCGAGGCCTTCGGCGTCCGCCACGTACCGCCCCCGGACACCTATCGCAGTCGGGCTCGCGCCGAGGACTGCGGCGCCCAGGCGGCCGCCCTCGTGGCGAGGGCGATCGGCGAAGCCGCGGGCGAGGTCGCCGCCGTGATGTTCGAGCCCAACGCCGGCACCAACGGAGTCGTGGCGCCGGACAGCTATTGGCCGGCGGTGCGCAGCGCCGCCCGCGAAGCCGGCGTGTTCCTGATCGCCGACGAGGTGATGAGCGGCTTCGGCCGCTGCGGCGAATGGTTCGCCTGGCAACGTCACGGCGAGGCTGGACGGCCGGACATTATGACGCTGGCCAAGGGCCTCACTGGCGCCGCCCTCCCCTTGGGCGCTGTCGTCCTTTCCGCCGCCGTGGCCGAACGGCTGGATGAAAAGGCGCTGCCCGCCGGCCTGACCTATGGCGGCCACCCGCTGTGCTGCGCCGCCGGCGTCGCCGCCCTCGAGGCCTACGAGGCGGAGGGGCTGATCGAGAGGTCGCGCCGGCTCGGCGGCCTGATGTTCGCGGCGGTCGAGCGAATGCGGGCCCGCCATCGGGTGATCGGCGACGTCCGCGGCGGCCATGGCCTATTCGCGGTTGTCGAACTGGTCGCCGACCGAACCAGCAAGGCGCCGCTCGCCGTCTGGCCGGAAACGCCGGCCGCGCTGACGGCGTTGGTCACCGCGGGCCTCGCCGAGGGCGTGTCCTTCGCCGTGCGCGGCAATCTCATTCTCCTCGCCCCGCCCCTGGTGATCGACGAGGCCGATCTGGCTTCCGGCCTGGACTTGCTCGACCGCCTGATCGGGCGCTTCCTCGACTCTGACGTGAAAGCCCGTCCATGACCTTCCGCCTGACCTACGCCACGATGTTCAACCCGCCGCCGGAGATGCACGAGCGGTTCGAGAAGTCGCTCGAAGCCGTGCGCGGCGGTCTGGGGAGACGCTTCGACCTCTTCATCGACGGCGCCGATCGCCCAGCAGCCCGTTGGGCCGCCCGCCACAGTCCGATCGACAGCGAACTCATGCTGGGCGAATTCGCCCAGGCGTCGGCTTCCGAGGTGAAAACAGCCGTTGACGCCGCCAGTCGAGCCTACCCCGACTGGCGCGCGCGGCCGGCCGCTGAGCGTGCGGATCTGATGCGCAAGATCGGCCAACGGATCGCCGCCCAGGTCTACGAGATTGCCGCCGCCATGGTGCTTGAGGTCGGGAAGAACCGCATGGAGGCCCTGGGCGAGGTCCAGGAGACGATCGACTTTTTCCATCACTACGCCGACGATTTTGAAGCCAACGGCGGCTTCGACCGACCCCTCCCCAACGATCCCATCGACGGCGTGATCTCCACGAACCGCAGCACCATGCGGCCCTATGGCGTGTGGACGGTGATCGCGCCGTTCAATTTTCCAATGGCTTTGCTCGGCGGCCCGGTGGCCGCCGCCCTGGTCACCGGCAACACGGTTGTGGCGAAGGGCGCCAGCGACACGCCATGGGCTGGCCGACTTCTGGCCGACTGCATCCGGGACGCCGGGCTTCCGGCGGGGGTGTTCAACTATCTGATCGGTTCAGGCGAGGAAGTCGGAGAAGCCACTGTCGGCGATCCCCGGATCGCCGGCGTCACCTTCACCGGCTCAGCGCCGGTGGGCATGGCCCTGGTCCGGCGGATGGCCAGCGGCGCCTATCCACGGCCATGCATCGCCGAGATGGGCGGCAAGAACGCCTGCATTGTCACCGCCAGGGCCGATCTCGACCGGGCCGCGGCCGGCATCGTCCGCTCGGCCTACGGCATGGGCGGCCAGAAATGTTCGGCTCTTTCGCGACTCTATGTCGAGAGCGGCGTGGCCGAACCGCTCCTGCAACGCCTTGCCGATCAGATCGCGGCGATCCGCATCGGCGACCCCTCGCATCGCGCCAACTGGCTGGGTCCGGTCATCAACCGCCGCGCCTATGGCGGCTATGCCGACTACGCTCGACAACTGGACGCGCCAAATGCGCGAACGATCGCCGGCGGCCGGCGCTTGACCGACGGTGAGTTGGCGCGAGGCAACTATGTCGAGCCGCTGCTGGCCGAGGCCGAGCCCAACCACCCCCTGTGGCGGCACGAGATGTTCCTGCCAATTCTGATGGTCCACCGGTTCGGGAACCGGGACGAGGCCATGCGGTTGGCCAACGACTCCGAGCTTGGCCTGACCGCCGGGCTGTATGGCGACGAAGGGGACGTCGCCTGGTTTCAGGACAACATCGAGGCCGGCGTCACCTACGCCAACCGCGCCCAGGGCGCGACCACCGGCGCCTGGCCGGGATACCAGCCTTTCGGCGGCTGGAAGGGCTCCGGCTCGACCGGCAAGGCCATCGCCTCTTTCTATTACCTGGCCCAGTACCAGCGCGAACAATCCCGCACGGTCGTGGAGTAGGCCAATGGACAAGCCCGCCCTCGACACGGCCGGTCCCCGTCTTGTGACCGAGCTGCCAGGCCCAAGAGCCAGGGCGATGATCGCCCGCGACGCCGCGGTCGCCTCTCCTTCCTATCCTCGCGATTATCCGTTCGTGATGTCCCACGGCCGCGGCGCCGAAGCCTGGGACGTCGACGGCAATCGGTTCCTTGACTTCATGAGCGGCATCGCGGTGGCCTCGACGGGCCACGCCCACCCTGACGTGGTGGCGGCCATCAAGACCGCGGCCGACAGGTTCCTGCATATCTCGAGCGACTATTGGCATGAGGAGATGACCTCCCTGGCCGAGCGGTTGGCGCGGTTGGCCCCGATGGACGAGCCGGCCATGGTGTTTCTCTGCCAATCGGGGACGGAATCGGTGGAAGGCGCCCTCAAGCTCGCGCGCTATATCACCGGCCGGCCGCGGTTCATCGGCTTCCTGGGCGGCTTCCATGGCCGGACCATGGGATCGCTCTCCTTCACCTCTAGCAAATACACCCAGCAGCTGGGCTTCGCCCCGACCATGCCAGGCGTCACCCATGTTCCCTATCCGAACACCTACCGACCGCTGTTTGCCGGCGACGACCAGGGAACGGCGGTGCTCGACTACATTCGCATGCTGTTCGACCGCAGCACGCCGCCGTCCGAGGTCGCCGCCATCCTGGTCGAGCCACTGCAGGGCGAGGGAGGCTATCTGATCCCCCCGCCAGGCTTCCTTGCCGGCCTACGCGCCCTCGCAGATGAGCACGGCATCCTGTTGATATTCGACGAAGTCCAGTCGGGCGTCGGGCGCACCGGCAAGATGTTCGCCTGCCAGCACGAAGGGGTTTCGCCCGACATCATGACCCTGGCCAAGGGTCTCGGTTCCGGCTTGCCGATCGGCGCGGTCGTGGCCAGGCGGGCGATCATGGAGCGGTGGAAGAAGGGCGCCCACGGCAACACCTTCGGGGGCAACCCCCTCGCCTGCGCCGCGGCCAACGCGACGCTGCACCTGATCGAGACCGAATACGCCGCCAACGCCGCTGACGTGGGGCGCCATTTCATGAGCCGCCTGAGCGAGCTGGCCGCGCGCCACGCGTGCATCGGCGAAGTGCGTGGGCGCGGCCTAATGATCGGGGTGGAGCTGATCGACGAGAATGGCGCGCCGGCGACGGACCTGTGCGCGCGGGTGATTACCCAAGCGTTCCATCACGGCCTGCTGCTGCTCTCCTGTGGCGTCAGCACGGTGCGTTTCATGCCGCCGCTGATGATCGGGCGCCGCGACGCCGACGAAGCGGTCGTGCTTCTCGACGCGGCCCTGAGGGCGGCTCTGGCGGGCGACTAGCGGATGAGCGACCGATCGCACCAGCCCCGGCCGCCGGCGACGCTTGGAGTCTGGATGTCTACGGCGTTGGTGGTCGGAAACACCATCGGCATCGGCATCTTTCTCTTGCCGTCCGCTCTCGCTCCCTACGGTTTCAACGCCCTGACCGGTTGGCTGGCGACAGCGCTCGGCTGCCTGATGCTCGCCGGCGTGTTCGCCAGCCTGGCGCGGGCCCTTCCCGGCGCCGACGGTCCGTTCGGCTATATCCGCGGCGCGCTGGGAGAGCCGGCCGCGTTCGTGGCCTTGTGGTGCTATTGGATCTCGGTCTGGTGCGCCAATGCGGTGATTGCGACCGGCCTCGCCGCCTATCTGCAGGCCGCATTCCCCGAAGCCCACTCTCTACCGGCCCCGATGATCGCGACCGCCGTTCTGTGGCTGTTTGTGCTGGTTAATCTTTTTGGCGTCCGGGCAGGCGGCGGGGTCCAGATGCTCACCACCGCCGTGAAGCTTCTGCCGATGGCGGCCGTCATCCTGCTCGGGGCCTGGCTGTTGATCAGCCACCCGTCCGACTACGCCCGTCATGCGCCGCCAACGCCGCTGTCTTTATCCGGCACCATGGCGGCGGGGACTCTGGCCCTGTTCGCCATGCTCGGGCTGGAGTGCGCCAGCGTCCCGGCGAGCCGCGTGCGCGACCCCGGCCGCACGATCCCGCTGGCGACGCTCGCCGGGACCGTAAGCACGGCGGCGATCTATGTCGCCGTGTCGGTGATCCCGATGCTGCTGCTGCTGCAGGCGGAGCTGGCCAGAAGCCCGGCGCCTTTCGCCGACCTGTTCGATCGGTTCGTCGGCCAAGGCTCGGGGCGATGGCTGGCGTTTTTCGTGGTGATCAGCGGTCTGGGCGCCCTCAACGGCTGGACCCTCCTGCTGGGCGAGGTTACACGCACGATGGCCGCCAACGGCTCGCTGCCGAGCTTGCTGGCGCGAGTGAATGCGCGCGGCGCGCCGGCGGCGGCCCTGGTTGTCACCTGCGTCCTGGCCACCGGTCTGGCGCTGATGAGCTACAGCCACTCGCTGATCGGCGCCTTCGCCTTCCTGATCAACGTTTCCACGGCCGCCACACTGCCGTTGTACCTCCTCTGCTCAGCCGCCCTGGCTCTGATGTGGCGCGGGGCGAGAACCAAGCTCGCCCTGGGCCTCGCAGGCGTCGCCTATTGCGTCTTCGCCTTTGTCGGCATCGGCTGGGAGGCATTCAAATGGGCGCTGGTGCTGTCGGCCGTCGGTCTGCCCGTCTGGGCGGCCCAGCGCTGGCGCCGGCGGCGGATCGGCGGCGCCGCGGTCTACAGCAACCCCGGGAACTGACCCCCGTCGATCAGCAGGTTCTGCCCGGTGATGTAGCCCGCCCGCTCGCCGCACAGGAAGGCCGCCAGGTCGCCGAACTCGGCCGGGTCCCCGAAGCGGCGCGCCGGGATCTGGCCCATCTGCCGCTCGCGCACCGCCTGGTCGCCACCGTGCAGAGAACGCAGACGGTCGGTGTCGAAGAGACCGGGCAGGACGTTGTTGATCGTCACATTGTTGGCCGCCACCTGCCGCGACAGGCCGCCGACAAAGCCGGTGAGGCCTGCGCGGGCGCCGTTGGAAAGCGCCAGGAAGGCGATCGGCGACTTCACCGCGCCGCTGGTGATGTTGATGATGCGGCCGAAACGGCGCTCGATCATGCCGTCGATCACCGCGCGGATGAGGAACACCGCCGACAGCATGTTGCCGTCGATGGCCTTGATCCAGTCGTCGCGCGAGAAATCACGGAAGTCGCCGGCCGGCGGTCCGCCGGCGTTGTTGACAAGGATGTCCGGCGCCGGCTCGACGGCCAGCAGGGCCTCCCGGCCGGCCTCGGTGGTGACGTCGCAGGCGATGCCGCTGACCGTGGCGCCGGTCTCGGCCGCGATCTCCGCCACCGCGAGCGCGAGACGGTCTTCGCCACGGGCGGCCAGAGTCAGGATCACGCCCTCGCGGGCGAGAGAGGTGGCGACGCCGCGGCCAAGCCCGGCGCTGGCGCCGCAGACGATGGCCCGACGGCCCGTGAGGCCCAGATCCATGGCCCAACTCCCGCTTCAGACGATGACGGCGTCCTTCTTGCCCCAGTAGGCGTCGCGGATCAGCCGCTTGTAGAGCTTGCCGGTGGCGTGCCGCGGCAGCTCCTGCATGAAATCGATCCGCCGCGGGATCTTGACGTGGCTGAGGTTGGCGCGGGCGAAGGCGTCGATCTCGGCCGCCAGCGCCGGCCCGGCCTCGGCCCAGTCGGCCGGCTGGATGACGGCGATGACCTCCTCGCCCATTTCCTCGTGCGGCCCGCCGACGACCGCCACGTCGGCCACCTTGGGGTGGGTGATGATGAGGTTCTCGATTTCCTGCGGATAGATATTCACCCCGCCCGAGATGATCATGAAGCTCTTGCGGTCGGTGAGGAACAGATAGCCGTCCTCGTCCAGCCAGCCGACGTCGCCCAAAGTCGTCCAGCCATGCCGGTTGCGGCTCTCGGCGGTCTTGGCCGGGTCGTTGTGGTATTCGAACTCGCCACCCCCGGCGAAATAGACCGTGCCCTCTCTTCGCGGCGGCAGTGGATCGCCGTTCTCATCGCAGATCTTGACCTCGGCCATCAGGCCTTTGCCCACCGAGCCCTTTTTCTCAAGCCACTCAACCGAATTGATGGTGCAGAAGCCGTTGCCCTCGGTGCCGGCGTAGTATTCCGAGACGATCGGGCCCCACCAGTCGATCATCGCCTGCTTGACCGGCACCGGACACGGCGCGGCCGCGTGGAATACGCTCTTCAAGGAGGAAAGGTCGTATCGGTTCCGCGCGTCTTCGGGCAACTTCAGCATACGGACGAAATGGGTCGGAACCCATTGGGCGGTGGTGACGCGATAGGTTTCGATCGAGGCAAGCGCCGCCTCGGCGTCGAAACGCTCCATCACGATCACCGTGCCGCCGAGCGCCTGGACCGCCATCGACCAGCCGAGCGGGGCGGCGTGATAGAGCGGCGCCGGCGACAGATAAATGCTGTCCGGCGTCCAGCCATAAAGCGCCATACCCATCATCATCAGGCCGTTGGGCGCATCGATCGGGCCACTGGCCGGCGCGCCCGCCCGCTTGACGCCCTTGGGACGGCCGGTGGTGCCGGAGGAATAGAGCATGGCGCTGCCGGCGGTTTCGTCGGCGATGGGCGTCTGCGGCATGGACGCGCGCGCATCCTCGAAGCTGCGGTATGGCGGCTGGACTCCGTCGACCATGAACAGCGCCACGTCCGGGAGCAGGGACGCCAGCTTCAACGCCTCCGCCGCCACGCCCGCCGAGGTGATGACCGCCTTGGCCCCGCTGTCCCTGACGATGTACTCGACCTCGCCGGCGGTCAGCTTCGAGGAGATGCAGGTGAAGCGCAGGCCCGAGCGCTGGGCGGCCCACAGCACTTCGTAGTAGCGCGGGCTGTTGTCCATGAAGAGGGCGATGGCGTCGCCGGCCACAAGGCCAAGTTGGCGGAACAGGTGCGCGCCCTGGTTGGAGCGGGCTTCGAGCTGGCCGTAGGTCACCGTCTCGCCGGAGGCCGCCATGATGTAGGCGGGCTTGTCCGGTTTGGACTTGGCGTGGTGCGTCGGGTGGGTCATGCGGCCAGGGCCCCGGCCGGCGCTTTCCCAAGGATCATGTCGGACGCCTTCTCCGCGATCATGATGGTGGGGGCGTTGGTGTTGCCCGACACGAGCCTCGGCATCACCGAGGCGTCGACCACGCGAAGACCTTCGATGCCGATCACCCTCAGTTCGGGATCGACCACAGCCTGGGGCCCGTGGCCCATCTGGCAAGTGCCGACCGGGTGATAGAGGGTGCTGCCGGCCTGACGGGCGAATTCGAGCAGGGCGGCGTCGGAATCAATTTCCGGCCCAGGCGTCATCTCATGGTCGATGAGCGCGGCGAGGGGCGCCTGGGCGGCGGCCGCCCGCCCCCAATGCAGGCCGGCGACTGCAACCTGCTGGTCGATCGGATCGGAGAGATAATTGGCCCGGATCGCGGGGTAAGCCACCGGATCGGACGAGGCGATGCGCACGTAACCCCGGCTTTCGGGTCGAACCTGGCAAACGCCCATGGTCAGCCCGCCTTTGGACTCGAAATCCATCTTCTGCTCGTTGACGTAGGCATCGATGTCGATGCTGGCGGGCAGGATGTGGAACTGGATATCGGGCTCTGCAAGGTCGGGCCGGGATTTGCAGAACACTGCCACCTGCGCCGCCGGCAGTGAGAGCAGGCCCTTTCGGCTGGTGAGGTATTTCAGCACCTCGCCGGCCATTCCGACGCCCTTGGACCGCTGGTTGAGGGTCGCGACACTGGCCTTGATGCGCCAGCGCATGCCGATCATGTAGTGGTCCTGCAGATTTTCGCCGACGCCCGGCAGGTCAGAGACGACGTCGATCCCGTAACGCTGGAGCAAGTCGGCGGGCCCGACGCCGGAGAGCTGCAAGAGCTGAGGCGAATTGATCGCCCCCCCGGCCAGAATGACCTCGCGCGCCGCCCTGGCGATTCTCCGCTCGCCACCTCGGTCATAGACCACTCCCACAGCCCGCTTGCCCTCGATGATCACGCGCGCGGCCAGCGCCCGCGTCTCCACCCGCAGGTTCGGCCGGGACATCGCCCGGTGAAGGTAGGCCACCGCCGCCGAGCACCGCTGACCGTTCTTCACCGTCAACTGGTAGTAGGTCGCTCCCTCCTGCGCCTCGCCATTGACATCGTCGGTTCGCGGCGCACCAGCCGCGGCAAAGGCATCCATCACCACTTCAGACACCGGATGGCCCTCAGTGACATCCGAAACGTTCAGTGGTCCGCCGACGCCATGCAGATCGCTCGCCCCACGCTCCTGGTGCTCCGATCTCAGGAAGTAGGGCTTGACGTCTTCCCAGCTCCAGCCCTCGCAGCCGAGCTGCCGCCAGCCGTCGTAATCGGCGTGTTGGCCGCGGATGTAGAGCAGGCCATTGATAGACGACGAGCCGCCCAGAACCTTGCCGCGAGGCCA
>DASXBY010000086.1:0-3151 GCA_036491455.1 Caulobacteraceae bacterium
ATGATGCCGGGCGCCTTGACGTCGACGCGGCGGCGCTCGGCGACGCCGGTGATCGGACCCTTGCCGTCGATCGGCTCGCCCAGCGGATTGACCACCCGGCCCAGCAGTCCCTTGCCCACCGGCACGTCGACGATCTCGCCCAGCCTGCGGACCTCGTCGCCTTCCTTGATTTCGGCGTCGGCGCCGAAGATCACGATCCCGACGTTGTCGCGTTCGAGATTGAGGGCCATGCCCTTCACCCCCGCCTTGGGGAATTCGACCATCTCGCCGGCCTGAACGGTGTCGAGGCCGAAGACGCGGGCGATGCCGTCGCCGACGGACAGGACCTGGCCGACGTCGGAAACGTCTGCCTCGACGCCGAAATTGGCGATCTGGCTCTTGAGGATCTCGGTGATTTCGGAGGCGCGAATGTCCATGGCGGGAATCGTCAGGCTCTCTTGAGGGCGAATTTCAGGGAATCGAGCTTGGTCTTCAGCGATGCGTCATAGAGGCGCGAGCCGACGCGCACCTTGAGGCCGCCGAGGATGGCCGGGTCGACGCGGGTGTCGATCTGCGGCTCGCGGCCTATGGCGTTGGCCAGCGTCTCGGCCAGGGCGTTCGCCTGGGCCTTGCTGAGCGGAGCGGCGGTGACGACTTCGGCGGCGACGAAACCACGGCGCTCGGCCGCCAACCGCTGGAAGGCGTCAATGACGGCGGAGAGGGCTGCGGCGCGGCGATTCGCCGTCAACACGCCCAGGAAACGGACCGTGGTGTCGCAAGCTCCGGCGCGCGCCGCGACGGCGGCCAGGGCCTTGGCCTTTTCCTCGGCGGTGAATTTCGGCGAAGCGATCACGGTGCGCAGGTCTCTGCTGCCGGCCAGCATGGCCTTTAGGCTCTTGAGATCGGCTTCGACGGCGTCAGCCGCGCCGGTCTCGACCGCGAGGTCGAGCAGAGCCCTGGCGTATCTCGCGCCAACATCGCTGTGAGAGTTGTCCGCCAAATCCCAACCTTACCGTGCCGTGTTCCGAATCTCTGCGCCGCGCTGTGGCGGCACACTGGCTTCGAATGGCCTGTTTCGCCGAAAATGTAGGCGCGTGAGCGCGGGGCCGCGACGAGCCCGTCCCTCAAAGCCGCGGGGCTGATAGCATGGGGGTCAGAGGGGCGCAACCAGAGGTTGGCCCGCAATGCTGCGGTGCATCATTGGCGACGACGGCAGCTCCTGCTCGGTGGATTCCGACACAGACTCAGCGTTCCGATTCACGCCGCTCGCGGGGCGGGCGCAGGCCCCTGACAATCCAGATGAGCGCGGCGGCGCACATCAGCACGATCGGGACGAGCGGCCAGACGCCGCCCATGGTCAGAACCGGCGCGGCGAGCGAAAGGGTCGATCCGGGCGCCAAGGCGGCGTCGAGCGCCATCACTACCGCTCCGACATAGAGCAGGACGGTCGACAGCGGATCGGGAGGCGGCAGTCGCAGGTCCGGTTCATTGGCTGGTCTCGATCTAGTTTGCATCTTACAAATTCTCCCCTGAGAACGAGCCTTGAATCTAGTCGTACTATTGCATATTGTCAATGATCATGGGCATCGCGAACCACGCCCTCCCCTTCGCCCTTCGCGCCCGCTACGCTGCCGCAAGGAGACGGCGCATGGATCACCACGAGCACGATCACGGGCACGACCACGAGGGGGGCCAACATCCGCCGGAGCCCACGGCCCTGAAGGTCAAGGCGCTGGAATCCCTGCTGATCGAGAAGGGCCTCGTCGACCCGGCGGCGTTAGACGCCATCGTCGAGCACTATGAGCACCGTGTCGGGCCCCGCAACGGCGCCCGGGTCGTGGCCAGGGCCTGGATCGACCCAGCCTTCCGCGAACGACTGATGAGGGACGCCACCGCCGCTATCCTCGAGCTCGGCTTCGGCGGACGCCAGGGCGATCACCTGACCGCGGTGGAGAACACGCCCGAGGTCCACAATCTCGTCGTCTGCACCCTTTGCTCCTGCTACCCCTGGTCGGTGCTGGGTCTGCCCCCCGCCTGGTACAAGTCTTTCGCCTACCGCTCGCGGGCAGTGATCGATCCGCGCGGGGTGTTGGCGGAATTCGGCGTCGTCCTGCGGCCCGAGACCCGGATCAAGGTCTGGGATTCCACCGCCGAGATTCGCTACCTCGTCGTCCCATTGCGACCGGCCGGCACAGAGGGCCTGGACGAGGAGGCGCTCGCCGCCCTGGTGACCCGGGATTCGATGATCGGCGCCGGCGTGCTGGCGACGCCGTGAACGGGGTGCACGACATGGGCGGCATGGAGGGCCTAGGGGTCTTGCCACTGGAAGCCGACGAGCCGGTGTTCCATGAGGCGTGGGAAGGCCGCGTCATCGCCCTCAACATGACCATGGGCGCCTGGGGGCGCGGCAACATCGACGCCTTCCGACACGCGATCGAGCGGATCCCGGGGCCCCAGTACCTGGCCAAGAGCTATTACGAGCGCTGGCTGGAGGCGGTGACCACCCTGGCGGTGGAGGGAGGCCTGATCTCGCCCGAGGAATTGCAGACCCTGACTATCGATCCGACGGCCGAGAAGCGCGAGCCGCGGCTCACTGCCGAACGCGTGCCGGCGGCTCTGGCGAGCAAGGCGCCCAGCCTTCGCCAGAGCGACAAACCGGCCAGGTTCAGGATCGGCGAGACCGTCCGCACCCGAACGGTCAACCCGCGTGGCCACACGCGGCTGCCGCGCTATGCGCGCGGACATGCGGGGGTCATCGAGTTCGATCACGGCGCCCACGTGCTGCCGGACGCCAACGCCCACTTCCTCGGCGAGCAGCCGGAGCGGCTCTATGGGGTCGTCTTTAGCGCCCAAGACCTATGGGGCGGCCCGGCGGGCGACACGATTCGCCTGGATCTCTGGGAGAGCTATCTTGAACCCGCCTGAGGTTCCTGAGGCGCCGTTCGAGGAGCCCTGGCAGGCCCAGGCCTTCGCCCTGACGCTCGAGCTGCACGCCCGCGGCGCCTTTTCCTGGCCTGAGTGGAGCACAGCACTCGGAGCGGCCATCGCCGAGGCGCCGAACGCGCCCTACTACGAGCGGTGGCTCGTCGCGCTCGAGCGGATCAGCCTCGCGCGCGGCCTCACCGACGCCGCAGAGCTGTCGGGCCGCGAGAGCGCTTGGCGACAGGCCTAT
>DASXBY010000087.1:0-7536 GCA_036491455.1 Caulobacteraceae bacterium
TGCCCGAGACGGCGGCCGCACCATCCACGTGGGGTCGGACGAACACTACCTCGCCCTCTACACCGGGCGGGACATCGCCTATTCGGTGGAGGACTTCGCCAAGGGCCGGCCGCTCAACCACATCGGGGTCGAGGTCGAGGACCTGAACGCCGTCGAAGCGCGGGTGATCGCCGCCGGCCTCACGCCCTTCAATCATGGGGCCTACGATCCGGGCCGCCGGTTCTATTTCCTGGACCCGGACGGCATCGAATACGAGGTCGTCAGCTACTCGTAGGCTCAGCGATGCCGTCAGCCCGCTGCGATCAGTTCCCGCACGGCCGCGATTCCGGCGTCGGCGCGCGAGGCGTCGGGCGCGCCGCCTTGGGCGAAGTCCGGCTTGCCGCCCGCGCCCTGGCCGCCCATCGCGCCGACGGCGGCCTTCGCCAGTTCCACGGCGTTGAAGCGGCTTAGCGCGGCGCCGGCGACGACGATGGTGTTGGCCGCCTTGCCGTCGCTGACGCCGACCAGCGCGACGACCCCATCGCCAATCTGTTTGCGGAAGGTTTCGGCGATGGGGCGCAGGTCCTTGCCGCCGACCCCTTGCAGCACGCGGCCGATGAACTTGACGCCGCCCAGGTCCTCGGGGCCGGATTCGATCTGACCGCCCCCTCCCATCGCGAGCAGACGCTTGGCGTCCCCGAGCTCTTTCTCAAGTTTGCGACGCTGGGCGTCAAGCGCCTCGACGCGGGCGGCCACCTCGCCAGCGGGAACCTTGAACTGGTCGGCCAACTTCTGCGCCACGCCGGCCCGCTCGAGCAGCCATTGGCGGGCAGGCTCGCCGGTGAGCGCCTCAATTCGACGGATGCCGGCGGCGATCCCCTGCTCGGAGATGATCTTGAAGAGGGCGATGTCCCCCGTGCGCGCGACGTGGGTGCCCCCGCAGAGTTCCACCGAATAGGCGCCCGCGCCGTGAAGCGATGTGCCAAGGGAGAGAACGCGCACCTCCTCGCCGTATTTCTCGCCAAAGAGGGCGACAGCGCCGGCCTCGATCGCCGCATCAGGCTTCATCAGGCGGGTGTCGGCCGGCAGATTCTGGCGGATGACGGCATTGACCTCGGTCTCGATCGCCTCGGCCTCTCCAGGCGTCAGCGGGCCGCCGTGACTGAAGTCGAAGCGCATGCGCTCGCCATCGACCATCTGACCCTTCTGGGCGACGTGGGGTCCCAGCACATTGCGCAACGCCGCGTGCAGGAGGTGGGCTGCTGAGTGGTTGAGGCGGGTGCGGGCGCGTCGGGCAGCGTCGACCGCCAGGCTCACCGTCTCGCCGACCTTAAGGTCCCCGGACGCGATCTCGAACGAATGAGCGTGTAGGTCGCCGGCTTCCTTTCGCACATCGCTCACGCGCGCCGCGCCGTCGGCCCAAGTCGCCGCGCCGGTGTCGCCCGCCTGGCCGCCGCTTTCGGCGTAGAAAGGCGTCCGGTCGAAGACTGCCCAGACCGCCTCGCCGGCTACAGCCGATTGAACTTCGGCTCCATCCTTCACGAGCGCCAGGAGGCGCCCTTCGCCATCGGTGGTCTCGTATCCGTCAAAACCGGTTGGGCCCAAGCGATCGCGGAGGGAGAGCCACACGCCGCTTTGCGACTGCTGTCCCGAGCCCGCCCAGTTCTCACGCGCGAGGGCGCGCTGACCCTCCATGGCAGTCTGGAAGCCCGCCATGTCCACGTGCAGGCCCTTGGCGCGCACCGCATCCTCGGTGAGGTCCACCGGGAAGCCGTAGGTGTCGTAAAGGCGGAATGCCGTCTCGCCGGACAGCACGTCGCCTTCCTTGAGGCCGGCCGTCGCTTCCTCGAGCAGAGCAATGCCCCGGCCAAGGGTGCGGTGGAAGCGTTCTTCCTCCTGCCGGAGCGTCTCGGCGATCACCGGTTGGGCGCGAGTGAGTTCGGGGTAGGCCGCGCCCATCTGCGCCACCAGGGTCGGCACCAGTCGATGCATCAGGGGCTCCTTGGCCCCCAGCTGGAAGGCGTGCCGCATGGCCCGCCGCATGATCCGCCGCAGGACATAGCCGCGGCCCTCATTGGAGGGTGTGACGCCGTCGGCGATCAGGAAACTCATCGAGCGTAGGTGGTCGGCGATCACCTGGTGGGATGTCTGCGCGTTGGCGCCTTTCACGCCGGTCGCCTGCTGGCTGGCGGCGATCAGGGCGCGGAAGAGATCGGTTTCGTAGACACTGGTCACGCCTTGAAGCACCGCGCCGGTGCGCTCAAGTCCCATGCCGGTGTCGACGCAGGGCTTGGGCAGCGGCTTGCTGGTCCCGTCGACGAACTGCTCGAACTGCATGAACACCAGGTTCCAGATCTCGACGAAGCGATCGCCATCCTCATCCGGGCTGCCGGGCGGACCACCGGCGACGCCCGGCCCGTGGTCGTAGAAGATCTCTGAATTGGGGCCGAAGGGGCCGGTGTCGCCCATCGACCACATATTCTCTTCCAGGCGGATGATGCGATCATCGCCAAGGCCGGCGATCTTCTTCCAAAGAGTCGCCGCCTCTTCATCGGAGGGGTGAATGGAGACGATCAGCCGCTCGGCCGACAAGGCGAGGTCGCGGGTGACGAACCGCCATGCATAGTCGATGGCGCCTTCCTTGAAATAGTCTCCGAACGAGAAGTTCCCCAGCATCTCAAAGAAGGTCAGGTGGCGGGCGGTGTAGCCGACATTGTCCAGATCGTTGTGCTTGCCGCCGGCGCGGACGCACTTTTGGGCGGTTACCGCCCGCGGCGCGGGCGGGGTCTCGGCGCCGATGAAATAGTTCTTGAGCGGCGCCATGCCGGCGTTGACGAAGAGCAGGGTGGGGTCATTGCGCGGCACCAGCGACGCAGACGGCAGGACCCGGTGCTCGGACCCGGCGAAATAGTCGATGAATTCGGTGCGAAGGTCGGAAAGGCTCGGCATCAAAACCGCATAACATTTCGACTGTGACGGACAAAGGCCGGCAGGTCGGCCACCCACGTCCGGCAAGGCGTCAGACCGCGGCGCGGATCTCCTCGGCGAGGTCGGTCTTCTCCCACGAGAAGCCGCCGTCGGCCTCCGGCGCTCGCCCGAAATGGCCATAAGCGGTGGTGCGGGCATAGATCGGCCGGTTGAGGCCCAGATGCTCGCGGATTGCGCGGGGCGTCGCCCCGCCGATCATTTCCGGCAGGATCTTCTCCAGTCGGGCCGGATCGACCTCGCCGGCGCCGTGCAGGTCGACATAGAAACTCAAGGGGTGGGAGACGCCGATGGCGTAGCCGATCTGGATCGTGCAGCGCGGCGCGAGGCCGGCGGCGACGACGTTCTTGGCGAGGTAGCGGCAGGCGTAGGCGGCGGAGCGGTCGACCTTGGTGGGATCCTTGCCGGAGAAGGCGCCGCCGCCGTGCGGGGCCGCCCCGCCATAGGTATCGACGATGATCTTGCGGCCGGTGAGGCCGCAGTCGCCGTCTGGGCCGCCGATCACGAAGTTGCCGGTGGGATTGATGTGCCAGGCCGTCGATTCGTCGACAAAGCCTTCGGGCAGGACCTCGAGGATGTAGGGCCGGACGATGTCGGCCACGTCGGCGGGGGAAAGGCCTTCGCGATGCTGGGTCGAAAGAACAATTGACGTCGCCCGCACCGGCCGGCCGTTCTCGTAGGCCAGCGTCACCTGGCTTTTGGCGTCCGGTTCCAGGCCCAGGGATCTGTCGGCATGGCGCGCCGCGGCCAAGGTCCTGAGGATGTTGTGGGAGTACTGCAGCGTCGCCGGCATCCGCTCCGGCGTCTCGTCGGTGGCATAACCGAACATGATGCCCTGGTCGCCGGCGCCCTCATCCTTGTTGCCGGAGGCGTCCACCCCCATGGCGATGTCGGCCGACTGGCTGTGCAGGAAACAGGCGTATTCCGCGGTTTTCCAGTGAAAGCCGTCCTGTTCGTAGCCAATGTCCCGGATCGCGGCGCGGACCTTGTCCTCCAGGTCGTCGACGACGCCGGCGGGGCCCCTCACCTCGCCTGCGAGGACGATGCGGTTGGTGGTGACCATGGTTTCGCACGCCACCCGCGCCTGCGGATCGGCGGCCAGGAAAGCATCGACCACGGTGTCGGATATGCGGTCGGCCACCTTGTCCGGATGGCCTTCGGAGACGCTCTCACTGGTGAACAGGTAGCTGGCGCGTTGATTGCACATGGAGGCGGTCGGACCTGGATGGAAAATGGCGTGCGGCTGTAAAGCCTATCCGTGCGCCGGATGCTAGAGCCCCGCGGCGCGAAACGATGGGGGAGCCAATGGCAGAGCCGATCCTGGTCCGTGAGATCCGGCCGGACGACCGCGATCGCTGGACGCAGCTGTGGGACGGCTACAACAGCTTCTATGGCCGCTCAGGACCGACCGCGCTCGACCCTGCGATCACCGACACCACCTGGAACCGATTCTTCGACCCGGAAGAACCGGTGTTCGCCTTCATCGCCGAGGCCCGCGGCGAACTGCTCGGTCTTGTCCACTACCTGTTCCATCGCAGCACCACCCAAATCGCGCCCACCTGCTATCTGCAAGATCTCTTCACCCGTCAGGACGAGCGCGGCCGTGGCGTGGGCGCGGCTCTGATCGAGGCTGTCTACGTTGCCGCAAAGGCCAAGGGCTGCGCCCGCGTCTACTGGCAGACCCATGAAACCAATGGCGTCGCCCGCGCGCTCTATGACCGGATCGCCGAACGCTCCGGCTTCATCGTCTACGCCAAGTCTCTCTGAAGGAGGCCGCCATGATCCGCCTCGCAGTGCTTGCCTTCCTGGCGACGATGCCGGGCGTCGCGCTGGCCGGCGCTGTCGTCCTCGATCGCGTTCCCGCCAGGCAGACTCATGCAATCGTGGTGAGTTCCGCGGGCGTCGGACCCGATGGCCATATCGCGGCGCGCAACACCGCCTACGGCCAGAACATGTCGTTGCCGCTGCGCTGGCCGGCGGTCGCCGGAGCCCGTGCCTGGGCCGTGATCCTCGAGGACCCGGACGCTCCAGGCCCGACACCGTTCGTGCACTGGCTGGTGTGGAACATCCCCGCGGCCGTGACGCGGCTCGCGGAAGGCGCGCTCCCTCCGGGCGCCGTCCAGGGGCGCAATGGCCAAGACGTGGTGGGCTATTGGGGACCGCATCCGCCGAGCGGCGTTCACCGTTACCACATCCAGGTGTTTGCCCTCGACGCGCCCCTGGCGCTGCCGGCCGGCGCTGACCGCGACGCGCTCGCCGTCGCCCTGCGCGGGCATGTCATCGCCAAGGGCGAGATCCTGGGCCTGGTCGCCGCGCCCCACGGCTGATGTCCACTGCTAACGGTTGACGCCAGGGCGCCGTCGAAGACAGCGGTGGACTTTGCTATCAGGACCGCGGTCACCTGGGAGCAACAGACATGGACACCCTCGCCGCGAAGAAGGCCTTCGATCCCGCCGCCTTGGCCCAGGCCAATGCCGCGCTGCAAGCGGTGATCGACAACGGCGATCTCTCCGGCGCCGTGACGCTCGTCTGGCGGAGCGGCGAGGTGGTTCGCGCCGACGCGCTTGGCAAGGCTCACCTCGAGACCGGCGCGCCAATGCGCCGCGACACGCTCTTCCGCATCGCCTCCATGACCAAGCCCGTGACCTCGGTCGCCGCCCTGATGCTGATGGAGGAAGGCGCCTTCGCGCTCGAGGATTCGATCGTCAAATGGGCCCCCGAATTCGCCGACATGAAGATCCTGAAATCGTCGGGCGGGCCCCTGGAAGACACTTATCCGGCGCCGCGCGAGATCACCTTCGACGACCTCTTTACCCACCGGGCGGGCCTCGCTTACGGCTTCTCTTCGGTCGGGCCGATCGCCTACGCGCACGAGAAGGCCCTGGGCGACGTGCTCAACCAGGACATGGGGCCGGACGCCTGGATGGCGGCGTTGGCCAGTCTTCCTCTCTCCTTCCCGCCTGGCGAACGTTTCCACTACAGCCACGCCACCGATGTGCTGGGCTTCCTCGTCGGCCGGATCGCCGGAACCGGATTCCGTGAGTTCCTCTTCAAGCGCATCTTCGAGCCGCTCGGCATGACCGACACGGACTTCTGGATCCCGGCGGAAAAGCGTGAGCGCTCGGCGGTGGTCTACCGCCAGGACCAGGAAACCGGCGCCCTCGCGCCAGTGGAGTTCAGGCGTTACGCCGCGCCGCCGGCTTTCTGTGGCGGCGGTGGCGGGCTCGTTTCAACGGCTGACGACTATCTGAAGTTCGCTCGCATGCTGCTGAACCGCGGCGAGGTCGACGGCGTGCGACTTCTCAAGCCCGAAACGGTCGATCTGATGCGGACCAACCGGCTCACCGAGGCCCAGAGGCAAATCGATTTCCTCGGCATGCCGTTCTGGACGGCGCAGGGCTTCGGCCTCGGCCTGTCGGTGGTGATGGACGCCGAGAAGCACGCCTGGATGGGGGCCGGCTCGGAGGGCTCGTTCGGCTGGCCCGGCGCCTTCGGCACCTGGTGGCAGGACGATCCGGCCGAGGATCTGATCCTCATCTACCTGATCCAGAACTCCATGCCCCTGGGCCCGGAAGCGGTAATCCAGATCGCCAATTCGCCGCGCATGGGCGCGCGGCTGGCCCTGCCCGTCTTCCAGAAGCAGGTCTACGCGGCACTCGCCTAAGGCAGCGGGACGGCCAGCGCCGCGCCGAGGAAGGTGCCTGCGTGACCGTACACCGAAGCCGGGCCGCCAGGGATCGGCTCGGAATCCGGTCCGATACCGCCGATGCCACAGAGGTATCCGGCCTGGGCCTTTGCGCCACTGTCGCTGACGCGCCAATCAACAGCCGTCTTGGGCTCGATGGGCCGCTCTAAAGCGCTCGGCGTCGTCTGCGCCTGGTCAAGGGCGGCGCGCAGGTCCGCGCCCGACAAGGCGATCCTGATGGGCGCCGGCGCGTCGGACTTGGGCTCGGCAGCTTGTGCGGCGCCGGCAAGAACGAAGAGGATGATCAGGGTCCGGATCATCCCCAGCGCCTAGCTGTCGAGGAAGCTGCGCAGCTTTCGGGACCGCGACGGGTGCTTCAGCTTGCGCAGCGCCTTGGCCTCGATCTGGCGGATGCGTTCGCGGGTGACGCTGAACTGCTGGCCGACTTCCTCAAGGGTGTGGTCGGTGTTCATGCCGATGCCGAAGCGCATGCGCAGGACGCGTTCTTCACGGGGCGTCAAAGACGCCAGGACGCGGGTCGTCGTCTCGCGCAGGTTCGACTGGATGGCCGCGTCGATCGGCAGGACGGCGTTCTTGTCCTCGATGAAGTCGCCCAGGTGGCTGTCTTCCTCGTCGCCGATGGGCGTTTCGAGCGAAATCGGCTCCTTGGCGATCTTGAGGACCTTGCGGACCTTTTCCAGCGGCATGGCCAGCTTCTCGGCCAGTTCTTCCGGCGTCGGCTCGCGGCCGATCTCGTGCAGCATCTGGCGCGAGGTGCGGACGATCTTGTTGATCGTCTCGATCATGTGCACCGGGATACGGATGGTCCGCGCCTGGTCGGCGATCGAGCGGGTGATCGCCTGACGGATCCACCAGGTGGCGTAGGT
>DASXBY010000088.1:0-3760 GCA_036491455.1 Caulobacteraceae bacterium
AGGTCCTCGAAATCGGCCGTCAGGAAATCGAGCGTCGCTGGATGCGCCTCGCGTTCCTCGACATAGAGGCGGATCGATCCGGTCTCCAATCCGATCATCTTCGGCTCGTCCATGACGACGGCAAATCCGAGGACGCCTTCGTAGAAGGCTCGTGCGTCTTCGAGATTCGGGGTCTGGATGATGATGTCGCGTGACGAGCGGACGGCCGCCATGGGGGTTCTCTCGGCTTGAACCTCAAGCGTGGTCCACAACTCTACCATAGACGATCTGGTCCCAGAACTGCCCCTTCCAGAACCCGTAGCCGGCGAGCACGCCCTCGCGGGTGAAGCCGTGCCGCTCGAGCAGGGCGCAGGACCGCGCGTTGCCGGGCGTCACCAGGGCCTCCTGGCGATGGAGGCCGAGCCGGTCCCAGCCGAAGGCGATGACCGCCGGCAGCACCTGACCCATGACGCCGCGCCCCTGCCACGCGCGCGTGAGGTCATAGGCGATTTCACCCCGGCGGCCGCGCTCAAGGATGATGCGATTGAAGCCACAGGTGCCCGCAAAGGCCCCGCCCCCGCGCCGCCGGATCGCCCAGCGGACCCCGGCCCCCAGCGCCCGCTGGCCCTGCGCCCAGTCGATGATCGCGGCCGCCTCGTCCGCCGTCTCGAGCGGCTCGATGTCCATGAATTCGACCACAGCGGGGTCCGAGAATTCGGCGAAGAGGTCCCCGGCGTCACCATGGTAAAGAGGCGTTAGTTCAAAATCTTCTGTCTGTATCCTGAGATCTTCTGAGAGATCCGGGTCAGGGGTGATCATGCACTGGCCAGGCGCAGGACGGCGGTCAGGCGGGCGCGGGTCTCGCCGTCGGCGAGGCCGTCGCAGCGGTCCGGCCGCCAGTGCCGCTGGAAGGCGGCGACGACGGTGGCGAGGTCCTCGTCGTAGGCCCCGTCGGCGGCGACGTGGTAGCCCAGGCGGCGCAAGGCCCCCCGCAGGGCCAGCACCCCGAGCCCGGTCTCCCCGGGCGTCAGGACCGGCCCGGGCGCCGGCGCCGGCTCGGCCCAGAGGCCGTGACCGGCCTCGGCCAACCGTTTCCAGGGGAAGAGCTCGCCCGGATCCTGCTTGCGCCGCGGCGCCACGTCCGAGTGGCCGAGGATCAGGGCGTCCTCGATCGTCCAACGCCCCCGCGCCTCATTCAACAGTTC
Organism: Caulobacteraceae bacterium; assembly: GCA_036491455.1. Classification (GTDB taxonomy): domain Bacteria; phylum Pseudomonadota; class Alphaproteobacteria; order Caulobacterales; family Caulobacteraceae; genus Acaudatibacter. The sequence continues at coordinate 1,185 of DASXBY010000088.1, forward strand.
GAGAACAGCGGTGATCTGCTTGTCTGGAAAGGGCCGATAGCCAAACTCGTGACCGGGATTGACGATTTCCACACCGATCGAGCGGGCGTTGGTATCGGTCTCGCCGCGCCACGACGAAACGCCGGCGTGCCAGGCCCGCCGAGCCTCATCGACCAGGGCGAAGACCCGGCCGTCCTCCTCGACGAGGTAGTGGGCGCTGACCTTGGCCGCCGGATCGCGCAGCCGATCGAGGGCCGCGTCGCCGGTCTCCATGCCCGTATAGTGCAGGATGAGCATGTCCGGCGGCGCGCGCCGGGCGTCGAAATTGGGCGAGGGCGCCTGGATCAGGCGCACCTCGGTCACGCCGCCTTGGCGAAGGCGAGGGCCTCGTAGCGGGCCAGGTGATGGTCCACCGAGCCAAACTGGCCCTCGATCATCGTGGCGCGCTTGAAGTAGTGGCCGATGGCCATCTCGTCGGTCATGCCCATGCCGCCGTGGAGCTGGATGGCGTTCTGGCCGACGAACCGGCAGGCGCGGCCGATCTGGACCTTGGCGGCCGAGACGGCCTTGGCCCGTTCCGCCGCCGGCTCGGCCAGCTTGATGTGGGCCATGTAGGTCATCGAAACGGCCTGCTCGAAAGCCATGAACATGTCGACCATGCGGTGCTGCAGCACCTGGAAAGACGCGATCGGCGCGCCGAACTGCTTGCGCTGGCGGGTGTATTCCAGCGTGCCCTCGTGCAGCTTGCGGAGCACCCCGCAGGCCTCGGCGCAGGTGGCCGCGATGGCCTCGTCGACCACCGCCTCGATCATCGGCAGGCCCTCGCCCGCCGTCCCCAGCAGGGCCTCGGCGCCCAGCGCCACGTTCTCGAAGGCGATCTCCGAGGCGCGGTTGCCGTCGACGGTGGGATAGTCGCGAGCGTTGACGCCCTTGGCCCCTTTCTCGACCACGAAGATCGAGACGCCGCCGGCATCGCGGCGCGCACCGCCGGTGCGGGCGGTGACGATCAGGTGGGTGGCGAAGGGCGCGCCCACGACCACCGCCTTGGCGCCGTTCAGCGTCCAGCCGGCGCCGTCCTTCTTCGCCTCGAGCGTGATGTCGCTGAGGCAATAGCGGGCCTGGGGCTCGGCCGAGGCGAAGGCGAAGCGGGCCTCGCCGGAGATGATCCGGCCGATCAGGTCGTCGGCCAGCGGTCCGCCGGCGCGCTTCAGGAACCCGCCGCCGATCACCACCGTGCCGAGATAGGGCTCGACCACCAGGGCCTTGCCGAGCTCCTCGGCCACCACCATCACCTCCGTCGGGCCGCCGCCCAGACCGCCCTGTTCCTCGCTGAACGAGGCGCCCAGGATGCCGAGCTCCTCGGCCAGGGCCTTCCACACCTCCGGCCGCCAGCCGGCCGCCGAGGCCACCGCCGCGCGGCGTTTGTCGAAGTCGTAGTTGTCGGCGAGGTAGGCCGCGACAGTGTCGCGCAGCAGGGTCTGCTCTTCGGTGAAGCTGAAATCCATGATCCGTCCTTGGAAAGCGGTTAGAGGCCCAGCACCATCTTGGCGATGATGTTGCGCTGGATCTCGTTCGAGCCGCCGTAGATCGAGGTCTTGCGGGTGTTGAAGTAGGCTCCGGCGACGCCGGCCGCCTCGGTCGGCCCGATCGGGCCGACGTTGTGCGGCAGGCCGCGCAGATAGGGCGCGCCATAGTGGCCAGCCGCCTCCAGGGCGAGTTCGGTCAGGCGCTGCTGGATCTCGGTGCCTTTGATCTTGAGGATCGAGGACTCCGGGCCCGGCCCCTTGCCGGAGCTCTCGCCGGCCAGCGTGCGCAGCTCGGTGAACTCCAGGGCCGTCAGGTCGATCTCCAGCTCGGCCACCTTACGGCGGAAGAAGGCGTCGCCCAGCAGCGGCCCGGAGTCGTCGGCCCGCTCGGTCGCCGAGACCTCGCGGATGCGCTCAAGCCCACGCTTGGAGCGGGCGACGCCGGCGATACCGGAGCGCTCGTGGGCCAGCAGCGCCTTGGCGCAGGTCCATCCCTGGTTCTCATGAAAGATGCGGTTCTCGACCGGCACCTTGACGTTATCGAGGAAGACGTCGTTGACCTCGTGCCCGCCCTCCAGGGTGATGATCGGCCGGACCGTCACGCCCGGGGATTTCATGTCGATCAGCAGGAAGCTGATGCCGGCCTGGGGCTTGGAATTGGGGTCGGTGCGGACCAGGAAGAAGCCCCAGTCGGCGAATTGAGCCAGCGTCGTCCAGGTCTTCTGGCCGTTGACGAGGTAGTATTCCTTGCCGTCGTCGCCGGTGATGCGCTCGGCCTTGGTCTTGAGCGAGGCGAGGTCGGAGCCGGCGCCGGGCTCCGAATAGCCTTGGCACCACCAGACCTGACCGTCGCGAATGCCGGGCAGGAAGCGCTGCTTCTGTTCCTCGGTCCCGAAGGTCCACAGCACCGGCGCAAGCATGGAGACGCCAAAGGGCAGGATGGCGATGGTGTCTGCCCGCGCCTGTTCCTCCGACCAGATGTACTTCTGGGTCGGCGTCCAGCCGGTTCCGCCCCACTCGAGCGGCCAGGACGGCGCCGACCAGCCCTTCTTGGCCAGGATCCGGTGCCAG
>DASXBY010000089.1:0-5915 GCA_036491455.1 Caulobacteraceae bacterium
CGGATCGGTCTGGGCCAGCACCCGGCCGTCGGGCAGGCGGGTCATGGCTCCCTCCGGCGCGTACTGCAGGATGTAGACCTTACGCACAGTTCCCGACCTCAGGTTCGGCCCGGTGCGATGTGGCGCGAGAGAGGAGAAGACCACGATGTCGCCGGCCTTTGCCGGCGCAGCCACCGCTCGCGAAGCGGATCTCAGGCAGACAAGTCCGGTCGGGCTCACCTCATGCGCCAGGGTGCCCAGGCGATGCAGGCCCGGCGCGATCCAGGGGCAACCGTTTTCCTCGTCAACATCCACCAGGGGGATCCACAGGGTGAGGTACTGCTGCGGCTCGATGAAGGTGTAGCCGTTGTCCTGGTGCCAGGGGAATTCCTGGAGCTTCTCCGACTTCTTGTAGACAGACTGGTCCCAGTAGAGGCGCACGTCCGGGCCGATCAGATCGAAGCAGAGGTCCTTCACCACCCGGTGGCGGGCGAAGCCGGCCAGGACGGCCGAGCGGCCAACGATGTGGGCGGTGAAGGTGATGGCGCCGGTGGTGCTGAGCACATGGCGCCCGCCCTTCTTGTCGCGAACGAAGTCGTCGGTCTGCTTCTCCAGCGGATCAATGGCCGCCGTCGCCGCGGCGATCTCAGCCGGTGTGAAAGCGTCCTCGAAGACGAAGAAGCCGTCGCGATCGAAGGCTTCGACCTGGGGCCGCGTAAGCCGCCGCAGGCCCGCCCGCGGACGATCATGCCAATGGAAGTCGCGGTTAAGCGGATGCAGGCGCGCGCCATCGGGCAGGTCGGGCGCCGCGGCGCTTTGCGAGCGCCCAGGGGAGTCCATAACCGCTCTTCGCGCCCTGCTACTTCAGGCCCAGGTCGGCCATGAAGGCGCCGAAGAGGTCGATCCAGCCATCCGATGGAAAGCCCTGCTTGAGCATTCCAAACCCGTGCGCCCCGCGGCGAAAGACGTGGATTTCGGCCGGGCGGTCGGCGTTCGACCAGTCGTAGTAGGCGCCTTCGACAATGCGAAAGAGCAGATGGTCGTCCAGGGCCAGACAGGTGAACAGCGGCGGCGCGTCGGCCGGTATCGGCCTGCCGGCGACATCGCCGCCATAGATCGGGGCGATGAAAGCCAGGCCCGGTTCGGCGAGAGCGACATCGACGCACAGAAAGGCGCCGGCCGAAAAGCCGATCATGCCGATCTTGCCTGGATCGACGCCGAACTCCGCCGCCCGCTCGCGCACCAGACGCAGTGCACGGCGGCCGTCCTCGACCTGAAGCTCGCGGCCAAGGCGGGTGGTCTCGTCCTTGAGAATCTCGTCGATATGCCGCGCCGCCTTGGCGGCAGCGCGCGGCGCGCTCAAGGCCGTCATCATCGCCAAAGACTCGGCTTCATAGCGCTCCAAGTCGGGGGTGGTGGGCGCCACGCGGTACTTGAGAAGGAAGGCAGTATAGCCGCGTTCGGCCAGCCACTCCGCAACGCTCGATCCCTCGTGCTCCCACATGACCACTCGCCAGCCGCCGCCCGGGGCGACGATGACGCCCACGCCGTTGGCCGTGGCCGGCCGGTAGACGGTGATCGTCGGGTTCGAAACGTTGCGCAGCCGACCGACCGTGTCGCCGGTCGGAAACAGTGGGCGCTCGGAGAGCTCGACCAGGTCCGGCCCCTTGGTCGGCGGCCCATCCGGCCACAACTCGATCACCTCGCGGATCGTCGCGCCTGCGTCATCCATCGCTGAAGTCTCCCTGGCCCCCGCCCTCGCCACCTACTGACGCGCGAAAGCCGCCGAGATCAAGGCGTCGGCCGCTTGTCGCGATCAGCGATCAGCGCCTAAGCATTGCCGGTCGCAACGGCGACGCCAAGACGGGTCTGACAACGTTCGACGTGACCTACAAGAACTACATGCCCACCCGGAACGTTTATGTCGTGATCGAGGTAAAGCCTGCGCCAGGCTAGGCTGGCGCGAACGCGCGCCGATATGAACCGGACCACGTCCAACCGGATTCAAGAGACGCAACCACGGAGCACGAAATGAACGCGTTCAGGCTCTTGACCCCCATGGCGCTTGGCGCAGTCCTCGCCTCGGCCGGCGCCGCCTCGGCCGACCCCTGCTTCCTGCAGCGGAATATCAACGGCTTTTCCGCGCCCAACGACCGCACCGTCTATGTGCGCGTGGGCGTCAAGGACATCTGGCGGCTGGGGACGATGAACACCTGCACCGGCCTTACCTTCCGCAACGCCTTCGCGCTGCAGGGCTCGCCCACCAGCGCCTGGATCTGCAAGCCGCTCGACGCCACCATCCGTTTCAACGAGACGGGAATGCGGATGATCTGCCCCATATCATCGATCCATAAGCTGTCCCCGGCCGAGGTCGCGGCCCTGCCAAAAAGGGACCGGCCATAGGGCCCATTGCGCGTTTCGGCCGCAGGCCTAACGCCCGTCGATGAAACCGATCACCGCCGCGTCGAATTGCGCCGGATCCTGCAGCATGGCGAAGTGGCTGACGTCCTTGAGGATGATCAGCCTGGCGCCCGGAATTGACCTCGCCAGGTATTCGGTGTGCTGGCGCTTGATCGCCTCGTCATGATCGCCGTCAGCGATGGCCGTCGGGGTGTGGATCCTGGCCAGATCAGCCGCTGAATAGTGCGGCTCGGTGTCCCACATCTTCTCGATGGCGGCGGTGAAGTCGGCGTAGCCCTTGGGCGTCGGTGACAGGCGAGCATAGCTCAGCGCCGCCTCGCGGATGAATCGGGCGAAGGTCGGGTTGGTCTCGGTGTCCGGCTTGACGCCGCTTGGGTCCATGTTGGCGGCGAAGGCGAAAACGCGGGTGAGGCGATCGGGGTCCTTGAGGGCCATGACCAGGCTGATGATCGCTCCGTCGCTCCATCCGACCACCGCCGCGCGCTTCATATTCAGGGCGTCCATCACCGCGACGACGTCCGAGGCCATCAGCTCATAAGTGTAGGGCCGCGAATCTCGGCTACTGCGGCCATGGCCGCGGCTGTCGATCAGGATCACCCGATGATGGTCGGCCACGAGGGGTCGGACCTGGTTTCCCCAGTATATCTGGCTGGCGAGACCGCCGTGCAGCAGGATCACCGGCGAGCCCGCGCCATAGGTCGAGTAATAGATACGGGCGCCTTCGTGGGCGATGTAGCCGCGCGATGCGGCCGGCGGCATGGCCGCGGGCGCAGGCAGGCTCAGCCATTTGGCGACCGGCTCAGCCCATGCGCCGCCCACCGCCGCGAGCAGAATCACGAGGAGAATGTGCTTCACGAGCCGCAGACGTGCCGCAGATTGGCGCTGACGCAAGTTCGGCCTGTGGCGAGGTTGGTGTAGGTCTTGGTGCGGTAGTCATACTTCCAGGCGTCGCCGTCCGCGTCTTTGCCGGTCATCGATCGGTCCGCCCGGACATCGGCATGCCAGGCCTTATGGGTCTCGATGTTGACGCCCTCGATGAAGCCGCCGCTCTCGCGGCTGAGGCTGTAGGTGATCCGCTCATGGGTCGCCGGATCATAGGTGACCACCGGTGTTGAATTCATGCCCGTGGGATTGACAGGGCTCGGGTAAGCAGAGCTCGGCTGAGGCGGGACGCCCATCATCGATCCCATCATCTGCGCCGCCGCGGGGGTTGCGAGCAGCAGCGGGGCCGATACAACGAGAGCGAACCTTCCCATCGCCGCACGCCTCTTCGTCAGGTGTGCGACCATGCGCCGGCGCATTAAGGAGTTCAATCGCGCGACCCGGAGTGGAACGCCTTGATTGTGGTTAATTCAACTTCATATACAACAGGTTGTAGGGAACAAAGGCTGAATCGAGGGAGGTCAGCGATTCGGTCATGATTCGTTTCGCTCCTGTTCGCGGACGTTAACCATGCCCCTTAACGGTCACGCTTCCGGCGACATGACCGCCGTCCTCGGCCCCACCAACACCGGCAAGACCCACCTCGCCGTCGAGCGGATGCTGGGCCACGCCAGCGGCATGATCGGCCTGCCGCTGCGGCTCCTCGCACGCGAGATCTACGACCGGGTGGCGGCCGTTCGCGGGGCGCGCAGCGTGGCGCTGATCACCGGCGAGGAAAAGATCACGCCGCCCCGGCCGGCCTATTTCGTGGCCACGGTCGAAGCCATGCCGCTCGGCGCGCCCGTGGAATTCGTCGCGATCGACGAGATCCAGCTCGCCGCCGATCCCGAGCGCGGCCACGTCTTCACCGACCGCATGCTCAACGCCCGCGGCCGCAGCGAGACCATGCTGTTGGGCGCGGCGACCATGGCCCCCCTGGTCCGCCGTCTGTTGCCAAACGCGCGGATCGTCTCGCGCGAGCGATTCTCGGCTTTGGCCTGGGCTGGCGGGCGCAAGGTCAGCCGCCTCCCGCGCCGCAGCGCCGTGGTCGCCTTCTCGGCGGAGGAAGTCTACGCCATCGCCGAACTGATCCGTCGGCAGCGAGGCGGCGCGGCCGTCGTCATGGGCTCGCTCTCGCCGCGCACGCGCAACGCCCAGGTGGCTCTTTTTCAGTCAGGCGAGGTCGACTTCCTGGTGGCCACAGACGCCATCGGCATGGGCCTGAACATGGATGTCGACCATGTGGCCTTCGCCGGACTCGCGAAGTTCGACGGCAAGCGCCGCCGCCCGCTCCACGCCCACGAGGTCGCCCAGATTGCCGGCCGCGCCGGCCGGTTCCTGTCCAACGGCACGTTCGGCGTCACCGCCGGCTGCGAACTGATGGATCCCGAGCTGGTCGAGGCGGTCGAGGCCCACCGCTTCGATCCAGTTGAGGCGGCGCTGTGGCGCAACAGCGATCTCGACTTCGCAAACCTTCCCGCGCTGCTCGCCTCCCTGGCCGCCCCGCCCGGGCGCATGGGGCTGAGATCGTCGGAGGAGGCGCTCGACGAGCGTGTTCTCCGCCAACTCGCCGCCGACGAGGGCGTGACCCGGCGCGCCTGCGGTCGGGCGGCCCTGGCGAGGCTCTGGGACGCGTGCCAGACGCCCGATTTCCGCAAGACGACCCTTGAGGATCACCTGCGCCTGACGCGCGACCTGTTCCTCCACCTGACCGGCCCGGGCGAGCGAATCCCCGAGGAATGGATGGCGGAGGGCCTCGCTCGCATTGACCGACTGGACGGCGAGATCGAGGCGTTGTCGACGCGCCTGGCGGGCGTTCGCACCCTGGCCTACGTCGCACATCGGCCCGACTGGCTGGCCGATCCCGTCCACTGGCGCGAACGCACCCGCGCTCTCGAGGATCGCCTCTCCGACACCCTGCACGAAAAGCTGATGGCCCGCTTCGTCGATCAGCGAACCAGCGCCCTCATCCGCGGCCTGGGCGCCCGTCGCGAACTGCTGGCCGGGGTAGGCTCCGATGGCGTGGTCACCGTCGAGGGCTTCGCGGTAGGGCGGCTCTCCGGCCTCGCCTTCAACCCTGCGCGGGGCGCCAGTGTCCTCGAGCAGAAGGCCCTGCGCCGCGCCGCCGAGCGCGTGGTCGGGCCCGAGATCAATCGCCGGCTGGGCGCCTTGGCGTCGGACAAGGACGAGGCCTTCGCGCTCGACTCCGGCGGCCTGGTACTATGGCGCGGCCAGGCGGCTGGGGCGGTGACTCTGGCCGATCCCTTCAGCCCGGCTGTACGGCTCCTGACGGACCTGGGCGCCGCACCGGCCAGGGAGCGGGCGGCCCGCCGGCTGGAGGCCTTCGCCGCCGCCGAGACCCGCCGACGCTGGGCGCCGCTGTGGCGGCTATCCCAGGCGGTGCGCGAGGGCGGCATGCAGGGTCTGGCCCGCGGCGTCGCTTGGCGCATGGTCGAAGCGGGCGGAACCCTGGCCCGGCGGGAGGTCGAGACCGAGGTGGCGGCGCTGAGCCGAGCCGAGCGGCGCCAGCTGAGGCGCCTTGGGGTGCGCATCGGCGCATTCGCCCTGTTTGTCCCAAGCCTGCTCACGGCGGA
>DASXBY010000090.1:0-10661 GCA_036491455.1 Caulobacteraceae bacterium
CCGATGACCGAGCGCCTGGCCAAGGGCGCGCTGCAACCGGACGGGCGGGTGGCGCCCGAACCGGTCATGGACGTGACGGCTGTGGCCGAGGCGGTGCTGATGATGGCCGCCCTACCGCTCTCGGCCAATGTGCAGTTCATCACCGTGATGGCGACTAAGATGCCGTTCATCGGCCGCGGCTAGGACCCGGGTATACATGCCCGGGCCGCCGCTGCGGGGCCGGGTTGACCTGGCCCCTGGGGACGCCCCGATAAGAGCGACGGTCAGTCCAAACGAGGTGATTCGTGAGTTCTCGCACCCCATTCCTGAACCCGTCCGAATCCGCCAGACGGCTCGGCGTCTCAGTCAAGGCGTTGCGGCTTTACGAGCAGCGCGGGCTCGTGGCGCCCGCGCGCACGACCGCGGGGTGGCGGGCCTATGGCCCCGACGAGATGGCCCGCCTCGCCGAGATCGCGGCTCTTCGGGCCTTGGGCCTCAGCCTTGCCGAGGTGGCGCGGGTTCTCGAAGGCGATGTCCGGGGACTGGAGGGCGCCCTGGCCGCGCACCAGACGGCGCTGGAAGCGCGCCTGCACCAGATGGTCGGCGTCGTGGAGAAGGTCCGGAGCCTGCGGGTCGACCTCGCGGCCGGGCGCGCGCCGGCGGCGGCGGAGCTGCTCCGCCTGATCGATCCTCCCGCCGCCGTCGTCGCCGAGTTCGACCTTCCCTGGCCGTGGGGCGGCGAGCGCTTCGAAGTGCGCGACGTCAGGTCGCTGAACTACATCGTCGGCCCCCTGGGCAGCGGCAAGACCCGCCTGGCGATGCGTCTGGCCGAGGCTCTGCCCGGCGGCGCCTTCCAGGGCCTCGAGCGATTGGCCGATGACGGTGCGGCGGCGCGGGCGCAGTTGGCGGCCGACCCGGCCCTCAAGACCCGGGTCGATCAGGCCCTGGCCTGGCTCGCCGAGGAGGGCGCTCCCGCCTCTAACGCCTTAACGGCTCTGCTCGCCGCGCTGGAAGCCGAGGATTGGGCCTATTTGGTCGTCGACGTCGTGGAGCATGGGCTGGACCAGGTCGCCCAAGAGGCCTTGATCGCTCATCTGCGTCGGCGGCCGAGCGGGCGGCCGCTCTTCCTGCTCACCCGGTCGAGCGCGATCCTGGACCTGACCGTTGTCGGTTCCGAAGAGGCGATCCTGCTCTGTCCCGCCAATCACAGCCCGCCGAGCCGTGTCGCCCCCTATCCCGGTTCACCGGGCTACGAGGCCGTCGCCACCTGCCTCGCCGCCCCTGATGTCAGGGCCCGCACCGAAGGCCTCATCGCCTGGCGACCCCAGGTGGCGTGATAGCGTCGTTCACACAGCCCCGGCGGCGATCAGGCTTCGGGCGCAGTCGACGATGGTGTCCTCCATCGGCCTCGGCCGCCATCCAAGCAGGTCCTGGGCTTTCAGCGACGTATAGTCGTACTTGCGCCCGAGGTTGCCGGCCACCGCGCCGATGTCGCGGTCGAAAAGCCCGGCCAGCCGCAGGACGAAGTCCGGCGCCTTGCGCGTCGGCACCTTGCGGGCTTCGGGGCCCAGACGACGCCTAAGGATCTGGGCGACGTCCCACATCCAGGCCCACTCGCCGGCGGCGATGAAGCGTTCTCCCGCCGCCGCGTTGCTGGTCATGGCGCGGATATGCAGGTCGGCGACGTCGCGCACGTCGACGATATTGAATCCGAGCCGCGGCACGCCCGGAACCTGGCCGGCCATCAGCCGTCGGACGACCTCGATCGAGCCCGAAAAGTCGTCGCTGAGCACCGGCCCGACCACCAGGGCCGGATTGATGGTCGTGAGCGTGGTCGTGGCGTTGGCCGCGCGGATCAGCTCCCAGGCGGCCTTTTCGGCGAGGGTCTTGGAGCGGCCATAGGCGCCGACCCTGACATCGTCGCCGTTGGTCCAGTTGCTCTCGTCAGCCACCCCGTCCGGCGAGTCGACGCCCCGCCCGGTGGCGGCTACCGACGAGGTCATCACCACCCGCCGCACGCCGGCCTTGATCGCCGCGCCGAGCGCCCGCAGGGCGCCGCCGCGCGCCGGGACGATCAGCTCATTGGGGTCCTTCGGCTCGGCGATCGAGATCGGCGACGCGACGTGCAGCATGTAGTCGCAACCGGCGGCGGCCGCGTCCCAGCCCTCGTCGCTGAGCAGGTTGAGCTGATAGAAGGAGAGCCGGTCGCCGGAGTCGGTCAGAGCGCCGATCAGGGCCCGCACCTTTGGCTCGCTCTTCAGGTCCCGGACCGTGGTGCGGACGTCGTAGCCACGGCGCAGGAGTTCGATCACGCACCAGCTTCCGATGAAGCCCGAGCCGCCGGTCACCAGCACAGTTTCCGCCATGTCCGCCTCCGCCGCTCTGCTTCAGTGTGGCAAAACTAGCGCGGTGGCCCGAACAAGCCAAACAGGCCGCCGTCGAGGCTCTCCCGCGATTGACTTGGCGGGCCCCCCAGCGTAGCAAGCCGCCCTCCAGATTCGACTTCGAGCGAGCGCCCGAGACCCATGATCCTGCTTTCGTTCAACACCACGCCTGGGATGGCGCCGTGCGGCGCCGTCAAGGCCGCTCGCGAGGAGATCGCCGCCTAAGGATTCCACATTTAAGGAAGCCAAAGCGTTCCACCCCTCCCGAGCCAGGCAGCTCCGGAGGGGTTTTTCATATCCGCCCCCAACTCATCCGGCGCCGCTTGGTTCGGGACCTGACCTGAAGGCCCAAGCCGTGACCCAGTCCGCCGCGACCGAGTCCGTCGAAGAGACCGTTCTGAGCCCCGCTGGACGGTCTCCGGCGGCGCGCCGTCATGCCTGGCCCTCGCTCGATGAAGCGCGGGCGCTTTTCGTGCTGGCCGGTCCGCTGATCGTCACCCAGCTCGCCCAGATGGCGGTGTTCACCACCGACGTCATCTTGCTGGGCCGATACAGCCGCATGGCCCTGGCCGCGGCGGCGATCGGCAACACGGTCTATTACTTCGCCTGGATCACCGGCGGCGGACCGGCGTTCGCAGTCGCGCCGATCATCGCCCAGATCCGTGGCCTGACGCCGGGCAATCGCGGCGGCGTGCGTACGGCGACGCGCATGGGCGTGTGGGCGATCCTGATCATCTCGATCCCGATGATCGCCTTGCTGTGGCAGACCAAGGCGATCCTCGTCGCTTTGGGGCAGGATCCGGTCCTGGCCGACAACGCCGGCAAGTTCGTGCGCATGGTCTCGCTGGGCCTGCCCTTCTCACTGGCCTTCCGGGCGCTCGGCAGCTTCGCAACCGCCGTCGGCCGGCCCAAGGCGACGATGTGGGTGATGGCCGGGACCATCGCCTTCAATGGCCTCGTCGGCTGGACCTTGATCTTCGGCCACTTCGGCGCGCCGCGCCTGGGTATCGTCGGTTCGGGGACGGCGACAGCGCTTTCGAGCGTCTTCGGCTTCCTGGCGCTTGCCGCCTTCATCCGGCTCGACCGCGAGCTTTCCGCCTATCGCATCTTCACGCGCTTTTGGCGGCTGTCGGCCGACAAGCTGAAGGAGGTGTTCCGCCTCGGGTTGCCGATGGCCATGACCATGATGTTCGAGGCCATGCTGTTCAACGTCATGACCCTGGTCATGGGCTCGTTCGGCGTCACCTCGCTGGCGGCGCACCAGATCGCCCTCAACGTCGCCTCGATTACCTTCATGGTGCCGCTGGGCCTGGGCATGGCATCTACCGTTCGCGTGGGCCTGGCGGCCGGGGCCGGCGACCTTCATGCAGCCAGGCGCGCGGGCCTGACAGCCAACGTCATCGGCCTCGCCTTCATCAGTCTGTGCGGCGCAGCCATGGCCCTGTGGGGCGGACCGATCGCCTCGCTCTATGTCGGCGGGCGGGCGGCGCAGGACTTGGCGGTGATCGCCATGGCAGCCGTCTTCCTGAAGGTGGCGGCGGCCTTCCAGGTGTTTGACGCCGCCCAGGTGATCGCGGCCCAGTCGCTGCGCGGCCTGAAGGACGCCCATGCGCCGATGTACATCGCCGGCGGCTCCTACTGGCTGGTCGGCGCGCCGACGTGCCTGATCCTGGCCTACGCCTTCCACATGCAGGGGCTGGGGGTTTGGATTGGCCTGGCGGTGGGCCTGGCGGCGGCGGCGGCGGCGCTCACCGTCCGCTTCCTGGCGCTTACGCGGTCACGCTAACCACGCCGTTCTCTTCCCCCTTCACAAGGGGGAAGTCCGGCCGAAGGCCGGGATGGGGGATCGGACGCGCCGGCGTTTCCGTCCCCCCTTCGTCCCTGCTTCGCTAAAGCTCCGCAGGGCCACTTCCCCCTGATGCGGGGGGAAGAGAAAGGCCCAGGCGTCGGAACTGAACCTCCGGCGCCTGGATCTCAGCCAGCGCGCGGGCGAGGCGACCAGCCGCTTCCACCTCCTCCGCGCCGCCGGCGAGATTCCTCTCCTCCGCCGGATCGGCGGCAAGGTCATAGAGCTCGCTGCCCCGGAAGCGGGTCGCGGCCCAGTAGGGAACCGCATCGCCCGCTTCCCAGATCTGGCGCAGCACCGGCACGCCGCTGCCGGGCATCCTCGCGAGCACGGCCCGGTCGTCCGGGAGCGGCAGTTCCCGCGCCTGCGGCAGGACGTGGGTCGGCATGGTTGACCAGCGATTGGAGTACATGGCCAGCGGCGCATTGGCCCCGGCCGGGGCGCGGGCGTACTTCCGGTCCTTCTCGATCAGGTGAACCTCGCGGCCCCAGACGCCGGCGAGAACGTGATCGCGCACCGCCTCGCGCTCGCGGTTAAGCAGCGGCAGCAAGGAGACGCCGTGTATCGCCTGTCGGGCCGGCGGCAGGGCGAAGATCGACTCCAGAGTGGCGAAGAGATCGACGCTGGTCGTCAGCGCCTCGCAGTCACCAGGCTCGAGCCCAGGCGCGGCGATCAGCAACGGGATGCGGGCGATGGTCTCATAGAGCGGGGCGCCCGGCTTTCCCCAGATGTCCTTCTCGCCCAGGTAGTGGCCGTGATCGGTGGTGAGGATGACCAGGGTCTCGTCCCACAGACCCTTCTCGTCCAGAGCCGCCAGGACCTCTCCCAGCCACTTGTCGATCATCGAGAGCTTGCCGCCGTAGGCCGCGCGGACCTGGACCCCTTCCCGTTCGGTGAGGACGCCTTTCGCCTTCCCGCCCACCACATAGGGCGGCCAGATGAGGTGTGGACCGGTCCAGCCGGGGTCGTAGAGGCTGGCGAAGGGTTCGGGCGTATCGAAGGGCTCGTGCGGGTCGAACTCGTCGACCATCAGGAAGAAGCGCTCGTGGGCGCCGGCGTTCTCCCTGAGCCAGCGGGCGGCGGCCGCAAGGGTGCGGGGACCTGGAAAGTCCGCCTCGCCGCGGAACCAGCCGCGCGAATTGTCGTAGGGCATACGCGGACGGCCGAACGCCGGCGCGCCGGCCCAGGAAGGATCGGCCCGGGTTTTCCAGGCGTCGCCCTCGTGGCCCCTCTGGTAGTCCCAGGCCGTGAAGTCGGTGTGGTAGTTCTCCCCGCCGCGCTCGAAGAGGTGCGGATGGTCGCTGATCAGTTGCGAGACCACGCCGGCGGCTGAGAGGCGGGCGGTGATCGCGTCCTCCCAGATCTCCACCGAGCCCCACGGCTTCCAAAGGAAGTCGAGCGCGCCGCACAGGATGTCGTGTCTGGCGGGCATGCACGGAAGCGAGCCGACATAGTGGCGGGTGAAGCGCACTGAGCGCGCCGCCAGGGCGTCGATATTGGGGGTGGCGAACTCGGTCCCGCCATAGCAACCCAGCATGTGCCGGTTGAGGCTGTCGAGCAGAACGAGGACGACGTTGCGGACAGGCTTCATCGGTCCTGTTTCGGTCGGACCGGCGCGGCCGTCCAGCCGGAACTCACCGCGGCAGCAGCATCATCGCCGCCGCGACGCCCATCACCGCCGTTCCGGCCCAGCCGAGGACGATCAGGGAGCGGCTGGCGACATAAGGGCCCATGACGGACTTCTTGCTTACCAGGATGACGATCACCGCCATCAGCGGCACGGCGACGACGCCATTGATGACCGCGCTCCAGAACAGGGCCTTCATCGGGTTGATCGGCGAATACTGGATGACCAGGCCAAGGAGGACGCTGACCGCGATCACGCCGTAGAATCCGCGGGCGTCCCGAGTCCGGCGCTCGAGGCCCCATTTCCAGCCCATGGCCTCGCATAGGGCATAGGCGCCCGAGCCCGCCAGCACCGGCACGCCGATCAGACCGACCCCCAGGATGCCGAGCGCGAACAGGATGAAGGCGAAGTCGCCCGCCAGGGGGCGCAGAGCGCTGGCCGCCTGGGCCGCTGTCTGGATGTCGGTCACGCCGGCCACATGCAGCGTGACCGCCGTGGCCAGGATCATGCAGAAGGCCGCTGCGTCGGAATAGAGCATGCCGCTCCAGGTGTCCCAGCGGATCCGGCGAAGTTCAGGCGCGGCCTCCGGCGATCCCAGCGCCAACGCGCCGCCGTGCCTCGCCTGCATGTCCTCCACCTCCTCGGAGGCCTGCCAGAAGAACAGGTAGGGGCTGATGGTCGTGCCGAAGATCCCGACCACGACCGTCGCCGTCGCCGCATTGAGACTCAGCTGCGGCCACACGGTCCGCAGCGCCACCTGGCCCCAAGGAACATGGACCGTGAACAGCACGGCGGCATAGGCAAGGAGGGATAGCGTCAGCCACTTCAGAAAGCCGACGTAGCGGTGATAGGGGACGAAGACCTGCAGCAGCAGGGTCACGAAGACAAAAACGATCGTCATCAGGTGACGGTTGACGCCGGTTACCAGTTCCGAGACCTCGCCCATGGCGGCGACGTCGGCAGCGATGTTCAGGGTGTTGGCGATGAGCAGCATCCCCACCACCAGGCGCAGGACCGGCGATGGAAAGGCGGTCTTGATGTTGGCGGCCAGGCCCTTGCCGGTGACCCGTCCGATCCGCGCGCAGATGGACTGGATGGCCGCCATGAGCGGGTAGGCCAGCGGCATGGTCCACAGCATGTTGAGACCGAATTGCGCGCCCGCCTGCGAATAGGTGGCGATGCCGCTGGGGTCGTCATCGGCCACCCCGGTGATGAGGCCAGGTCCGACATGGGCCAGAGGGTTTGTCTTCAGGCGGCGCCAAGCCGCAGCCAGGGCCTCGCGCGGCGGTGGTGCGTCGGTCGGGATCTCGCCAATCGACATCCGCGACCTCGAGCCTTTAGAGACTAACCCGGAAATCCGGGGATTCCGCGATCTTCATTAGTCGGATTCGCGCGCGCCAGACGGCAAGCGATTGATCGGGATGATCCGCTGGGGGCATTGTGCGTCACTGGTCTCGCTCGACGAGGGACGACATGCGGATCAAGGACATTCTTCTGGTCGGGCGCGCCGGCGAGCCGTGCGAGGCGCAAATGGCGATCACCGCGCGCATGGCGGGCGAGCACGAGGCCATGGTCGACGGCGTCTGCGTCTATCCGGCGCCGGACCTGTCGACAGCCGGTGACCTCGCCAACGGCCAGAAAGCGATCGATCGCCTGGTGGGGCCCATCGAGGCCGCCTACCGCGCCGCGATCGCCGATCACGGGCATTCGCGGAGCTGGTCAAGCGGCGAAGCGGAGGAGCGGACCTGGGCGCTGATCCGGCAGGCGAGATTCGCCGACCTGGTGGTCGCAGGCCTTCCTGGTGATGACTCTTTCGCGCGCCGCCTTGTGGAGTCCCTGGCGTTCAACAGCGGCGCGCCTTGCCTGCTGACGCCCTGCTCGGTGAAGACCGACAAATTCGAACGCGTCATGCTGGCCTGGGACGGCTCGCGCGAAGCCAAGCGTGCGATGGACGACGGCCGCGTTTTCATGGCTGCAGCCAAAGAGGTCCGTGTCATGATCGCCCATGAGGACGGCGACGGCGCATCCTACGAGGACCATGGCGGCCATCTCCTCAGCCACCTTTCCCGCCACGGCATTCACGCCGAGCTAAAGGTGGTGTCCAAGCCCGGCGGAAAGATCGGCGATGTGATTCTGGGCGAATGCCAGGCTTTCGCGGCCGACCTGCTGATCATGGGCGCCTACGGCCATGCGCGCGCCCGGGAGGTGGTCTTGGGTGGGGCGACACAGACAATGCTCGCCCGCGCCGCTCAGCCGGTGTTGATGTCGCACTAGGGCTCTTGCCGCTCTGCTCTTGTGGAGCGGGCTGCCGGCGCCTAGGTGAAACCCGTTCACGAACCCGCGGGAGATGGAATGCCATTCCGGTCTGGCGCCATCATGTTGGCATGCCTGTTGGCGGTAGCGGGCGGTTCCCGCGCGGGCGCGGCGGAGAATCAAGAACGCGAGTGGCGGGCTGCCTGCACGCATGACGCCCTTGTTCACTGCACTTTCTCGGCGTTGAGGGCCGACAGGACGGGCATACGCAGCTGCCTCCTGAAGCGCCTCGACAAGATCTCGGCGCGCTGCCGCGCCGACGTCGAAGGCGTGAGCGCGGACAACGATCGGAACACTGGCGCGGCGTCAGGCGCGGATGCGGGCGGCCTCCCCGAAAATGTGGTTTCGCCGCGCTGATATCCCCCCGGGAGCCGGCCCGTGGCCGCAGGTATTTCGCGGCCTAGAAAAACAGCCGGCCGCCGACGAGCGCCAGGGTCGAAGCCAGGATTGTTCGCAGCAATCCCTCCGGCGCCCGAGACGCCAGCAGGCTGCCGATGATGATCCCGGGGACCGATCCGACGAGCAGCGAACCAAGCAGAGAGAAGTTGATATCTCCCATCAGCCAGTGGCCAAATCCGGCCAGCAGTGTGAGGGGCACGGCGTGGGCGATGTCCGAACCGACCAGCTTCGCCGCCGGCATTTTTGGGTAAAGCACCAGAAGAACGGTCATCCCGATCGCGCCCGCGCCCACAGACGACAAGGACACCAGAACGCCCAGAACCACGCCGAGCCCGACGGTGAAACCCGTGCGCTGGCCTGGCTCGAAATCGCCAACACGGTCGGCGAAGTATTTCAGGATCATCCGCCGAAAGAGAATGGCGATGGCGGTCAAAATCAGCGCCACACCCAGAACGGTTGTAATAGTTCCGTGGCCGGTTTGAGCCTTGGCGTGAAAGTGAACCATCGCCAGCAGCGTGAGCGCGGAGGCCGGCACGCTCCCGGCCGCAAGGCGCCCGACAATGCCCCAATCCACCGTTCGGCTAGCGCCATGCACCGCAGTGCCGACACTTTTGGTCGCTCCGGCGTAGAGCAAGTCGGTGCCCACGGCCGTTGAAGGGTGAATGTGGAACAGAAGGATCAAGAGCGGCGTCATCAGCGAGCCGCCGCCCACTCCGGTGAATCCGACCAGCAATCCGACCGCTAGGCCGGAGAGCGCGTAGAGCGGTTGGATGTGCGAAATAAAATCCATCTCTCACCGATAGGATTTATCGATTAATCTCTAGCTAGAGGTCGTCCCCTCCTTCGTCAATCCACACACTCGACCATCCTGACTCTCGACGGACCGGCGATGAACCGGCCGACCGCGGCGGCCTCGGCAAAGCCCGCCTGGCGCACAAATGAGAGGGTCGCCTCTCCCCGCTCCGGTGGAACCGCGACCAGCAGGCCGCCGCTCGTCTGGGGATCGGTGAGCAAATCCAGCTTCCACGGTTCAAGCGCCTCCGAGCCTTCGACAACGTCACCGTAGCTGGCCCAGTTCCGCGACGAGGCGCCGGTGCGCACGCCATTGCGCAGGAAAGCTTCGACGCCCGGCAGCTGCGGGACCCTCGTCGGCGCGAGTTCCAGGGTCAGCCCCGAGCCGCGGGCCATCTCCAGGGCGTGGCCTAGAAGGCCGAAACCGGTGACGTCGGTCACCGCGCTCGCCCGGCCGGCGAGGTCGGCGCCGACGCTGTTGAGGCTCGTGGTGACGGCGATCAGCGCGGCGTAGCCGACCTCGTCCAGTTTTTCCTGCTTGAGCGCGGCGCTGAGCACCCCGACACCCAGCGGCTTGGTGAGGATCAGAACGTCGCCCGCCGAGGCGGTAGAATTGCGCAGCAGGCGGTCCGGATGAACGAGGCCCAGGGCGACGAGGCCGTAGATCGGCTCGGCGCTATCGATGGAGTGGCCGCCGGCGATTGGAACGCCGGCTGCGGCGCAGACCTCGGCCCCGCCGGCCAGGATGGCGCGGATGGTCTCGGCCGACAGCTTGTCGACCGGCATGCCGACCAGCGCCAGGGCGAGGATCGGCCGCCCGCCCATGGCGTAGACGTCGGAAAGGGCATTCGTCGCGGCGATCCGGCCGAAGTCACGCGGATCGTCGACCACCGGCATGAAGAAGTCCGTGGTCGCCACCAGGGCCTGGTCGGCGTTGAGGCGCCAGACGGCGGCGTCGTCGCCGGTCTCGGTGCCCACGAGAAGGTCGCCAAAGCCGGACATGAGCGGCTGGTCAGCCAGCAGCTCGCGCAGCACCGCCGGCGAGAGCTTGCAACCGCAGCCGCCGCCGTGGGCGAGCGAGGTCAGGCGGACGCTCACGCGTGCGCCTCGAGGGGAGCGATGAGGCCCGCGATCCGGCGCGCCGCTTCGTCCTGCCGATCGGCCGTGAGATCGTCCATCTCCACCTCTGCCAGGCTCGGCCGCTCGTCCCTGCGCCGGGCGCGCTCGTAGGCCGGATCATAATGAAGCTCGGCGAGCTCGGCAGCGAGAGCAGCGAGATCGCCCGCGTCGATCAAGGTGCTCCAGACGGCCACGCGCTTGC
>DASXBY010000091.1:0-3801 GCA_036491455.1 Caulobacteraceae bacterium
AGGCCTGCTCGGCCACCGAGACGTCACCGGATAGGATGTCCGGGTTAGGTGCGGCCTCGGCGTCGCTCGCCTCCAGCTGGGCGCGGATATCGGCGTGGCGGCGGGCGTCGAGCTTGTAGCCGAAGAAGAGGCCTCCGCCGAGGAACACCAGAACGATCGGCGCGAAGAGGTAGCACATCTCCAGGCCGAAAATGGCGTGTGGCGTGTTCACCGCGCCTTCCCGGGCGTTGTAGCCCACCATCGCCAGGATCGAGAATGAGAACAGGGTGGTGATCGACAGGCCGATCTTGTTGGTGGTCGTGACCAGCGAGAACAACAGGCTAGTGATGTCCTGGCCGCCCTCCAGACGCACCTCGTCCACGTAGTCGGCAACCATCGCTCGGATGAGCAACAGGAAGGCGCTGGCGGTGAAGCCGACGGCGAACATCCCCAGAATGGTCGGGACCATGTCCGCCAGATGATAGCCGGGCCAGACCCGCGGCAGGGCCATGAGGGTTGTCTGGGCCACGGCGTAGCAGACGCAGGCGATCTGCAGCGTGCGATGTTTTCCGATCGATCTGGCTACTCGCCCCCAGAACGGCGCTCCCAAGAGGGTTGCGCCTATGTAGAAGATGAGCAGGAAGCCGACGTCGGCGATCGAAAAGCCCTTGGCGTCGTGGAAGAAGAAGACATAGAGCGGACCGGTGGTGCCCGTGCCGAGCGAAAGCAGCAGGTCGGCCGCAATCAACCTCAGCATGGTCGGGCGGCTGATCGCGCTCCCGTAATCCTTGGCGTTGAACCGCGGTCGCGATCCGGCCGGCCGCTCGGGCGTGAAGAGCACGCAGAGGAGAATCGCGATCGGCGTGGCGACGACCAGGATCATGCCGATGGCCGGCATGCTGGCCGCCTTGCCGAGCGTGATCGCCCCGTGAGTGAACTTGCCCAAGAGAAGCAGGATGTCCGAGCCGATCACGGCGAGGCCCAGGGTCCAGCCATAGACCCGCGAACGCTCATCGTAGGTAACGGCCAGCACGCTCGTCCAAGCGGCGGTCCCCAGCGTCAGCATCGAGACACCGAGGTAGCTGACCAGCATCCACAGGATCAGGTAACCGCCGCCGACGTGACCCTTGGGCAGCAGGACCTTGTAGAGCCCCAGCGTCAGAAGCGGCGCGCCCAGGATGAGCCACGGCCGATAACGGCCAACCGCTGTCTTGGTGCGATCCATGGCGACGCCGAGGAACGGATCGAAGAACACATCGACCAGGCGCACGACGCCGATCGCGCCGCCCACCACCGCCAGGCTGCCGATCAGGCCCGCGTAGAATCTCGGAACATAGACGCCGTAGACCAACAGCACGCCCGCCAGCAGAACGCCTGGCATGGCGAAGGCAAAGATGGTCGGAAACGCAACGCGGGGTTCGGTGGCGGAGCTCATAGGCGCGCCTCCTGTTTCAGCTCGAACTGGCGACCCGCGTTGCTACGCCATGGTCGCCTCCCAGGCTTTCCAGTATCGGCGCCTGGGTGAGTTCCGCGTCCCGTGCTTCCAGCTGGGCCCGGATGTCGGCGTGGCGGCGGGAATCGAGCTTGTAGCCGATGAAACAGGCGCCCCCGAGCATCACGAAGACGATGGGCACAAGGATGTAGACCAACTCCATTCCGTGGATCGCCGCGGCGCTGTTGGCCGCGCCTTCCTTGGCCTGGTAGTCGATGGCGGCCAGAAGCGTGTAGGAAAGGGCTATGCTGAAGCTGCTGGCGAGCTTCTGGGTCGTGGAGATCATCGCGTAGAGCAGGGCGGTGCGCTGCTTGCCCTTCTCCAGCCGCACGGCGTCGCCGACATCGGCCACCATAGCCCGGTCAAGCAGGGGGAAACCTGACGCCAGAAAGCCCAGGCAGAACATGGGCACGGCGGCCAGGAGGAAGACTCCTTTTGGCAACAACTGAATGGAGATCAGGCCCAGGGAATATCCGGTGCTGGCGACTTGCAGCGTGCGATGCTTGCCGAGTTTCTGTGCCAGGGCCGCCAATCCCGCCGACCCGAGCACGCCGGCGGCGATGTAAATGAAGAGAAGGCCGCTAGCTTCCTTGAGTGTGAATCCGCGGGAATCGTGGAAGTAGAAAAGATAGAGCGACGACATCCAGCCGGGCCCCAGCGCTAGGCAGAAGTCGGCGATGATGATCCGCCGCATGTCCGGCCGGGACACCATTTCCCAGTAGTCTCGCAGCGTGAAGCGCACGGCGTGGTGATCGCGGGCGATCCGCTCGCGGGTGAAGGCCAGGGCCGTGAAAACACCGACGGGAATGGCGACGACTATGAAGATCCCCATGGCCGGGACATCGCGTGCGCCGCCCGCGCCGTTCTTCTGGGCCAGCAACACCGGCACCGCCAGGACCAGCGCTGCGCCCAGAATGCTGACGAACTGGATGGACCCGAAGGTCCGCGACCGCTCGTGGTAGTTCGCCGCGATCACCGACGCCCAGGAGCTGTGCGAGAGCGCGAGGAGCGAAAAGCCCAGGTAATAGACGAGCAGCCAGCCGGCCACGTAGACCACGCTCACCCCGCCCGGCGGGTCGAACAGCATGAAGACGCCCAGCATCAGGACCGGAGCGCCGACCGCCAGCCAGACCTTGTAGCGGCCAAAGCGCGTGGTCGTGCGGTCCATGGCCACCCCGATCAGCGGGTCCACGAACATGTCGCCGAAACGGATGAGGCCGAAGGCCGCGCCGATGGCGGCCAGCGCCAGGCCGTAGTGGGCGGCGTAGTAGTGCGGCAGGTAGACGGTCAGGGCGACGGCTAGGGCGCCGACTGAAAATCCCGGCAGACTGAAAGCGAGAAGGCGGGGAAGGCTGAGGCGGGAGGCTGAAGGCGCCGTGGTCACTAGGGTGGACGTCCTGGGCTGGGCATTTCCGTTTCACGCCTCCAACGGGCGTTTGAACTAACAGAGACCGCAACCGAGGCAGGCGCAAGCAAAGATTGCCGCGGCGCCGGATGGAAGCGTCTAGGCGGTCGTCATCCGGCGGAAGAACTTCTGGGTCTGCTCGCCGCCGCCGAAATAGGCGGCCTGGCCCTTCTCGTCCGAGATCTGGGCCCAATGGTCGCGCACGCTCTCGACGCTGGCGTGGTCGCCCAGGAACACGCCTTCGGTCTCGAAGATCCTGGCCATGGCGAAGGCCCCGCCGCCGGCCGTAAGGATGACCCCCGTCGGCGCCTCCTCGGAGCAAAGATAGACCACGCCGGGGGTGACGAACTCGGGCGCCAGGCGTTTGACCATCTCCGGCGGCATGAGGTTCTCGGTCATTCGCGTACCGGCCACCGGGCAGATGGCGTTGACGTGGACGTTGTTCTTCTGGCCCTCGAGCTTGAGGGTGTTCATGAACCCCACGACACCGAGCTTGGCGGCGCCATAGTTGGTCTGGCCGAAGTTGCCGTAGAGCCCGGTGGACGAGGTGGTGACCACGATCCGCCCATAGTTCTGTTGGCGCATGATCTCCCAGACGGCCTTGGCGGGCTTCACTGTGCCCATCAGGTGGACGTCGAGGACGAATTCGAAGTCGGCGATCTCCATTTTGGAGAAGGACTTGTCGCGCAGCACGCCGGCGTTGGCGATCAGGATGTCTATCCGCCCCCAGGCGTCCATGGCCTGCGCGATCATGTGGGCCACGCCCGCATCGTCGGTCACCGACGAGCCGTTGGCGATGGCTTCGCCGCCGGCCGCCTTGATCTCCGCAACCGTGTGAGCCGCAGCTTCCGACGAGCCGCCAGAGCCGTCCACCGTGCCGCCGAGATCGTTGACCACCACCTTGGCCCCGCGCCTTGCCAGCTCC
>DASXBY010000092.1:0-9589 GCA_036491455.1 Caulobacteraceae bacterium
CGTCCCCAGAGGGCCCACGGGGCCGTCTTTTGCACGTTGAGAAGAGCGGTGAAATCGCCAATGGCGCCGTCTAGATCGCCCAACCGCAGTCGCGCGTATCCCCGGCCCTCAAAGGCCAACACCTCGCCATGCACGAGACGCATGGATTTCTCGCAGTCAGCCTTCGCTTGTTCCAACCTGTCGCCGACGAGAGCGTTAGCGAAGCAACGACCGGCCAGCGCCGACGCCATGTTGTTGTCTTCGGGATGCGCCTTCACCCAGGCGTCGAAGGCCGGCGCCGCCCGGTCCGGAGCGCCGACTGAAAGGTAAAGATCCGCCAGGATGAGGCGTTCGTGCGCCCCTCCCGGCAACATTTTGTCGGCGGCGTCCAGATCGACGAGTGCGCCCGTGTCATCGTCGGCTTCCAGGCGAAGGCTGGCTCGCTCAAGGCGGCCACGCAAGCTGTTTGGATCGAGGGCTAGCGCTCGATCCAAATCGGCCATGGCAGACCGATTGTCACCGGCTTCACGTTCGACGGTTCCACGGCCGAGAGGATAGTCGGCGACCTTGGCGTCCAATGTCATGGCCTTCGAGTAGTCCGATTTTGCGCCGGCAAGGTCCCTGCGAGCCGCGCGCGCGGCCGCTCGGCGCGCAAAGCCGACGGCGTCGGTCGGTTCCGGCCCGGCGGCGACGGCGGCCGGCTCTGCAGGACTGACCTCGAGCATGAACACTGGGCCGCCGTTATAGGTGAAGTAGATCTTGTGCTGGCTGTTGGCGATGTAGACGCGATGGGACAGGAGGAAGTCGTCGCCGATCAGCATGTCGGCGTCATCCAACTCGAAGTCGCCGATCCTCAGTCGGGTGTGCTGAACGTTCTCCCCGCCGATGCCGAAATCGTCGACCGGCGCGATCCATGACCGGACCCGATGTCGGCCGACGCCGGCGATCTGGCCAGCCGGAACCACGCCTTGGGCGTTCGGATCAAGTCCAAGGCGGCGGGCCGCCGCGAGCGACAGCATGGATCCTGGCGCGCCGGAATCGAACTCAACAACAATGCGCTTGCCATTGACGCTTGCTGAGGCCCGGATCGGAGGACGGAAGACTTGGGAGCGGGGGCCGTCGTCTTCGGACTCCATGTCGACTTCGCCATAGCTTTGATCGGGCTTGATCCAATAGGCCAGCGTAAGCCGACCGCAGCTCTTTGGCTCAACTAGCCGGATGACGCCGTCGGCCAGGTCATATTCGACGTCGGCGAGGGTGAGGATGTTGCGGCCAATCAGGCCAGCGAGCCCGGGCCCAGCCTCGCTCCCTGCGACCGCGAATTCCGCGTGGAAGTTCGAAACATTCCCAAGACTGAAATTCTTGATATCGGCCACTTCGATGTCGGAGGTGCTGCCGCCGATTCCTTTCATGTACATGCCGAAAGGCCCTGGTTGCAGGCGCAGATGAAGCTCGTTCGCAACCCCCGGGGAAATGACGCTGAAGAAGGCGCCGCTGTCGGTGATGAATCTGACCGCGACGCCGTTGATCTTGGCTTCGATCACCGGACTGCCAAAATCCATCGTGACGGGCAGGGTCGCGATAATCCCGAGCTTGCAATCAGCTCTGGCGACTTGAGAGCTTACGAGTGTCGCAAGCGCGGCGGCGAGGGCGGGGCCTCTCATGCCGCGTCCGCCGTGGAGTTCGGACCGGGCTCCGCCGTTCACCTCAATTCGCCACCGGCGGCGGGGTATGCGGAGCTTCCGGCCGTTTCGCCGCCTCCGGCTTGCGGCCCTCGTTGGCGCCCCCGTTGTAGGCGGCGAACACCGGTCCGCCGGCATAGGTGACGTACAGTTTGTGCTGTCCGTTGGCGAAGTACAGGCGGTGCGAGGCGAAATAGTCCGCCCCCAGCATCAGGTCATAGCCGGTGATATCGGCCGAGGTGACGCGCAGGCTCGTGTCGCGGATCTCCTCTCCCGCGAAGGCGAAGCTCTTGATCGGCGCGATCCAGATCTTCACCCGTTCGCCCTCCCAGTCGATGGCGCCGGCGGGAGCAACGCCCGGATCGTTCAGGTTGATTCCCAACTTCTTGGCGGCCTGCAGGGTCAGCAGGGACACGCTGAGGCCGGTCCTGAACCCGACTTTCAGATCGACGCCGTTGATCGTCGCGGTCGCCGTCGAGTCGGTCCCAAAGACGCCGCCCGAGCTCAGGTCGACCTCGCCGAAGGTCTCGCCCGGCTTCAGCCAGTAGGCGAGCGGCTGATGGCCGCAATCCTGCGGCCGCATCAGGCGGACAACGCCGTCATGCAGGTCATAGTCGACGTCGCCGATCATCAGCAGTTTCTGGCCGATAGCGCCGTCGACTCCCTTTCCAGTCGACACCTCGTCGACGTCGAACGGCACGTCCCTGAAGTTAACGCCGCCCAGGGTAAACGTCTTGACGTTAGCCATGGGAGAGCCGCCGGCGCTCTGTATGCGATAGTCGCTCATGGCCAGGGTGGCCTTCAGCTTCAGGCGGCTGGCGGCGACGGAACCTATCCAGCTCTCGTAGTAGCCGCTGTCGAGGACGAACCGCGCATCGGCGCCATTTATCTTGGCCGACACGACAGGCCGCAAGCCTTGCATGGTCACCGGCAGTTCGAACAGCTCGCTCATCTGACAATCCGCCCAGGACGCCAGCGGGACGGCGAGGGCCGCCAGGGAAACGCACACCAACCGTACAATCATCTTCTTCACTCCAGGCTCATGGCTTGGCCGCCTGAACGGCGATCCAGGCGTCCATCCGCGCCTCGAGCACCGAAAGCGGCATGGCCCCCTCGTCCAGCGCCTCGTCGTGGAAGCTGCGATAGTCGAATCTTGGACCCAGCGTCGCGCGAGCCTTGTCGCGCAGCTTCTCGAACTCGAGCTGGCCGATCTTGTAACCCAACGCCTGGCCAGGCCAGCCGATGTAGCGGTCAGTCTCGTTCTGGATGTTCTTTTCCGAAAGAGCGCTGTTGTCCTTCAGGCAGGCCACCGCCTCATCCCGCGTCCAGCCCTTCCAATGGACGCCCACGTCCATCACCAGGCGACAGGCACGCCACATCTCCATGGAGAGCAGGCCGAAGCGCTCATAGGGCGTCTGGTAAAGGTCCATCTCGCGCGTGAGCTGTTCGGCGTAGAGCGCCCAACCCTCGACGAAAGCGGTTATGTCGCTGTCGCGACGGAAGACCGGCTGGCCTGTCAGCTCCTGGGCGAGCGCGATCTGGGTGTGGTGGCCCGGGGCCCCTTCATGGCTGACCAGGGCCGGCAGTTCATAGAGCGGCCGCTGGTCGAGATGGGACGTATTGATCAGCAGCTTTCCGGCGACGCCCGCCTCGGGGCTCCCCTCGTTGTACCGCCCCGAGGTATATCCATCCTCAATCGCCCGCGGCACCTCGACGACACCATAGGAAAGCCTGGGCAGCTTGCCGAAGAATGCCGGCAGCTGGCCGTCCACGCGCTTGGCGAGCCGGCTGGCCTTTTCCATCAGGGCTTCACGGGACGTGACGTAGAATTGCGGGTCGGTGCGCAGCTTGGTCAGGAACTCCTGGAACGTGCCGGTGAAGCCGCTGGCGGCGATCTCCTTGGCCATTTCCCCACGTATGCGGGCAATCTCGGATTGGCCCAGGGCGAATATTTCGTCGGGGGCCATGTCGGTCGTGGTCTCGCGGCGCACCCGGTATGCGTAGTAGGCGCGGCCGTTCGGCAGTTCCGACGTGCCAAGGCTTTCGCGCGACCTGGGCAGGTATTCATTCTGGAAGAAATCGGCGAGCCTCACCTCGGCCGCCTTGACCCGAGTGCGGATGAGCTCCAACGCCTCGGCTCGCAGCGCGTCGCGCTCGCCTTGCAAGGCGGTTGGCAACTTGTCGAACGGCCCCAGTAGCGGGCTCTGTTCAACCGGCAGGTCGGCGGCGGCCCGGGTCGCCCGCGCAGCCGTCGTCGCGGTGATCCGTGGGCTGACGAACCCCGTGGCAAGACCGCGGCGCATGTTGTCGGTCTGGGTCTGGTAATAGTGGTCAAGGGAGCCGATGCGGGCGAGCCAGGCCTTCGCCTCGGCCTCGTTGTGGATCACCGTATCCGAGGAGACGTAGCCCGGCGCGACGAAGAAGCCTTCGTCATTGGTGAAGGGCATGCGCTCCTCGTCGAAGGCGTCGCCCTCGATGTCGATCCTTAGCCTCGATTCGAGCAGTTGGCGGTTCAGCGCATCCTCGCCGCTCAGAGCCGCCGCGGGGACGTCGTCCAGCCTGCGTTTGAACTCCAGGTCCATGCGATGGCGGTAGGCCTCCTCGGCCGGCGAATCGTCCGGCCACAGGGCCTTGGCCGCCAGATCGCCGCGTTGCCCGGCGCCGATCGGGTCCTCGCGGTTATAGAAGACGTCGTAGTCGGCCAGGATCGCGTGCAGCGCCTGGGAAGCAGAGGCCTCTGCCTGGGCGGGGCCATTCACCAACGTAGTTGCAGCAAGCAAGGCCAGGCCGATGATTCCCCGGCGCACATTGGCGTTCATCGATCTCCCCCGACCCCGCTGACGCCGGTTGTAGCATCCGATCCGGGGCCGCGGTCAAAGGCTCAGAAGTCGTAGGCCATCGACACCTTGATCAGGACCGGGGCGACGAGCTGACCGCTGTTCCCTTCGATCGCCGGAGCGGCGTTGACGTGCTGATAGATCGGCAACTCCACGTCGGCGGAGAGGCGCAGGCGCTTCATCCGCACCTCCACCCCCGGCGAGATGAGAATCCGCTCGTAGCCGGAATTGAGCGTGTCGGCGTGCGGACCCGTGTCGTGGGCCCGATAGCTGTCGATCAACTGAAGCATGGGGGCCACTTTCTCGAACGGTCCCAGCCGGCCAACCTCGTAGGTCATGCCCGCGGCGGCGTCGACCTCATCGCCTGAGCGATAACCCGCACGCGAAGCGAACGGTGCGTCGAACTTCGCCTGGATAAACCAGTTGAGTCGCTGGGCCTTGTCGAGCGATCCGAAATGATAGCCTTCGATCATGGCGTCGGTCGTGCCGGTTCCAGGCAGGGTGTCGCGATCGAATTCCTCACCCCCCAGCGGCCCAAGCGGGCTGTGCCAGACGCCGGTGGGCAGCTTGAGGCCAAATCCGATGCCAGTAGACAGGTCGGAGGCGAGGCCGGTGTAGACGACGCTGACCTGCAGATCGCCCGGCGCATTGATGTGCGCCCGATAGATTGACCCGGCCGGGCCAAAGACCGTTCCATCGTCGGTTGAGCGGAAGGTGCGGTCGTAGAAAGGAAGCTCGGCCGAGACCGACCATTTGGAATTGATCGCGTATTGGCCGCCCACGGTGATGAAGCTGGTGCGGATTTCCTTGTCCAGATTGTCGGAGGCCGGCGCGCTGTGGTCGCCCGCCCAATTCTGGTTCTGATCCATGAAGCTGTAGCGAACCCAGGCGGTGAAGCGCGAGCCGGGCGTTTCAGGCATGAAGGCGCCGCCGCCGACGTCGAAAACGCCGCAGCCGCAGGCGCAGGCCAGCGCCGATGACGGCGCCAGGACGGCGATGAGAACGACAGCGCGGGCGCGCCATCTCGAGGCATTGTTCATTTCAGGGCTCCCCGGCGGCCGCGGCCGCCGCAGTTGATCGGGACGCGCAGCTCCTCGCCAGCGCGGGCGTGTCGATCAAAGAGCGGTGGGCGGCCCTCGTGCGGGAGGCGGAGCCGCAAGGCCTCGACCCACGAAGGCGCTAGAAGGCGGAATGGCGACCGGCGCGGGCTCTAGCGGCCAGGCGGCCGCGACCGTCGGCGGGGCTGAAATCGGCGCGACGGACGCTTGGGCGGAGAGCGCGCAGGGGGCGCTCGCCTTGCCATTCTTGATGGGCGGGGCCTTGCCGAGGTCAATGGCGGCTTCCACTGGCCCATGACCGGTGCAGATGACGATGTGGACCGGCCCGGATCTGTCGGCGCCCCCGACCATATATCCGGGAGGCACAAGGACGAGCACGGCCAGGGCAATGAACGCCAGGACGGCGAACCCCACTCGCAAAATAGACCCTGTCCTGGCGTTGCTCCGCACAGTGGCTGTCCTAACCTCGCGCTTGTTCGTTGTCGATCAGTCGTCAAGACTGCCGGAAGCGTCGAAATGTTCCCGAACTCAGCGCCCGTGGTAAGGGCGGGCTGGAGGAACGATGTCCGAGCCGCCGCTGCACGCCGGCCCCGACGGGCCGCACGCCCACCCGCGCAAGACCGGCATTCCGAGGCTCGACCTCGTCCTGGCGGTCGCGGCGGTGCTGGACCACCAGCCTGATGAGCACGAACGTGTCCCAGACCACGGGTCTCCTTTGATCCAAATAGCGGGCGCTGAGTCTTGCCGCCCATCTGGCTGATCGCCGGCCCTACGGCATGCGGAAAGTCTGAGCTTGCCCTGGCCCTGGCGCGCGAGACCGATGGCGAGATCGTCAACGCCGACTCTATGCAGCTCTACGCAGATCTTCGGATCCTCACCGCCCGCCCCTCGCCGGCGGACATGGCCCAGGCCCCGCATCATCTGTTCGGCATCGCCGATGCCGCCGTGGCCTGGTCAGCGGGCCGCTGGCTGACGGCCGCCCTTTCAGCCCTCGACGGAATCGCTCAGCGCGGGCGCACAGCGATCGTTGTCGGCGGCACGGGTCTCTATTTCCGCGCCTTGACCCGGGGCCTGGCTGCCATTCCGCCCGTTCCGGCTGGGGTGCGGGCTGTGGCCCAGGCCGACTACGACCGGCTTGGCGAGGCGGCCGTCCGAGACGAACTTTGGCGGGTCGACCCGGCCGCCGCCCAGCGCATAGCCCCGGCCGACCGTCAGCGTCTTATCCGCGCCCGCGAGGTGTTTGAAGCCACAGGGCGGTCCCTTACGGACTGGCAGGCCGACACTACTCCACCGCTCCCGCGCGAGGCCTGGTCCGGCGTTGTCGTCACCCTGCCCCGCCTGGAGCTGTATGCCCGCATCGAGGCGAGGCTCGAAGCGATGATCGCGGCCGGCGCCCGCACCGAGGTTGCGGCGCTCGTGGCCCGCAGACTGGATGGCCGCTTGCCTGCGATGAAGGCGCTGGGTGTCAGGAGCTTCGCCGCCGAGATCGCCGGCCGCCTGTCGCCGGCCGAAGCGCTGGCGGAGGCCAAGGCCGAGACGAGGCGCTACGCCAAGCGGCAGATTTCCTGGTTCAACCACCAGGCGGGTGACTGGCCGAGGGCCGACGCCCGTGAGGGCGCCGCCGCAATCGGCAAGATCTTGCGCGAGTCCGCGCCTTGACCAGGCTCGCGCGCAATGGCATCACCGACGCGGCAGAATTTCGGAGCATGTCGATGCGCGGGCGCGCACTCGTACTTATTAGCGGGCGACCGAACGCAGCGGGGGGCTGAGGCTTCTCCGCTCCGCCGTCGGTCGCGCATTCAGGGCCCCTAGAGGGCCTTTTTCTTTGCCTTCACCCCAGTGACCTTCCGCTTCCAAGAGTCCCGACAATGACCGTCCACACCGCCCCTGCAGACCAGGCCGAAGAGATCCTCAGCGGCGCCCAGATCGTGGTTCGCGCCCTGGTCGATCAAGGTGTGACCGAGCTTTTCGGCTACCCGGGCGGAGCGGTGCTGCCGATCTACGACGCCCTGTTCCATGAACCGCGGCTGCGCCACATCCTCGTCCGTCACGAGCAGGGCGCGACCCACGCCGCCGAGGGCTACGCCCGCTCCACCGGCAAGGTTGGCGTGGTGCTGGTGACGTCCGGCCCCGGCGCAACCAACGCCGTCACCGGCATCGTCGACGCCTTGATGGATTCCATTCCCCTGGTGGTGATCACTGGCCAGGTGCCGACACACCTCATCGGCACCGACGCCTTCCAGGAGTGCGACACGGTCGGCATCACGCGCTCCTGCACCAAGCACAACTATCTGGTGAAGGACGTCGCCGACCTGCCGCGGGTCATGCACGAGGCGTTCCGCATCGCGGCGTCAGGACGCCCCGGACCCGTGGTCGTCGACGTGCCCAAGGACGTGCAGTTCGCCAGCGCTGCCTACCAGGGACCCGACGCCGCACCGCCCCTTCATGATTACCGGCCGAGGACAGCGCCTGATCCGCGCGCCATTACCGAGGCGGCCCACCTCATCGCCGATGCACGGCGGCCGATCTTCTATACCGGCGGAGGGGTGATCAACTCCGGCCCCCAGGCCTGCCAGGCCCTGCGCGAGCTGGTTCGGCTGACAGGCGCGCCGGTGACCTCGACCTTGATGGGGCTGGGGGCCTTTTCGGCGGACGACCCGGCCTGGCTCGGCATGGTCGGCATGCATGGCGCCTTTGAATCCAACAACGCCATGCACGATTGCGATGTGATGGTGGCCGTGGGCGCGCGCTTCGATGACCGGGTGACGGGGCGGCTCGACGCCTTTTCGCCAGGCTCGAAGAAGATCCACATCGACATCGACCCCTCCTCGATCGGCAAGGTGGTCCGCGCCGACGTTCGTATTCTCGCGGACGCCGGCGAGGCTCTCGCCGCACTCGTCAAAGCCGTCAAGCGCGAGCGAGCGTCACCCGAACGCCTAAAGCCCTGGTGGGAGAAGATCGACCTTTGGCGAGCCAGGCGCGGCTTCGCGTATCGTCCGTCCACGGACGTTATCAAGCCGCAATACGCCATCGAACGGCTGTTCGCACTCACCCGTGGCCGCGATGTCTTTGTCACCACCGAGGTCGGTCAGCACCAGATGTGGGCCGCGCAGTACTTCCGCTTCACCGAGCCCCGCCGCTGGATGACCTCCGGGGGGCTGGGCACCATGGGCTACGGGCTGCCGGCCGCGATCGGCGTCCAGGCGGCGCACCCGAAGAGCCTCGTCATCGACATCGCCGGCGACGCCAGCGTGCAGATGACCTTCCAGGAGATGTCCACAGCGATCCAGCACGACCTGCCAATCAAGGTCTTCATCCTCAACAATGAGTGGATGGGGATGGTCCGCCAATGGCAGCAGCTGCTGCACGGGGAGCGGTACAGCCATTCCTATTCGGCCAGCCTGCCGGACTTTGTGAAGCTGGCCGAAGCCTATGGCGCCATGGGCCTGCGCGCTTCGCACCCGGACGAACTCGACGGCCTCATCGAGGAGATGATCGATACGCCCCTGCCGGTGGTGCTCGACTGCCGCGTCGAGCGGGCCGAGAACTGCTTCCCGATGATCCCTTCCGGCAAGGCGCATAACGAGATGTTGCTGGGCGAGGACGTCCTGGATGGCGCGATCGACGAAGCCGGACGGAGGCTGGTGTGAGCGAACAGACCGATGAGGCGCCGGCCAGCGCCTATGACATGGGCCATGCCGAAGAGGCCGAGGATCTGGCCACCTTCGCCGTGCTGGTCGACAACGAGCCAGGCGTGTTGCACCGGGTGGTCGGTCTGTTCGCCGCCCGCGGCTACAACATCGAGAGCCTGACGGTCGCCGAGACGGACCGAAACGCGCACACCAGCCGCATCACCATCGTCACCCGCGGGACGCCGCATGTGCTGGCCCAGATCGAGGCCCAGCTGGAGAAGATGGTTTCCACCCGACACGTGCAGAATGTCACCCGCGATCCCAACGGCGTCGAGCGCGAACTGGCGCTGGTCAAGGTGCGTGGCGTCGGCGACGACCGTATCGAGGCGCGCGCCCTGGCC
>DASXBY010000093.1:0-26748 GCA_036491455.1 Caulobacteraceae bacterium
TTCGGCTTGCGGGAGGGCCGAGGAAGTTTGAACTGCGTCATCCATCAGGCGAATAGGGTCCGTGTCTTCTCCAGGGCCTCGACGAACGAGTCGGCCTCACCGAGGGTATTATATAGGGCGAACGATGCCCGCACGCTGGCTCCGACACCGAAGCGGCGCAGCAGAGGTTCGGCACAGTGGGTTCCAGCGCGCACGGCGACACCGTAGCGATCGAGCACCTGGGCCACATCATGGGCGTGCGCCCCCTCCATGTTGAAGGCGAAGATCGCGCCCTTGCCGGGCGCCTGACCGATCTCGGTCAGCCAGTTGGCTCCGTTGATGCGTTCCTTGACCCGCTGGTAGAGCGCGGCTTCGTGTTTTGAGATCGCAGTGAGGTCGAGATTATCTCGCCATTCGATTGCTGCTCCAAGGCCGATCGCCTCGATGATCGGCGGCGTTCCAGCCTCGAACCGGTGGGGAGGGTCGGCGTAGGTGACCGTTTCTTTCGTGACGGTGTCGATCATCTCGCCGCCGCCCTGGTAGGGGCGCATGGCCGCCAGATGCTCAGCCTTGCCGTACAGGACCCCGATCCCGCTGGGCCCATAGAGCTTGTGGCCGGAGAAAACATAGAAATCCGCGTCAAGGTCGGCGACGTCGACGGCGCCATGCACGATTGCCTGGCAGCCGTCGATCAGCGCCGCCGCGCCAACCGCGTGGGCGGCAGCCACGATCTCCCGAACCGGATTGATGGTTCCGAGCACGTTGGACATGTGACTCACGGCCACCATCCGCGTACGTGGCCCGGTGAGGCGGTAGAGTGCTTCGAGATCCAGTCGCCCGTCGTCGAGGATCGGGGCGAAACGGAGCGTCACGCCTTGTCGTTCACGCAGGAAATGCCAGGGAACGATGTTGGCGTGGTGCTCCATCTCAGTCACCACGACCTCGTCGCCGTCGCCCCAGTCGGCGCCAAAGGATGATGCGACGAGGTTGATCGCCTCGGTCCCGCCCTTGGTGAAGACGATCTCCGAGGCCGACGGGGCGTTGATCAGACGCCGGGCCGCCTCCCTGGCCGCCTCGTAGGCGTCAGTAGTCTCATTGGCGAGCGTATGCAGGCCGCGATGCACATTGGCGTAGGAACGCTCCATGACCGCCCGCATCGCGTCGATCACCGCCCGCGGCTTCTGCGC
This sequence comes from Caulobacteraceae bacterium, assembly GCA_036491455.1. Taxonomy (GTDB): domain Bacteria; phylum Pseudomonadota; class Alphaproteobacteria; order Caulobacterales; family Caulobacteraceae; genus Acaudatibacter. The sequence continues at coordinate 1,167 of DASXBY010000093.1, forward strand.
CGACGCGGCGTTGTCGAGGTAGACGAGCGGTCGGTCGTTCACCGTCCGCGACAGGATCGGGAATTCCGGGCGCACCGAATTCGGATCGAAGCTCATGAGAGCTTCTCCGTCAGGGCGTCCACAAACCGGCGGACGGCGTCGCGCGCGCCCTCATGGCGGATGCGCTCGACGACCTCGCCCAGGAAGGCCTTGGTCAGCATGGCTCGGGCGACATCCTCGGGAATGCCCCGCTGCCGGGCGTAGAAAAGCGCCTCTTCGTCGAGCGCGCCGACCGAATTGCCGTGCGAACAGGCGACATCGTCGGCGTAGATCTCCAGCTCCGGCTTGGCGTCGACCTCGGCCCGATCGGACAGAACCAGCGCACGGTGCTGCATGCGGGCGTCTGTACGATCCGCGCCTGGCCTGACCTCGATCCGCCCCTGAAACACGCCTCGGCCCTGATCGACCGCCACGCCCTTGGTTACTTGGTCGGTCTGTCCTTCCGGGCCCTCGTGGACGACGACCGTCGTCAGGTCCCCGTGACGGCGCCCGGCAATGAGATAGAGGCCGTCCAGGCGAACCGTGGCGCCCCCGCCAGGGTGACGGACGCGGGTTCCGAGGCGCAGGCGCCGTGCGCCCGATGTCACCACGGTCTGATCGAGTTGCGCGCCCGGAGACAGGTCGATCCGGGCCGACGAAATGCTGACAGCCTCTTCGCCATCGTCGGCGACAACGACTCGCTCGAGCCGGGACCCCTCGCCCATTGTGATCTCGATATCGGTCTCGCAGACATAGTCGGGGCGTTCGCCCACGTAGGCTTCCAGCAGCACAAGCGAGGCTCCTGGCCCGACCGACGCATTCAGACGATTGACGTGGGCGCCGGCGCGCGCGGTCGATCGAAAGGTAACTGCCCAGGTTTCTTTTGCGTTTGCAGCGACATCGATCCGGGCTTCACGGCCATTGATGAAGTCAATGCGAGAAGCAGTCAGGTCATCAAACGGTCCTGCCGCCTCTGACAATTCGTGATCGACTGGCGATTGGGCCGGGATCGAGCGCACAAGTCCGCGAAAGTCGCTCCATCGCCAGTCCTCATCTCTGCGTGACGGCAGTTCAGCAAGATCGCCGGTTTCAATGGCGCGCGCCAGGCTCATGCGGCGCTCGCATATTGGTCATAGCCGGCCTTTTCGAGTTCATGCGCCAGTTCCGGTCCGCCGGAGCGGACAATCCGCCCACCCGCCAGGACATGCACCCGATCGGGCCGAATGTGATCGAGCAGGCGCTGGTAGTGGGTGATGACCAGCATCGAACGATCGGCCGCCCGCATGGCGTTCACCCCGTCGGCGACGATACGAAGGGCGTCAATGTCGAGGCCGGAATCGGTTTCATCGAGGATGGCCAATCGCGGGGAAAGCATCATCATCTGAAGGATTTCCATCCGCTTCTTCTCGCCGCCCGAGAAGTCGACGTTGAGCCCCCGGCGGAGCATTTCGAAATCCATCTTCAACTCACCGGCGCGGGCGCGGATCGTCTTGAGGAACTCCGGCGCGGACAGTTCGGCCTCACCCCGGGCCTTGCGCTGGGCATTGAGCGCCGTGCGCAAGAACGTCAGCGCCGGCACGCCCGGAATGGCGACCGGATACTGGAAGGACAGGAAGATCCCTTTTGCGGCGCGCTCGTCCGGCGAAAGTCCGATCAGGTCCGTCCCATTCAGCCGCGCTGAACCCGACGTCACTTCGTAGCCAGGCCGCCCGGCCAGCGCATAGGCCAATGTCGATTTGCCCGCGCCGTTGGGGCCCATCACTGCGTGCACCTCGCCAGTCGGGAGCTCCAGCGTCAGGCCTTTGAGGATCTCGGCCTCGGCCACACGGACATGCAAGTTATCGATCGAAAGCATGGTCTCAGGACTGTCCGTTGGATTTGAGGAATTCGAGCCGGTTGCCGAAAGGATCGTAGATGTAGACGCGCTCATGGCCGGGAAGCGGTTCGCCGTCCGCGGTCTCGAAACCAGCCGTGCGGGCACGAGCCGTCAGGGCCGCTACGTCATCGACCTTGAAAGCGACGTGAGCCTTGCGGGCAGGCCGGAAGGGATCTTCGACTCCGCAATGAACTTTCACCGCGCCGCTCTCGAACCAGCAACCGCCTCGCTTGGCGAGATTCGCCGGCTTGGGCTGCTCGGCCAGGCCCAGAAAGGCGTCATAGAACCGGCGCGCCTCCCCTTCCCCGCGTCTCGGGATGGCTACCTGGACGTGGTCGATGGCCTGGAGGGTCATCCGACGCTGCCTTCGAGAGAGATGGCCACCAGCTTCTGCGCTTCGACGGCGAACTCCATCGGCAGCTCCTGCAGCACCTCTTTGACGAAGCCGTTGACCAGAAGCTGGACCGCTTCCTCTTCGGAGAGGCCGCGTTGCATGGCGTAGAACAGCTGGTCTTCCGACAGGCGCGACGTCGTGGCCTCGTGCTCGAGCTTCACCGTGGAATTGCGCGCCTCGATGTAGGGCGTGGTGTGGGCGGCGCTGTGCTTTCCGATCAACAAGGAGTCGCACTGGGTGAAGTTGCGCGCGCCCGCTGCCTTGGGGTGCGCTGAGACAAGCCCGCGGTAGGTGTTCGACGAATTGCCCGCCGAGATTCCCTTGGAGATGATCCGCGAGCGCGTGTTGCGGCCCAGGTGGATCATCTTGGTGCCCGTATCCGCCTGCTGGCGGTTGTTGGTGATGGCGATGGAATAGAACTCGCCGCTGGAATCGTCGCCGCGCAGCACGCAAGAGGGATACTTCCAGGTGATCGCCGAGCCGGTTTCAACTTGGGTCCAGCTCACCTTGGATCGGGCCCCGCGGCAGTCGGCGCGCTTGGTGACGAAGTTGTAGATGCCGCCCTTGCCCTCCTTGTCGCCGGGATACCAGTTCTGGACCGTGGAGTATTTGATCTCAGCGTCGTCCAGGGCGACGAGCTCGACGACCGCGGCGTGCAGCTGGTGCTCATCGCGCATCGGCGCGGTGCAACCCTCGAGGTAGGAGACGTAGGCGCCTTTGTCGGCGACGATCAGGGTCCGCTCGAACTGACCGGACTCCGCGGCGTTCATCCGGAAATAGGTCGAGAGCTCCATCGGGCAGCGGACGCCTGGCGGCACATAGACGAAGCTGCCGTCTGAAAAAACAGCGCTGTTGAGGCAGGCGAAATAGTTGTCCGATGACGGCACCACTGAGCCCAGATAGGCGCGCACGAGTTCGCCGTGCTCCCGGATCGCCTCGCTCATCGAGCAGAAGATCACGCCCGCTTCGGCGAGCTCTTTCTTGAAAGTGGTGATGACCGAAACGCTGTCGAATACCGCGTCGACGGCGTAGCGCGGCGCACCCTTAACGCCAGCCAGGACTTCCTGCTCTTTCAAGGGAATGCCAAGCTTGGCGTAGACCGCCAGGAGTTCCGGATCGACCTCGTCGAGACTCTCGGGTCCCGCCCGTTCCTTGGGCGCGGCATAGTAGTAGGCGTCCTGATAGTCGATCGCCGGAAAGCGGACCCGTGCCCAGGTCGGCTCGTCCAGCGCCTGCCAGCGCTCAAACGCCGCCAGGCGCCATTCGAGCATCCAGTCCGGCTCGTCCTTCTTCGTTGAGATGAAACGGACCGTCGCCTCGGTGAGGCCCTTTTCGGCGAACTCCTGCTCGATATCGCTGACGAAGCCGTGCTTGTAGCGCTCGAGCTCGGCGACGTCGGCAACCGTCTTCTGGACCGCGGCCATCAGGCGAGCTCCTTTCGCCGGGCGGCTCGCCGCTCGTGAGCTTCCGTCCAGGCGTCTCCGCAGCGACGCCAGTCGGCTTCGCTGGTGGCCCAGCCGCCGCTGATCCGGATCGAGGACGAAGCCAGATCGGGCCGGCCCATGGCCTCAACCACCCGACTTGCCTTGACCTTGCCCGAAGAGCAGGCCGCGCCGGCGCTGATCATCACGCCCGCAAGGTCCAGCGCCATCACCTGCGCCTCGGACGAAAAACCTGGGGTCGCGACGCAAAGGGTCTGGGGCAGGCGCGGCGCGCCTTTACCCATCACCGTCGCGCCCGCCTTCTCAAGTCGCGCGGCCAGACTGTCGCGCAAGGAAGAACTCGTGCCGGCGGAACCCAATTCATGCAGCGCCGCCTGGGCTGCGGCCCCGAAACCGGCGATGCCAGAGACATTCTCGGTGCCGGCGCGATGGCCGCGCTCCTGGCCACCGCCGTGTAGCCGCCGGGCGATCGTCGTACTTTCGTCGCTGATAAGGACGCCAACGCCCTGAGGACCGCCGATCTTGTGCCCGGACAGGCTGAGCGTGTTCGCGGCCCGTGCGATCTCACCGAGTGGAACCTTCCCGGCCGCCTGGACTGCATCGACGTGAAGCCAGCCGCCTGCATTGCGGACCAGTTTCGCGGCTTCCGAGACCGGTTGCAGGACACCGGTCTCGTTGTTGGCCGCCATCAGGCAGACCAGGGCGCGGCCGTCCCGACCGAGCGCGTCCTCGAGCCAGTCGAGATCGGCCACTCCGCGCCCATCGACCGGCCAGATCTCGGGGCCGGCTGCCAGCACATGGGCCGTAGCCCAGACGGTTTCATGCTCCGTCGCCCCGACAATGATCCGATCGAAGCCAGCCGCCTTGGCGCTTTCCATGGCGAGCGCATTGGCTTCAGCGCCGCCGCTCACAAACGTCACCGCGGCGGGTTGCGCACCCGCGATTTCGGCAACGTCGGCCCGTGCTCGCTCGATAACGGCGCGGGCCGCGCGACCGGTCGCATGCGTCGATGAGGGATTGGCGCCGATCTCGAGCGCCGCCAGAGCCGCCGCCCGGGCATCGGGCCGGATGGGGGATGTCGCGTTGTAGTCAAGATAGACGCTCATGCCGCCTGCTCCTGACCCGGCGGGTCGCGGCCGATCCTGCCGGCGACGACGTCAGCCAAGGAAACGCCGGCCAGGTAGGTTTCAAGCTGTCGCCCGGTTTCCGCCCACAGATCGTGAGTGAGGCAGCGGGCCCCGCCCTTCATGCAACCGGGGCCGACGCCCATGCAGCGTGTGGCCCGGAGGGACTCATCGACGGCCGCCACCACCTCGGCCACGCTTAACGCATCGGCGTCCCTGGCCAGTCGATAGCCGCCGCCCGGCCCGCGCACCGATCGCACAAGGCCGCGGCGCCTAAGGCGCGCGAACAGCTGCTCCAGGTAGGGCTTTGAAATCTGCTGCGTCTCGGCGATGACGGCAAGCGGGGTCGCCCTGCCAGCGGGGCGGCTGGCCAGCTCGGTCATGGCCATGACCGCGTATCTACCCTTGGTGCTCAGCTGCATAATGCGTCCGCTGCGGTTTTTCTCGCTTTTCGGCGTCGCTTCTTGCTACAAGCCGCCGCCGCGAGAGATCGGCTGATCGCCGTTGATGCGCATCTAGTAAGACCAAGCACGCTAGTCAACTATTCGGCGACGATCGCTGACCAGGAAGAGGATTCCCATTTGCCTGAATTGGTTCTGCCGGGCAGCGCCGGCCGCCTAGAGGCCCGCTACTCCCCTCGAAAGGACGAGACCGCGCCGATCGCCCTCATTCTCGCGCCTCATCCCAAGGCGAACGGCCATATGAACCACCCCGTCTCGGTTCAGATGTTTCACCTGTTCATGAAACGCGGCTTCAATGTCCTGCGGTTCAATTACCGCGGCGTTGGTCGCAGCCAGGGGGAATTCGACCAGGGCATCGGCGAGTTGGCCGACGCGGCGACGGCCCTTGACTGGCTGCAGTCGACCCACCCAGCCGCCTCACAATGCTGGGTGGCCGGCTTTGATTTCGGCGCCTGGATCGGCATGCAACTGCTCATGCGCCGGCCGGAGACGGACGGGTTCATTTCTGTCTCGCCGCCGACCAATATGTACGATTTCGGTTTCCTGGCCCCGTGCCCGGCCTCAGGTCTCATGTTGCACGGCTCGGCCGACACGGTCGTGCCCTATGCGGAAGTGGAGAAGGTGGTCGCCAAGCTGCGCACCCAAAAGGGCATCGTCATCGACTACGAACTGGTGGAAGACGGTGGGCATTTCTGGACGGAGAACCTTATCGAGGTTGAACAGCGCGTCGGCGCCTACCTCGATAAGCGCCTGGAAGCCGAGCCGGCTTGACGCTGCCACCCACCGACCATTAGCAAGGCGGCCGTGAACCAGCCCCGCACCTTCCGCGCTGACTATTACCGCTCCTGCTAGGGAGCGGCCGGTTCACTTTGCACCCGCCGCCAGCCAGTCGGCGGCTCGATCTTCGAGGAGACGGTCTCCGACCTTAACACAAGTCCAGGAGCCCGCTCGTGACCGACGACTTCAAGCCAAGATCCGACCTCGTCCGTATCCTCCAGGAACGCGGCCATATCTACCAGGCGACCGACCTCGCCGGCATGGACGCGGCCGCGCTCAAGGGTCCGATCAGCGCCTACATCGGCTTTGACGCCACCGCCTCAAGCCTGCACGTCGGCAACCTCGTGCAGATCATGACGCTGCGTCGGCTCCAGAAGACGGGCCACCGGCCGATCGTGCTCATGGGCGGGGCCACTACCAAAGTCGGCGACCCCTCCGACAAGACCTCGCAGCGGCCGTTGCTGACCGACGAGGTCATCGCCGGCAACATCGCCGGGATCCGCCGCGCCTTCGCACCGTTCCTCAAGTTCGGAGAAGGCCCGGCCGATGCGATCATGCTCGACAACGCCGAGTGGCTCACCAAGCTCGGCTACATCGAGTTTCTCCGTGATTACGGGGTCCATTTCACGATCAACCGGATGCTGAGTCTTGAGTTCGTGCGCAACCGGCTGGAGAGCGAACAGTCGCTGACCTTCCTCGAATTCAACTACATGCTCATGCAGGCGGCGGATTTTCTCGAGCTCCACAGGCGCCATGGCTGCACCCTGCAGTTCGGCGGCTCAGAGCAGTGGGGCAATATCGTCAACGGCATCGACCTCATCCGGCGGGTGGCCGGCGCGGAGACCTTTGGTGTTACCGCCCCGCTCGTGACCACGACTTCTGGCGTCAAGATGGGCAAGACCGTCGCAGGCGCCGTGTGGCTCAATCCCGAAATGCTCGGCGCATACGACTACTGGCAGTTCTGGCGGAACACCGAGGACGCCGACGTCGGCCGCTTCCTGCGCCTTTTCACCGAGTTGCCCCTAGCCGAGATCGCAAGGCTCGAAGCGCTGCGAGGCGCCGAGATCAACGATGCCAAGAAGGTTTTGGCCGACGAGGCGACGGCCCTGCTGCATGGGGCGGATGAAGCGGAGGTCGCATCGCGCGCCTCACGCGCCGCCTTTGAGCAAGGCCAACTTTCCGAAGATCTGCCGACCCTGGAATTACGCCGCGCAGACCTGGAGGCCATGTCCAACACCGCGCTGATGGTGATGGCCGGCTTCGCCACATCGAACGGCGATGCGCGCCGACAGATCGCCGGAGGCGGTTTCCGTATAGATGGGATCAAGGTAGCCGACGCCAACGCCAGGGTGGCGGTCGCTTCAGGCGCGGCAGAGCTTCGCAAGGGCAACGCGCGCAAGCGCCTGGTGGTGGTTCCCTAAGAGCGAGAGGTGCGCGATGAGCAGCGAGCTAAAGGCGGGCGACAAGGCCCCCGATTTTAACCTTCCTGGCGCGGATGGCCCGGTCAGTCTCACGGCGCTCAAGGGAAAGAGCGTGGTCCTCTATTTCTACCCCAAGGACGATACCAGCGGCTGCACGGCGGAAGCGCAAGGGTTCACGGCGGCCGCTGCAGACTTCGCAAAGGCGGGGGCGGTGGTCGTCGGGGTCAGCAAGGACTCCGTCGCCAGCCACCAGAAATTCAAGGCCAAGTATGGCCTGGCGCCCCTTTTTGGTTCGGCCAAGGATGACGATGTCGTCGAACGCTATGGCGCCTGGATCGAGAAGAGCATGTACGGCCGCAAATACATGGGCATCGACCGATCGACCTATCTGATCGACGGCGGCGGCGTTCTTCGCCGCGTCTGGCGCAAGGTCAAGGTGGGCGGCCACGTGGCTGAGGTGCTGGCAGCCACCCGCGAACTTGGGTGATTCGCGCGCACTGGCGCGGCGTCGCCGACAACGTTAAGGATTAGTCGCCGTCAGTCTTTGTCGGGGCGGCGATCTTTCGGGTGCAGCGAGGCCAGCGCATGTTCAGTAAGCCGCAACAATCCACTTCCGCGACGCCGATATCGGCGAATGCGGCGCCGAACGAAGGGACGGGTTCGTCCGCGCCGGGGCGCAAGACGACCTCGCTGATCTCGAGCGACCTGAAGCTCGAAGGCAGCATCACCGGCGGCTCGGAAGTGCAGATTGACGGCTCGATCACGGGTGACGTGCGGGTTGAAAAGGTCACCGTCGGTGAAGGCGGTCATGTCGAGGGCGGCGTTTTCGCCGAAGCCGTAGAAGTGCGCGGTCGGGTTTCCGGTTCAATCACCGCCAAGCAGGTGAGGCTCCACGGCGCCTCCCATGTGGAAGGCGACATCACCCACGAGCAATTGTCCATCGAGACCGGCGCCTTCTTCCAGGGCCGCTCACTCCGCCTGCAGCGCGCCGCAGCGCCCCAGCCTCAGATCACCCCGCCCCGGCCCACACCGCCGCGTACTGAGGATCTCGTCGAGCAGAGAGCCGCCGGCACAGCGTGAAGCTCGCCGGGCGCTAAAAGACGCCCGACCTAAGCGATAGCCTTCGTCTCGACCCGTGAGCCGGTGGTGAGCGTCCGGTGCACGGGACAGCGATCGGCGATATCCAGGAGACGGGCCTTCTGATCATCGTCGAGCGGGCCGATCAGCTTGACGCTTCGGTGGAAAAGATCGCGCGGCGATGCCTCCGGCTGGACTTCGTGCCGCACCTCGACCTCGACACCCCCGAGCGGCCATGCCTTGCGGTCGGCATAAAGCCGTAGGGTCAAGGCCGTGCATTCGGCGAGCCCGGCTGAAAGGAGGTCATGCGGCGATGGGCCCATGCCCGTGCCGCCGGCGGAAACCGGCTCGTCGCCCAGGAAACTCTTGCCACCGACCTCGATGTGCACCTTGAGGCTGTGCGGGCCGTCGTCGCGCACCCGAGCAGTTACCCCACCATCAGTGGCCATCTCCGTATCTCCTGGGCTGGGGAAAGCTGATCTCGCCGGCTTCCGCGGGATCGAAACCGAACCGTGCGAAGCCGGCCTCGATCTCCGGGCCCAGCGGCGCCTCGATGTCGATCAGGCCGCCCCCGGGATGAGGGATCGCCAGACGTCTGGCGTGGAGCTGAAGCTTGAGGGGGCCCGAGGCCGCCCGCGATGCAGGCGTGTTGTATTTTGGATCGCCCAGGATCGGGCAATCAATGGCGAGCATGTGCGCGCGCAGCTGATGCGTACGCCCCGTAACGGGGCGTAGAGCCAGCCAGGCGGCAGTCGGCCCCGCTCGGGAGACCGTGGCGTAGAGGCTCACCGCCGCTTCTCCGCGTGCGTCCTTGGCGCCTACCGGGGTCATCAGCTCGCGGTCGCCGAGGCCCTCCTTGGCCAGCGGCTTGTCGATGATCCCGCTCGCGGGCTTTGGATTGCCCGACACGATCGCCCAATAGGTCTTCTCGACTCGCCGTCTGGCGAATGCGCCGGAAAGCATCGCCGCCGCTTTCGGAGTCTTGCCGAGCGCAAGGACGCCGGACGTGTCGCGATCCAGCCGGTGCGTCAGCCGAGGCCGGTTTAATCCGTCGCCCCAGGCCGAAAGCAGCCGATCGATGTGCCGGTGAGTTCGGGTCCCGCCCTGGACGGCAAGCCCGGCCGGCTTGTTGAGGACCAGGACCTGGTCGTCTTCGTACAGGACCAGCGATTTGGCGAGGCGGACCTCGTCGTTCGATAGCATCTCCGGGCGCTCTGGAGCGGCGTCGGGAAGCGGCGGTACGCGCACGACCTGGCCGGTCTGCAAACGCACATCCGCCTTGGTGCGTCCTCCATCGACCCGCAGCTGACCGCTGCGGGCAAGCTTGTGGATTTGAGTCTGGCCCAGGTGCGGCCAGCGGCGTCGGAGCCAGCGATCCAGCCTGACGCCGTCTTCGCCGGCGTCCACCGTCAAGGTCCGCACCTCGCCCATGGTCCCGATATAGGCGTCGCCGTCGGCGCTCGTCACGCGCCGATGCGCGCGGCGAGGCCGGCGAAATTGGTGGGTGGTGGGGCCTCTATCGTGCGCTCGCCGCCGGCTGGATGAGGAAAGGTGACGGCCAGGGCGTGCAACATCAGCCGCGAGGCCGGCTCGCCGTGCAGCATGAGCTGGCCGCCATAGCGCGCGTCACCGATGATTGGCCGGCCGATCGAGGCCAGGTGAACGCGCAGCTGGTGCATGCGTCCGGTTCGCGGCGATAGCTCCACAAGGGCCGCCGCGTCGTCGAACGCCAGGGTGCGGTATCGCGTGAAAGCCGGCTTGGCGCCCAACGCGTCCGGCTTGGCGACCCGGACATAAGACTCGCGACCCATGTCCTGACGCGCCAAGGCCGCCTCGATCACGCCTGAGGCAGGCGACGGCGCCCCCGGGCCGACAATGGCGAGGTAGGTCTTGCGCACCCGCCGGGACATCATCGCACGCCCCAGGAAGGCGGCGGCTGGCTGGCTACGGGCGGCGAGGATGACCCCGGAGGTGTCGCGGTCCAGACGATGGACCAGCCTTGGCCTCACGCCGCTGGGCTTGGCGAACACCGCCATCAGGTCGTCGAGGGTCGGCGCGGCGATCCGGCCGCCCTGGCTGGAGAGGCCGGCGGGCTTGTTGAAAGCCAGCACGTCCGCGTCCTTGAAGATCACCAATCTCCGCACAAAGGCCGCATCGTCAGGCGTGAGTGCCTTGCGGTCAGCCACGCTTGGCTGACCGCAGGGCCGCCCAGCGTTCGAGACGCTCCTTGATCCTGGCTTCCGCGCCCTCGCCCTTGGGTGTGTAGAACCGCCGCCGATCGATACCTTCGGGAAAATAGTCCTGACCTGAAAATCCTTCCTCGGTCGACGGGTCGTAGCTGTAGCCTTCACCGTAGCCGAGCTTTTCCATGAGTCGGGTAGGCGCATTGAGGATGTGCTTGGGCGGCATCAACGAGCCGGTCTCGCGCGCCATGGCGCTGGCGGCCCCGAAGGCCTTGTAGACGGCCACCGATTTGGGCGCGGCCGCGAGATGTACCGTCGCCTGGGCCAGGGCAAGCTCTCCCTCTGGAGAGCCCAGGAAGTCGTAGGCGTCCTTGGCCGCAACCGTCAGCAACAGCGACATGGGATCCGCCTCGCCGATGTCCTCGGACGCCATGCGCACCAGTCGGCGAGCAATGAAGAGCGGGTCCTCCCCTCCGGCCAGCATCCTGGCGAGCCAATAGAGCGCCGCGTCCGGGTCCGAGCCACGCACTGACTTATGAAGGGCGGAGATGAGGTTGTAGTGCTCCTCACGGTCCTTGTCATAGGCCGGACTGCGCTTCTGGAGGATGCGGCCCATGTCGGCGGGAGACAGCGCCTGATCTGGCGCGATGTTGAACAGGGTTTCAGCCAGCGACAGCACATAGCGTCCGTCGCCGTCGGCCATGACGACAAGCGCCTCGCGCGCGGCCGGCTCGAGCGGCAGGGCGCGACCCTCGAAGGTCTCGGCCCGCTCCAGGAGCTTTTCCAACGAGTCCGGATCGAGTCGGCGAAGGACGAAAACCTGGCAGCGCGACAGCAGGGCGCCGTTCAGCTCGAATGAGGGATTTTCCGTTGTAGCTCCGACGAGGGTCACGACGCCCTGTTCGACGAACGGCAGGAAGCCATCCTGCTGGGCCCGATTGAAGCGGTGGATCTCGTCAACGAACAACAGGGTCGCCCGTCCCGAGAGCCGTCGCAGACGCGCCGCTTCAAAGGCCTTCTTGAGATCGGCGACACCTGAAAACACCGCCGAAATCTGATGGAACTCGTAGCCCGCTTCCTTGGCGAGCAGCCGGGCGATGGTGGTCTTTCCAGATCCCGGCGGGCCCCAGAGGATCATCGATGCCAGCCGATGAGCCGTGGCCATGCGCCGGATCGGGCCGTCAGGCCCCAGGAGGTGATCCTGGCCGATGACATCGTCGAGGCTTGCCGGTCTAAGGCGGTCAGCCAACGGCGCCGGGGCCTCCGGCGCGAGGCCGGCCGCCTCGAAAAGATCGCTCATAAAGCGAATCTAGCAGGTAGCCGCGCCCAAGCCACCTTGGCGGCTATCCGCCGCTGAACTGAGCCGTGATCATGCGCCCGCCCCGCTCGACACCGATGGTCCATGATGCGGCGTTCGCCTGGGTGGCCGAGGCTACATCGGCAGTCGTGGCGATCGTCTTGCCGTTGATCTGACGGATGAAGTCGCCGGGGCGCAGGCCCAGGGTCTGGGCATAGCCGCCATCGATCTTGGCGATCATGACGCCTTTGCCGGCGAACGGATCGACCCCGTAGTCCAGGGCCGCCGCCGGCGAGAGATTGACCACGGTGGCGCCTGAAAATGGATTGCGCCCGGAGACCGCCAGCGGCTGAGCTGCCGGCGTGGCGGGCGGCGGCTCGGCCTGCGCCTCAAGCGTGCGAGGCGGCCCACCGCTTCGACGGACGACCAATGAAGCCTCTGCGCCCGGCTGCTTGGTGCCGACCCGATAGTTGAGCGCGGCTTCGTCATCCACTTCCTGCCCATCGACGCTGACGATCACATCGCCCTGGGCGATCCCGGCGTGGGCCGCCGGCCCGCCGGGCCAGACGTCGGTCACCACGACCCCCTGCGGCGCCGCTAGGCCCAAGCTTCTCGCCATCTCTCCGGTCAAGGCCTGGGCCTTGAGTCCAAGCCAGGGGCGGACCACGGCGTGACCGCCGCCTAGGGCCGCGTCTGCCACCTGCCTGGCCATAACCGCGGGAATGGCGAAACCGACGCCGGCCGAGGCGCCCGAGGCTGAAATGATCGCGGTGTTCACCCCGATCAGGTCTCCAGCCATGTCGACCAGGGGGCCGCCCGAATTACCGGGATTGATCGCCGCATCCGTCTGGATGAACGAGGAATAGTTACTGATCCCCGTGTCAGACCTGGCGAGCGCCGAAATGATGCCGTTGGTGACGGTCTGGCCAACGCCGAATGGATCGCCGATCGCCAGGACCAGGTCGCCGACCTGCGGTTGATCGGCGGCGTCGATCGGGATGATGGGCAGGCGCTCACCCTTGGTCTCGATCTTCAGCACCGCCAGGTCCGCGCGTGAATCATCGAGCAGGACCGTCGCCGGCCATTCTCGCCGGTCCGAGGTGACGACCATGATCTCCTGCGCGCCGGCGATGACGTGATGATTGGTGAGGATGACGCCGTCGGCGCGAATGATGGTGCCCGATCCCAGGGATTGCTCGGTGCGCTGGCCGGTCTGGCCAAACATTCCCCAGAATGGGTCGACGGCCTGGCGAACGACGCGCTTGGAGTAGACGTTGACGACGGCCGGCGCGACCCGCTTCACGATCGGCGCGAAGGAAAGTTGCATCGACGCGGCGTCGGCTGGAACGCGTCTCGGCGCCGGCAGGGACTCCTGCGCCAGGGCGATCGTTGAACAACCGACAAGGACGAAGGCGAGGGCTGCGGCTTTTCCGTTCATGGTCCATCCCGAATGATTGCAGGCGGATATATCCGGGCCGGCTGGATCGAAAGAAAGGCGGCGACCAGCTTGTTTACGCCATCAAGCTCGGCCTTGCGGTCAGGCTTCGGCGGCCTGCGTTTCGACGGGCCTGGCGACTTTGAGTGAGATCAGGAAGCCGAGGGTGAGCAAAGCGACTGAAATCAGGATCGACCCTCCCGAAACGTGGAGGGTGGAATCGTTGCGCACCAGCCAGGCGAAGGTGAGACCGAAGATGCTGGGTCCGATCATTGAGGCGATGCCTTGAAGCGATTGGACCGAGCCCTGGAGCATGCCCTGGTGATGCGGGTCGATGCGCCGGCTCATCAGGCCGAGAAGTCCCGGCTGCATCAGTCCAATCAGAGCGAAGACCGGGATGCCCACGGCGTACAGCCAGCCGTTGTAGGCAAAGGCGTAGATCAGAAAGCCGAGTGCGCCGAGGGACGATCCCAGCAGCACCGCGCCGCGCTCACCGAAACGTTTGACCACCGGCCCAACCAGGAACATCTGCACAGTTATCATCGAGGCGCCGGACGCGAGAAAGGTGAAACCCAGGATTCCAGGCCCCCAGCCATAGCGGTAGCCCGCATAGAGCACGAAGATCGTGGGCAGGACCGTCTGGGCCAGCTGATTGAGGAAGCTCACAATGGCGAGACCCAACAGTTCCCCGTGTGATTTCAGGAAGATCAGTGACCCGACCGGGTTTGCGCGCCGCCAGTTGATAGATCCGGTCCGCCGCTCCGGCGGCAAGGACTCAGGAAGCACGAACAGACCGTAGAGCGCGTTGATCAGGCACAGCGCCGCCGCGGCGATAAACGGCAGTCGAAGGCTCACTTCGCCCAGGACCCCGCCGATGCTCGGCCCGATCATGAAGCCGAAACCGAACGCCGATCCGAGAATGCCGAAATTGCGAGCGCGCTTTTCCGGCGGGGTGATGTCAGCGACGTAGGCGTTGGCGGTGGAGAAGCTGGAAGCCGTGACGCCATTGAGAATCCGGCCGACAAAAAGCCAGGCGAGGGTCGGCGCGAAGGCCATGAACAGGAAATCTCCGAACAGGCCGAAGATCGAGAGAATAAGGATAGGGCGTCGTCCGAAGCGGTCTGACAGCATCCCCAGCACCGGCCCGCATATGAACTGCATCGCGCCCCAGGTGGTCGAGAACAACACGTTCCATTCGGACGCCGAGGCGGTGTCGCCGCCGGTCATCTGTTTGATCAGGTTCGGCAGGATCGGGATCATGATGCCGAACGAGATCGAATTGAGCAGCGCCGAGGCGAAGATGAAGCCGAAGGCGGCCGCCCGCGCCGGTCGCGCGCCGATAGCCACGTCGCTCATAGGCGTTCCATCTTCTCGGCTTCGGCGCATGTCTTGAGGTTCCCCAGCATGGCCTGCCACCACTCTCCGTGACGCTGCAAGAAGATCTGGTTGGAAAAACCGTGTTTGGCCACGTGCGTGGCCGGAATGGCTTCCCAACCGCGGTGTTCAACCGTCACCCGCGTCTCCGCGCCCACCGGGTCGAAACGAACCTCGACTTCGGTCGACTGATCAGGCGCGAAAGTGGCCTGCCGCCAACCGAAAACCAGGCGGTTCGGCGGGGACCAGACGAAGATCCTGCCGATCTCGAACACCTTGCCGGACGGCAGGGTCTCGATCAGGCGACCCCCTTCCCCAGGCTCGAAGCTGAGCATCCCCGGATCTCTTGGCGTGAACTGGAAGAGGGCGTTCGGCGACCACCAAGCGGAAATCTCACGGGTAAACGCCTCGAAAGCGCGCTCGGGCGCCGCTGCGACCCGCAAGGCGATCAGAACCTTGGACGTCACCGCTACGTCTCCAGATAGGTCTTGAAAGCGGTCAATTGCTCGCTCCAGCCGCGCTCGGCTTCCTCGAGCCATCGCTTGAGCTCGACCATTGGAGCCGGACTGAGCGAATAGATTCGCACCCGCGTGTCGAAGCTGGGATGTGAATCCTCCACGAGCCCGCTTTCGCGCAGCTCCCGAAGCTGCCGGCTCATCAGGGAGGGGCTGACACCCAATTCCCGCGCCAGACCGCCTGCATTCATGGGACCGCGCCGAAGGATGTCGACCACTGCGCGGCGCCTCGGGTCGGCCAGGGCCGCGAGGGTGGCGTCGAGTCCGCGCATTTCAGAGCGACGTCTTGATGGTGAGGCCCGAGGCCCTTTCCATGTCAGCCAACGAGAGTTCCGCGATCTTCTGGTCGAAACACCAGACGTGACCCTCGAGGTCCAGCGCCCGATAGACGCGGGAACCGTAGAACTGGTCTTGCGGACGCTGGGTGATCACGGCCCCCGCGGCCTCCGCGCGGGCGCAATGATCGTCCAGGGCGCCCGCCAGCTCCACCCGAATGAATTGGGTGCCCTGGCCCCCGAGGGAGGCCGGACTCTTCATCACGGCGGGGCCTAGAAGCTCGGTCGAGCCCCATTCTCCGCCCACCCCAATGCGGCCGTCGCCAAAGCTCATTTCGGCGTGACCCACAGAACCGGACTCGTCGGTCACCAACATGCTGGTCTCAAAGCCGAACGCTTGCTCAAGCCAGGAGAGCGCGGCTTTGGGATCCCGATAAAAAACGACGGGCGTGATGGGAGAGGGCATCGGGTCTCCTTCAAAGGTGGTCGCGCACCGGGCGTCCGCCGGCCTTGGCCATCTCATCGAACGTCATGGCCTTGATGGTCTGGCTGAAGCTCCAGACATGGCCTTCCGGATCCATGACCATGTAGCTGCGGTCGCCATAGAACTGGTCTGCGGGCTCGCGCAGGACTTTTGCGCCGGCGGCTACCGCCCGCTCGAAATGGGCGTCCACCCCATCGGTAAGATTGAAGTGCAGCGACTGGGTGTTGATCCCGTCAAGGTTCGCCGGGCTGCGGTGTCGCTCGTCCCATTCCCGGCCGACATAGATCAGACCGTCGCCAAAGCGCACCTCCGAATGGCCGATAGAGCCGTCCTCGTTCTCCACCACCATGGTGATCTCGAATCCAAAGGCCTTCTCCAGCCATTTGAGGGCCGCATGCGGGTCGCGATAGACGATACCGCTGCTCATTCCGGGACGCGGGCTTTCACTCATCCTGACCTCCTCATATTGATAGTTGCGATGTATAGAAACTATCATACTGTTGTGCAATCAATTTCGCACCATTGACCCATCAAACGACGCCGCCGAAAGAGACAGCGTGAGCACCTATCTGTGGATCGCGCTTGGGGGCGCCTTGGGCAGCGTGGCGCGCTACGGCGGCTCGAGCCTGGTCGCGGGCCTGTTTGGCCAGACATTCCCGCTCGGCACCCTGGTGGTGAACATCACCGGTTCATTCGTGATCGGATTGTTCGCTACCCTGACCGGACCCGACGGCCGGATGATGGTGTCCGGCGACATCCGCCAGTTCGTCACGATCGGCCTGTGCGGCGGCTACACGACGTTTTCATCCTTCAGCTATCAGACACTCACGCTGGCCCAGGACGGCCAGTACCTGCGGGCGGGTTTGAATGTGATCGCGTCAGTCGTGCTGTGCCTTGTCGCGGTCTGGCTGGGCTTTGTGGCGGGCCAGGCCCTCAATGCCGTCAGGGGACACTGACCATGCACGCTCCAAAAGCCGCGGTCCTGCTTCGGATCTTTACCGAGGAGGGCAAGATGAGCAATCATCGCCCCCTTTATGAGGACGTCGTCCTCAGGGCCCGCTCGTTCGGTCTCGCTGGGGCGACAGTGCTGCGCGGGCCGATGGGCTATGGCCTGCACGCCAAGCTGCACACAGCCAAAATCCTCGACCTTTCAGCCAAGCTGCCGCTGGTGATCGAGATCGTCGACGCCGAAGACAAGGTGCGGGCCTTCCTAGTCGAACTGGACAGCATAAAGGAGCTGGGACTGGTTACGCTCGAGAAGGTCGAGGTGATCCATTATGGCAGCCGGCAAGGCGACACCTCCGGGGCTTAAAGCCGCGCGCGGGCCGCGCGGCGTGATCGAGGCGTTGCTGGCAGGCGCCGATATCCAAATCGGCGGCGCTCGAGCGCAGGACATCCAGGTTCATGACGATCGGCTCTATCGGCGGGTCATGGCCGAGGGCACGCTGGGGCTGGGCGAAGCCTATATGGACGGCTGGTGGGACTGCGAGCGTCTCGACGATTTCTTTGCCCGCGCCATTGCGGTCGAACTCGGCCGCAAGCTGCCGCTGACGCCCGATGTCCTGTGGCTGGGGCTTTCCGCCCGGCTAT
The DNA here is from genome assembly GCA_036491455.1 of Caulobacteraceae bacterium. Lineage (GTDB taxonomy): Bacteria > Pseudomonadota > Alphaproteobacteria > Caulobacterales > Caulobacteraceae > Acaudatibacter. The sequence continues at coordinate 18,910 of DASXBY010000093.1, forward strand.
TCAATCGCCAGAGCCCGAAACGGTCGTGGCGCGTGGCCAACACCCACTACAACCTCGGGATCGATATCTTTGAGGCCACCTTCGACGCCCGCCTGACAGGAAGCTGCGGCTACTGGCAGACCGCGACAGATCTGGATGCCGCGCAGGAGGCTAAGCTGGAGCTGGTCTGTCGCAAGATCGGCCTCAAGGCCGGCCAGAGCGTCTTCGACATCGGCTGTGGCTGGGGAGCCTTCATGGGCTATGCGGCCGAACGCCATGGCGCGAGTTGTGTGGGCGTCACCGTTTCGAGCGAACAGGCGGCCTACGGCCGAAAACGCTACGCCGACCTTCCGATAGAGTTCCGCGTGCAGGACTATCGCGACTACGTCGGCCAAACCGACCACGTCGTTTCCATGGGCATGTTCGAACACGTCGGCCCACGTAACTATCGGCGCTATTTCCAACTGGCGCGCCACTCGATGGCGGAGGGCGGCCTATTCCTGCTTCACTCGATCGTCGGCAAAGTGCGCGAGGACCGGATCGAGCCCTGGCTCGACAAGTACATCTTTCCAGGCGGCGTCCTGCCTACCGTGGGCCAGATCGGACGCGCCTGCGAGGGTCTCTTCGTCATTGAGGATTTTGAGAATTTCGGCGTCGACTATGACCGGACGCTTATGGCTTGGTGGGCAAAGTTCCAGACCCATCGCGCCGCGATCTCCGCCCGCCACGGCGAACGTCTGTGCCGCATGTGGGACTATTACCTATGCTCTTGCGCCGGCGCCTTCCGCAGTCGGACGATCAGCGTCGGCCAGTGGGTGCTCTCGCCGCTCGGCGTCCTGGGGGGCTATGTCCGCCCAAAGACCTGAGGCGACTTTGAGCTCAATCGGAATATTTTGGCCGGCCCGAAATGCCCGCCACGCCGCGAAGCTCATCGCAAATCATCAAGGCGCCATCCATCATCACCATTCGCGAATGGCGGAGATCGCCGATATTCTTCGATGGGTCGCCCGAAACGAGCAGAAGATCCGCATTCTTGCCCGGAGAGATGATCCCCGTGTGGTCATCCGCATGCTGAAGACGCGCCGGCGCCAGGGTGGCCGCCTGGAGGGCCTCCGACGGGGTGAATCCGGAGTCCACGTAAAGCTCGAGCTCGCGCACCAACTCCAGGCCTGAACCGTCCGTGCCGGCGACGATTTGCACGCCGGCCTTGTGCATGGCCCCCACGAGGTCCTCGAGCTTGCGGAAACTCGCCCGGTAGTCAGCCCGCGTGTAGCCAGGCGCCACCGCCAGGCCACCGGCCCTGAAGCCTCGCTCGACCGTCGGCGGCAAGGTTCCCACGAAGGGCGCATAGGCGGCGCCCAAGTCGCCGTTTTCGGGGACCATGAGACTCTCGACCACCACCAGCGTTGGGTCGGACGTGATGTGCTTGCTGGCCATCGTGGCGATCACGGATTTCATCGGGTCGGCGGAAAGATCCATTCCCTTCGCGTATTTGGCCGGCCCTTCCATGCGGGCGATGGTGTTGGATTTGGCGACCACCTCATCCGGCATGGCTTGCATGGCGACGAAATAGATGTGGGTGATCTCGTCGTAGCCGGCGTTGATGGCGTCCATGGTGCGCATGCCGGCCGGGATGTGGCCATGGACGTGCATGCCAAGCTGGTGAGCAAGGGCGGCCGTCGGCGCCACCCAGGCTGGATTGAAGCTTCCGTAGAATTTGACCGCGACGAATCCTTCGAACTTGGCCTTGCGGACGATCCCCAGGGCCTCGTCAAGCGAAGTCGAGACCTCGCCGACCTGGGCGGTGTATGGCCCCTTCCCGTCCATCAGCATGGATGGGTATACGTGGGGCATCAGAAGGTCGCCGGAGGCCCGGCGCGCCGCGCGAGATAGCGTCAGGGCAGTGACGTTTCCAGGATCTCGTACTGACGTGACGCCCAGTGAGAGCAGTGTCGGGCCCGAAAAGTCATCACCGACATGCTGGTGTGAATCCCACAGGCCCGGGACCAGTGTATCGCCGTGGCCATCGATGATCCGCGCGCCCGCTGGAACCGTGGTTCCGTTCGCGGCTCCGACCATGGTGATAATCCCCTTGTCGACGACGACCGTCTGATCGTCGGCGAAGCGGTCGCCATCGAGAAAGGCCCGCACATGGGTGAAGGCCACCGGCCCGTCAGTCTTCTGCAGGAACCGGTGAGCGATGGCCGCCGACCGCTTTCCCATCGCCTGGTCCTGGGCCTTGTCGATCAGCGGTTGGGCGGCCTCATAGCCAGGCCGGATCCAGGTCAGGCCGGCGTCAATGGCGAACAGCTTGCCTTTGTTGTCAAACCACACGGGCGTCGGCGTGCCGCCAAATCCGGTAACCGCCCAGGCGGCGATGGTCTTCCTGGCGGCGCCGTCTCCGACTTCGAGCGTGGTGAGCGGTTCGGCGGTCAGTTCGCCACCCGGCAGGAGCCTGACCCGGTGGTCAGGCGAAGCGATCACCGCGTCGGCGACGATCTCGTTGACGTCGAAAGGACCGCCAAACGCAAGATACATCGCCGGACCAGCATAGGGTGCGGAAGCCCCGTCGACCGGGCTCTTCCAGGTGGCGACGCCACCGTGGACATCGAATGTCTCGGCGGAGTCCCCGGAGGGGGTGAATCCGCGGATCTCCATGTGCGAGATTGAGCCGTCCGGACCCAGGGCGGTCGCGCTGTCGGTCTCGAAGAGCTGGCCGCGCAGGTTGAGGCTTTCGCGGCCATGGTGGACTCCATCGGGAGTCACCCATTGGTACGAATGGCCGTGCACGCCGGCGCTGGACATGATGGTGAAGCCGGTCGCGTCGGCCGGCGGTTTGGCCAATTCTTCCAGGCTTGCCGGCGCCGCGCGGGCTGTTGCTGCGCAGGCCAGGAGCGCAAGAACCAGGACCGATCGGCGCATTGTTTTGTCCCCCATGCCGGATCAATCCGGCCCGAGGCTGGTAGAGGCCCAAAGCCCCTCAGTCACATTAAATCGAGGTCAGGCGCAGTCGCGACCTGGGAACGAGTGAGCGACTATTCGGTCGCCTGGGCGACCGGTCCGGAGTCCTGGCCCTTGGCGGAGACATCGCGATCGACGAACTCGATCACCGCCATCGGGGCGTTATCGCCGAACCGGAAGCCGGCCTTGAGCACCCGGACATAACCCCCCGCACGGGAGGCGTAGCGGGGGCCGAGCGTCGAAAACAGCTTGCCGACCTGGGCGACGTCGCGGACCTGGGAGATCGCTTGGCGGCGCGCGTGCAGGTCGCCGCGCTTCGCGAGAGTCACCAGCTTTTCGACCACGGGCCGAAGCTCCTTGGCCTTGGGCAAGGTAGTGACGATCTGCTCGTGCTTGATGAGGCTGGCCGCCATGTTGGCGAACATGGCCGTGCGATGGCTCGACGTGCGGCCAAGTTTGCGGCGGGCGTATCCGTGACGCATGTCGAAATCTCCTCAAGCTCGGGCCGTCTCGCGACGGGCCGGCGCATCCTACATCTGGTCTTCGAACTTCTTGGCCAGGTCTTCAATGTTTTCCGGCGGCCAGTTGGGCACGTCCATGCCCAGGTGCAGGCCCATGTTGGCCAGCACTTCCTTAATTTCGTTCAGGGACTTGCGGCCGAAATTGGGGGTGCGGAGCATCTCCGCCTCGGTCTTCTGGATGAGGTCGCCGATGTAGACGATGTTGTCGTTCTTCAGGCAGTTGGCCGAGCGCACGGAGAGCTCCAGCTCGTCGACCTTTTTGAGCAGTGACGGGTTGAACGGCAGTTCCGGCTTGAGGTCGCCTTCGAGGCTCTTCTTGGGCTCGTCGAAGGTGATGAACACCTGCAACTGGTCCTGCAGGATACGCGCGGCGTAAGCCACCGCATCCACGGGCGAGACCGCGCCGTTGGTTTCCACTTCCATGATCAGCTTGTCGTAGTCGAGGCTCTGGCCCTGGCGGGTCGGCTCGACGCGATAGGCGACTTTTTTCACCGGGCTGTAGAGGGCGTCGACCGCGATGAGTCCGATCGGCGCGTCTTCCGGCCGATTCATCTCGGAAGGGACGTATCCCTTGCCGTTCTGGACGGTGAACTCGATACGCACCGATGCGCCTTCGTCCAGCGTGAGCAGGACGTGGTCGCCATTGAGGATTTCAATGTCCGACGGAGCCTCGATTTGGCTGGCCGTCACCGGGCCCGGGCCGGAGGCGCGCAGGGTCATGCGCTTGGGGCCCTCGCTGTGCATGCGCAAGGCCATCTGTTTGATGTTGAGGACGATATCGACCACGTCCTCGCGCACACCCTCGAGAGAGGAGAATTCGTGGACCACGCCATCGATCTGGATGGCGGCGACGGCCGCGCCCTGGAGGCTTGAGAGCAGTACGCGGCGCAAGGAATTGCCGAGCGTCACGCCGAAGCCACGCTCCAGCGGCTCAGCCACGATGCGAGCCCTGCGCGCGGGGTCGGCGCCGGTCTCGATCTGCGGCTTTTCGGGTCGGATCAGTTCGTTCCAGTTTCTTTCGATCACGGGCGGGGCATCCTCGAGGTCATCTGGGTCACGGCCGCAGGGGATCGGCCGCGAGGGAATAAGTGGCGGGGCCTAGACGCGGCGCCGCTTGGGCGGACGGCAGCCGTTGTGCGGGATCGGCGTGACGTCACGGATAGTGGTAATCGTCATGCCCACGGCTTGCAGGGCCCGGAGAGCGGATTCGCGGCCCGAACCGGGGCCGGAAACATTGACCTCCAGGGTCCGCACGCCATGTTCGGCGGCCTTTCGGCCCGCGTCCTCGGCCGCCATCTGCGCCGCATAGGGCGTCGACTTGCGGGAGCCCTTGAAGCCCATCTGACCGGCGCTCGACCAGGAGATCGCATTTCCCTGGGCGTCGGTGATGGTGATCATGGTGTTGTTGAAAGACGCGTTCACATGGGCCACGCCCGAGGTGATGTTCTTTCGTTCGCGCTTTTTGACGCGCGTCGGTTCCTTGGCCATGTCTGTTACTTCTTCTTCCCGGCGATTGGCTTGGCCGGGCCCTTGCGCGTGCGGGCGTTGGTATGGGTGCGCTGGCCGCGGACCGGCAGGCCCTTGCGGTGGCGCAGGCCACGATAGCAGGCGAGGTCCATCAGACGCTTGATGTTGACCGCGGTTTCGCGGCGAAGATCGCCCTCCACCTGATAGTCGCGGTCGATGGTCTCACGGATCTGAATGACTTCCTGGTCGGTCAACTCGCTGACGCGGCGGCCCTCGTTGAGGCCGACCCGATCGACGATCTGGCGGGCTTTCGCGGGACCAATTCCGTGGATGTATTGCAGCGCGATGACGACGCGCTTGTTGGTCGGTATATTCACACCGGCGATACGGGCCACGCGGCTTTTCTCCTGATCACGCAGACAAGCGCGAAAAGCGCACCCGACCCACCCGCCTGGAGGGCGGAGGGCCGGCGCGCTGATCGCGCCCTTTCGCGGAGCGCCTCGTATATTGGAATTGCCGCCGCCGGGTCAATGGCGAGAGCCGGAAACGTGAGGATTTTCTGGAGACTTGTTCAGCCAACCCGCGCGCTGATAGCCGCCTCGACGGCATCAGCTACGGTCTCGACATCGGTCATGCCGTCGATCTCCACCAGCTTGTCCTGGGCGCGGTAGTAGGGAATCAGGGGGCCGGTGTCGCGGTTGTAGGCCGCCAGGCGGCGCTCGAAGGATTGCGGATTATCGTCGGCCCGCCCGGACTGGGCGAAGCGGCCCGCCACACGGGCCTTGAGCGCGACGTCATCCACACACAGGCGAATGACCACGTCGACCTTGCGGTCGTGGCCGGCGAGCATGGCGTCGAGCGCTTCGGCCTGGCCGAGGGTGCGTGGAAAACCATCAAAGACAGCCCCGCCAGTGCCCTTGAGATCCGGCAGGCGTTCCTCGATCAGGCTGATGACGATCTCGTCAGTGACCAGCTCGCCATGAGCCATGATCGACTCGACCTTCTTGCCAAGATCCGAGCCGGAGGCGATGGCGGCGCGAAGCATATCGCCGGTCGACAAGTGGACCATGCCGCGCCTTGCCACCAGGCGCGCCGCCTGAGTCCCCTTCCCCGCCGCTGGCGGGCCAAACAGGATCAGATTCATCCCTCCCCCGGTCGGCTAGCGCCTGACCGCCCTCAGCTTCGACTTCTTGATCAGGCCTTCATACTGGTGGGCCAGCAGATGTGACTGAATCTGGGCCACGGTGTCCATCGTCACAGACACAACGATAAGAATCGATGTGCCTCCAAACATATAGGACCCAGTCGGGCCGGCCAGGAGCTCCGGCACCAAGCAGACGATGGCGATATAGACCGCCCCAATCACAGTCAGGCGCGTGAGCACATAATCGATGTACTCCGCTGTGCGCTTGCCCGGCCGGATGCCCGGAAGGTTGCCGCCGTACTTGCGGAGGTTCTCCGCCGTGTCGTCAGGATTGAACACCACCGAGGTGTAGAAGAAACAGAAGAATATAATGAGCGCGCCATAGAGAACCATGTAGGCCGGCTTGCCATGGGTCAGCTGGCCGGCCGCGCCCGGAAGCCACTGCAGCCACGTCGGCAGGTTCTGGGGCTTCATGAAGCTGACCGCCGTCGCCGGCAGAAGCAGCAAGGAAGAAGCGAAGATCGGCGGGATCACGCCGGAGACGTTTATCTTGAGCGGCAGGAAGGAATTGTCCCCGCCCATGATCCGGTTTCCCACCTGCCGCTTGGGATAAACGATCAGCAGCCGACGCTGAGCGCGCTCCATGAAGACAATGGCCAGGATGATGGCCACCGACAGGATCAGCAGGCCGAAGATCGAGAACGTCTGGGACGAGTCGAGCCTCGCCGCCTGCAGCATTTGCCACACGGCGGTCGGAAGGCGCGCGACGATGCCGGCGAAGATGATCAGCGAGATGCCGTTGCCCACCCCGCGGCTGGTCATCTGCTCGCCCAGCCACATCAGGAAGATGGTGCCGCCGGTGAGGGTGACGACCGTCGAGAGGATGAAGAACAGGCCTGGCTGATCGACGATGCCAGGGCTGTTGGACAGGCCGACGCCGATGCCGAACGACTGGAACACCGCCAGCAGCACGGTGAGATAGCGGGTGTACTGGTTAAGCTGCTTGCGACCAGCCTCGCCGCCTTCCTTCTTCAGCTTTTCCCACGGCGGATAGGTGGTCTGCAGCAACTGCACGATGATCGAAGCCGAGATGTACGGCATCACGTTCAGCGAGAAGATCGCCATGCGCTGGACCGCGCCGCCTGAGAACATGTTGAACATGCCCAGGATGCCCTTCGATTGACCCTCGAAGGCATGGGCGAAGGCGGCGGCGTTGATGAGCGGGATGGGGATGTAGGTCCCGATCCGGTAGATCACCAGGGCCACCAGGGTGAACCAAAGGCGCTTGTGCAGCTCGGTCGCCTTCTGGAAGGCGCCGATATTCATGTTGGCAGCGAGTTGTTCGGCGGCCGAAGCCATCAGAGGCGACCTGAAATCCGGTGAGCGAGATGTTGCGTGTCAGATAGGGCCAATCGCGCGGGGATGCGACTCCCGCGACGACATCAATCGTCCTGAGGGGCCGGCTTTTCGGCCTCGGCCTTCGCGGCCGCGGTCTTCTTGGGGGCTGGCTTTTCCGCCGCCGGCTTCTCGGTGGCGGCCTTCTTCGCTGCCGGCTTCTCGGCCTCCGTCGTCTCAGGCGCAGGCTTAGCGGGCGCGGTCAGGGTGATCTTGCCGCCTGCCTTTTCCACCGCCGCCTTGGCCGAGGCCGATGCGGAATGAACGGTGATGTCGATCTTGGACTTGAGCTCGCCTTTGCCGAGCAGGCGCACGCCGTCCTTCAGCCGGCGAACGACGCCTGAAGCGACGAGCGCGGCGCCGTCAATCGGC
>DASXBY010000094.1:0-5910 GCA_036491455.1 Caulobacteraceae bacterium
GGCGATGGGGCGCGCCCAGGGCGACGGCCGCGGTGAAGTAATAGACGCACTGGGCGGCGATGCGGGCGAAGTTGATCGAATTGACCGCAGCCAGGCCCGTCTCGGCGGCGAAGGCGTGGTCGGCGAACAGGGACTTGAGGATCCCCTGGCAAGCGTCGAAATCGCCATCGATGGCGATGCAGCGGACATTGTCGGCGCCGGTCGCGGTCATGAAGCGGCGCTGCACGTCAGAGACGCGGCCCTCCGGATAGAGGACGATCAGGCGCACGCCGCTCATGCGGGCGAAGGCGGCCGCCGCCGCCCCGCCGGTATCGCCGGAGGTCGCCGTGACGATGGTCGCGGTGCGGCCGCGCGCGGCCAGGGCGTGCTCGATGAGGCCGCCCAGGACCCGCATGGCCACGTCCTTGAAGGCCAGGGTCGGCCCGTGGAAGAGCTCCAGCAGGAAGCGCCCGGGCGCGAGCTGGCGCAGGGGCGCCACCGCCGGATGGTCGAAGGCGCCATAGGCCCGCTCGCAGATCGCCCGCAGGCGCGCAGGCTCGATCTCGCCGTCGGTGAAGAGACCGAGGATCTCGGCTGCGACCTCGGCGTAGGGCCGGCCGGCGAAGCCGGCGATGGTCTCGGGCTGGAGATGCGGCCACGCCACGGGCGCATAGAGGCCGCCGTCCTCGGCGAGGCCGGCCAGCAGGGCGTCGACGAAGCCGACCGGTTCGGCCCGTCCCCGGGTGGAGATGAATCTCATCGCCCCCGCATCCGCCGCACGACGAAGGCCGCCCACATCCATACCAGCACGCCTGCAAGCCCGAACCAGGTCAGAGCATAGACGAAATGGTTGTTGGGGATGTCCTCGGGTAGGGCCGCCGGCGAGATTCCGGGCGGCGGCGGCGTCTCGTTCTCCACCGCCAGATAGTAGGGCGCGGCGGAGGGTCCGGCGATGAGCTTCAGGGCGGCGGGATCGATCGCCAGCAAGGTCACCGATCCGTCCGCGGACCTGGCCGGCGCGGGGGTCAGGAACCCGGATGAGCCGGGCTTGCGCAGCACGCCAACCACACTCACGGCCGGCGGAAAGGCCGCGGCGGCCGGGGCCATGCCGCCGGCGAAGCGGTTCACGAGGCCGCGGTCGAGGGCGATCGTCGTCCCACCCGTCAGGCGGCAGGCGCCCATCAGCCGCCAGCCCACCTGGCCCTGCCTCAGGGCGTAGCGGTAGATCGACGGCGCCGGGCCCGGGGTCGGCGCGCAAGGCGTCTCGACGCGGGTGAAGCTGAGGTCGATGCCGTGCTGCGCCAACACGTCGGCGAGCGGCCGGGGCGGGGCGTGCTTCAGGCGTTCGATCCGCGCCAGCAGGTCGGTCTTCCAGGCCAGGCGCTGCACCTGCCATGCGCCGAGGCCGACGAGCACAACCAGGGTCACCACCGCCGCCACGGTCAGGCCGAGCGGGAAACGTCCTCTCACGACACTCCGGCGCGGTTGCGGACGTGGGCCGCGATCATCAGGCCCTTCATCGGCCTCAGAAGGGCCAGCGAAAGCACGGCCGCGGCCGGGATCCAGACGACCAGGGGCACCCAGACCGGCGGTCGCCACACAACATAGGTGATCAGGGCGCCGAAGACGGCGATGAAGCCGACCACCAGGATGACGAACACCGCCGGGCCATCGCCGCTGTCGCTGCGGGCAAGCTCGAAGCCGCAGTCCGGGCAGGCCGGGACGATGCGCAGGAAGCCTTCGAAGAGGACGCCCTTGCCACAGTGGGGGCACCGCCCCAGGGCGCCGGCGATGAACGGGTTGAACGTGTCCGTCCCCGTCAATGCCCCCAACCGGCGCCGAACGTCACATAGAGGAAGGTGAACAGGAACAGCCAGACCACGTCGACGAAGTGCCAGTACCAGGCGGCCGCCTCGAAGCCGAAGTGCTGCTTGGCGGTGAAGCCGCCAGCGAGCAGGCGGGCCAGGCACACGCTCAGGAAGATGCTGCCGATGATGACGTGGAAGCCGTGGAATCCCGTGGCCATGAAGAAAGCCGAACCGTAGAGGCCGGAGTTGGACGCCTCCTCGGAATAGAACAGGTGGTGGGTGAGGATGTGGTTGTATTCGTAGGCCTGGATCGCGGTGAAGAGCAGGCCTAGCGCGATGGTGATCGCCAGGCCGATCTTGGCCCCCCTGCGGTCGCCGGTCTGCAGGGCGTGGTGAGCCCAGGTCACCGTGGTGCCCGACAGTAGCAGGGTCAGGGTGTTGATCAGCGGCAGCTCGAACGGCGGCACCACCTCGACGCCCTTGGGCGGCCAGGTCGCCCAGGCCGTGCGCACGTCGTCGATCGGCGAGAGGGTGCGCACGTGATGGAACAGCGCCATCTCGAAGAAGATCCAGAACCAGGCGACGAAGAACATCACCTCCGAGACGATGAACAGGATCATGCCGTAGCGCAGGCCGATGGAGACCACCGGCGTGTGGTCGCCCTCGTTGGCTTCCTTGACGACATTGACCCACCAGCCGGCCATGGTGACGAGCACGCCGGCGATGCCGAGCGCCAGCAGCCACCAGGTGCCCTTCGGCAGGCCGAAGATGCCCTTCATCCACACCACCAGGCCCCAGGCCAGGCACACCGCGGCGACCGAGCCGATCAGCGGCCAGATGCTGGGCTTCACCAGGTGATAGTCGTGGTGGACGCCTTCGTGAGCCATGTCGCTGTGTCGAGCCCTGAATCCAGTTGGTTGCGTGGTGCTATAGCCCTGCCTTGACCGCCCCGCCAAGGGGCGCGGGCGCAGGTTGGGGCGACCTCAAACATTTTGGGGCGTCACAGGAATCGGGACGCGGGCCAAGCCGTGGTGATCCACCTTTCAAGCCGCGCTGAGGATATTGGGGTAGCCGATATTTCACCGACCCCCGCGCTCCGGAAGGGGCCGGTGATGAAGCTTCGATAGCCGTGGCGCTTGTGTGTGTGTCACCACTTCTCGACCCATGGCCGCAGAACCACCTCGAAGGCCCACGTCGAGCGGTGCTGGCGATGGAGCTGGAGATAGACCTCCGCGATCCGGTCTGGATCCGCCATGTTGTCGTCGACCGTCGTCCCCGCGAGGCGGTGGGCGCGTGATCCGTCCGCCTGCGTGAAGCCGATGGCCGCGTCGATCGGGACCTGTGCGACGTGAATGCCCATGGGCATGAGTTCACGCGCCATACTTTCGGCCAATCCGGATTTGGCGTGACACGACATCGCGAAGGCGGCGCTCTGCGGATAACCCTTCAGCGCGGCGCTCGCATTGGTGAAGATGATCGTCCCACGCGCGCCCTGAGCGTTCGGCTCGTTCTCCAGCATCACCCTCGCCGCTTGCTGGCCGACGAGAAATGCGCTGAACGCACTGTTTCTCAGGGTGTCGTTCACGAGGTCCGGATCCGCCTCCGCGATCGCTTTGCGGAATATTCCCGGCGTGCGGCCATCAATGTTGTGGACGACCAGGTTTGGCCGTCCGAGGTCGGCGGCGACGCTTCGAAAGAGCGTCGCCACCTCGGTGGGCGCGCTGGCGTCACACGCGTAGAGCCGCGCGCCCTCTGCCTCGAGTGATTTCAGAACCGGCTTGTCGGGATTCCTCGCGGCGATGGCGACACTGATGCCGTTCGCCAGGAACAGCCGCGCGCAACTCGCACTGATGCCCGGCCCGCCGCCCACAATCAATGCGACATCGTTCGTGCGCGATGCAGTGTTCACGGCGTCATCCCTTCCTCTGACTCGCGGCCCGACCCTCCTCAGGAGGCTTTGCTCGGATCAATGAGATATTTCTCGCCGGTGGCGCGCTTTAGGTAGGCGGGCATCACCGAAAGATCGAGGATGGGGGCCGCAACAAGCGCGGCGGATGGCGCGGCGCCGGAATGCGGACCAGGCGAACGTTCGAGGAGGGCGGTTGGCGGACATTGGCGCGACCTTGGGGGCCACGCCAGCATTGCGCCTCTCAGCGATTCACGGCGGCGTCCAAGTTGGTCAAGACCAGTTGGGCAAAGATGATTGTCCCTTCCGGGTAGCAGTCGAACCGCTTGATCTTGCCGTCTTGAATCTCGAACATGTCACAACACGGGGCGTCCATTTGCTTACACCGATCACCTATTTTTTTCTGACAGAGCCTGCGGCAGCGATCTAGAGTTCTCCACCAAAGGCCTTCGGGAAGCAGACCAATGGACAGGGTCACCACCAAGGACGGGACGTCGATCTACTTCAAAGACTGGGGAGAGGGTCAGCCGATCATGTTCCACCATGGTTGGCCCCTGAGCTCGGACGACTGGGACGGCCAGATGCTGTTCTTCCTGCAGCACGGCTACCGAGTGATCGCCCATGACCGGCGCGGCCACGGACGCTCGACTCAGACCGCGACCGGCAATGACATGGACACCTACGCCGCTGACGTAGCGGAACTGACCACCGCGCTCGACTTGCGCGATGCGGTCCATATTGGTCATTCGACCGGCGGGGGCGAGGTCGCCCGTTACGTCGCGCAACATGGCAAAGGGCGGGTGGCCAAGGCGGTGCTGGTGAGCTCGGTGCCGCCGATCATGGTGAAGACGCCGGCAAATCCTGGTGGCACGCCGATAGAGGTGTTCGACGGCTTTCGCGCCGCGCTCGCCGCCAACAGGGCGCAGTTCTATCGCGATGTGCCGAGCGGACCCTTCTACAACTTCAACCGACCTGGCGTGAAAACCATCGACGGCGTGGTCGACAACTGGTGGCGCCAGGGGATGATGGGCGGCGCAAAGGCGCATTACGACTGCATCAAGGCGTTCTCGGAGACCGACTTCACCGAGGATCTCAAGGCCATCGACGTGCCCACCCTCGTGCTGCACGGCGACGACGATCAAGTTGTTCCCTACCAGGACGCGGGCGTGCTCTCCGCCAAGCTCGTGAAGAACGCCACCCTCAAGATCTATCCGAGCTACCCGCACGGGATGCTGACCACCCACGCTGACGTTCTCAACCCCGACCTGCTGGCCTTCATCCGCTCTTAGTGGCGGACTTCAGCGCGGACTCATGGTCCTGAGGGGTTGGCGTTCGATGGGAGGCGTGGGCGGCGAGGCCTCGCCCTCTCGTTCAATGACGGCGCGTTGTCGCCTTCACCCGCGCCAGCGGTTCCATCAGGTCGGCAACCTGAATGGTTTCGAGGGAATGCACGGCATCCTTGATCTACCTGCTCACACCCTCATCGGCGCGGCCGACCACAAGTCTGTCGAATTTCTCGACGGCGTCTTCCCAGGTGAAGGGATCGGAAGGCATGCCTGGAAAGTCCTGAACCTCATGCTCGATAACCGTCCCGCTCTGTAGCCGGACCGCGACCCTGGCGGGCATCCTTGCGGGATATTGGTCCGTGAACTCCTGGTCCGGCCGGACCGACACCTTTTTCAGAAGCTGCTGCACGTCGGCTCTCGCAATGCGATCCGGCTCGAACTGCGCTGGCGCGGGTTCCGGCGGCAATCGTTCCTCGGATTGTGATTAGCCCCCGACATGCAGCTTAGCCGTGCTAGCGCCTAGAACCTCACAATCGTGCGCATCCCGAAGACGATTGCGTCGCGAATTGGCCAGAGGCCGCTCGGTTCGAGCGGGTCGGCTATGTGGCCCCCCGGATGAACAACGTATTGGATATTGGGCTGCACTGACCAGCGGCTGTTGATCTTAGCCTGATAAGTCAGCTCGATCACCGCCTCGAAGTCGCGGATGGGCGTGGGTTCGCCACTCAACGCTGCCAAGTCGCGATCGTATTCGACCGCTCGCGGCGATATGCGGCTGAATGAAACCGCTAGGCCAATCGTATCATCCGCCCTCGAGGCGAAAGGCCCGTTGAAGGTGAAGCCGCCATCGAAATAGAGATCGATCAGATTGCGATCGCTCGGCGCCGCGACCGCCCGAAAGAAGACGTTCAGGGCGCGATCGCCGCCGCCG
>DASXBY010000095.1:0-6404 GCA_036491455.1 Caulobacteraceae bacterium
GCGATCACGCCCACCAGGTGGTCGATCTCGCCGTGGCTGATGATCAGCGGCGGGCTCATCACCAGGGTGTCGCGGACGGCACGGATCATCAGGCCGTTCTTGATGCAGAGGTCGCGGACAATCGGACCGGCTTTTCCGGGCGCGCCGCCGAACCGCTTGTTGGTCCCCTTCTCGGCGACGATCTCCACCGCCCCGATGAGACCGAGCGAGCGGGTCTCGCCAACGAATGGCCAATCGGCCAGGCTCGCCAGCGCCTGCGCGAAATAGGCGCCCGCCTCGCCCCCGGCGCGGCCGACAAGGTTTTCGCGCTCCATGATCTCGATATTCTTTAGCGCCACGGCCGCACAGGTGGGATGACCCGAATAGGTGTAGCCGTGGACGAAGTCGCCGCCGACGGCGGTGATCGAGTCATAGATGTGGTCGGCCACGCCCACCGCCGAGATCGGCAGGTAGCCGGACGATAGGCCCTTGGCCATGGTCACGAGGTCGGGCTGCACGCCGAAGTGCTGGAAGCCGAACCAGCGGCCGAGACGTCCGAAGCCGCAGATCACCTCGTCGCAGGCCATCAGGATCCCATACTTGCGGCAGATGGCCTCTACCCGCGGCCAGTAGTTGGCCGGCGGGATGATCACCCCGCCCGCGCCCTGCACCGGCTCGCCGACGAAGGCGGCGACGTTCTCCGGCCCCACTTCGAGGATGCGCTCCTCGATGGCCTCGGCCGCCCGCGCCCCGAACTCTTCCTCGTCCTCGGTGAAGCCGTCACCGAAATGATAGGGCTGCATCACATGCTCGAGGTCGGGCAGCCACGGGCCGCCCTGGTCGTGCATCGCCTTCATGCCGCCCAGGCTCACTCCGGCGATGGTCGAGCCGTGATAGCCGTTGAGCCGGCTGATGATGATGCTGCGCCGCGGCTGGCCGCGCACCTGCCAGTAGTAGCGGATGAGGCGGACGAGGGTGTCGATCGCCTCCGAGCCTGACGAGTTGAAGAAGACGTGGTTAAGCGGCGGCCCCATCAGTTCAGCGACCTTGGCCGCCAGCCGAACCGTCGGCGGTGCGGCCGTCCGGAAGAAGGTGTTGTAGTAGGGAAGCTCCAGCATCTGCTCGCGAGCGGCTTCGGCGAGCTCCGCGCGGCCATAGCCCACCTGCACGCACCACAGGCCCGCCATGGCGTCGAGCAGGGCGTTCCCGTCGCCATCGTGGATCGTGCAGCCCTCGGCCCGGGTGATGATGCGGCTGCCCCCTGCCTCGCGCTGGGCGCGCCAGTCGGCCTGGGCCGGCAGGTGGTGGGCGACGTCGAGCCGGCGCAGTTC
This sequence comes from Caulobacteraceae bacterium, assembly GCA_036491455.1. Classification (GTDB taxonomy): domain Bacteria; phylum Pseudomonadota; class Alphaproteobacteria; order Caulobacterales; family Caulobacteraceae; genus Acaudatibacter. The sequence continues at coordinate 1,311 of DASXBY010000095.1, forward strand.
GGCGATATCGTAGTTCTTGAGGGTCGTGGTCGGTACGTTCACTGTGAGCTCCTAGCGGATCAGGGCGCCTCGCCGCGGATGATGCGGCCCAAAAGGCGGAAGAAGGTCTGGGAAGCGGGATGGTCGCCGGCGCGCCACTCGGGGTGCCACTGGACGGCCAGCACGCCGGGCCCCGAGACCGCCTCGACGAGGCCGTCGGGCGCTCTCGCCTCGACCGTCAGGCCGTCGCCGAGTCGTCCGATCGCCTGGTAGTGCACGGAATTGACCGTCAGGGCGTCGCGGTCGAAGGCGCGGGCGAGAATGCCGCCCGGGGTCAGGGAGACGGCATGCTCGTGAGCGAAGAGGTCCGGCAGCGAAGCCCCGTGCGGCGCATGGTGGTTGAGCAGGTCCGGATTGGCCCCGGCGTCGCGCCGCAGGGTCCCGCCGAAGGCGACGTTGAGCTCCTCGAATCCGCGGCAGACGCCGAAGATCGGCCGCTTCGCCTCGGCCATGGCCTCGATGAGGCCGATGGCCATGGAATCGCGCCCCGGATCGAAGGGGCCGCTATCGTCGTCGACCTGGCCGTAGCGCCACGGCTCGACGTTGGAAGGGCTGCCGGTCAGCAGGATGCCGTCGAGGCGCGGGGCCACCTCCTCCGGCTTCATCAGCTCGGGCAGGGCCGGGATCAGCAGCGCGGCGACGTCGGCGTAGCGCATGGCCGCTTCGACGTAGCGGTTGATCGCCACCTGCGCCGTCTCCTCGCCGAACGGCCGGTTACAGCAGGTTATTCCGAGGACGGGGCGGCTCATGACAGCAGCACCGCCGCCGCGTCGGCCCGCCACGCGAGCCAGACCTCGGTCCCGGGCGAAAAGGCGTCCGCCTCGTGGCGGCCGAGATTGGGCCGCTCCACCTTGATCATCCGTCCTCCCTCCACTTCGACTTCGTACACGGACGAGCCGCCGAGATAAGCCATGTGGCGCACGCGGCCCCTGAGGCGGTTGGCGCCCACGCGCCCGGCGACCGGCGGCGGTTCATCGCGGCTAAGCTCGATCTTCTCGGGCCGGAGCGCTACCCAGACCGTGGCGTCCGTCGCCCCGCTCACCCCATGGTCGAGCCAGACCTTCGCCGGCAGGCCCTCGCAGGCCACCAGCGCCTGGCCGGGCTCGTCCACCGAGAGCGCTCCCTCAAACAGGTTCACCTGGCCGATGAAGTCGGCGACGAAGCGGTTGGACGGGAATTCGTAGAGGTCGGCCGGCGCGGCGACCTGCTGGATGAGGCCGCGGTTCATCACCGCGCAGCGGCTGGCCATGGCCAGGGCCTCCTCCTGGTCGTGGGTGACGAACAGGAAGGTGACGCCGACCTCGGCCTGCAGCTGGGCGAGCTCGAAGCGCATGGCCTCGCGCAGCTTGGCGTCGAGTGCCGAGAGCGGCTCGTCGAGCAGCAGGACGCGCGGCCGCTTGATGAGCGCGCGGGCTAGGGCCACCCGCTGGCGCTGGCCGCCAGAGAGCTGGTCCGGCTTGCGGCCACCCAGACCCTCCAGCTTGACCAGCGCCAGGGCCTCCTCGACCCGCCTTTCCCGCTCCACGGCCGGCGTGCGGTCGATCTTCAGGCCATAGCCGACGTTCTCGGCGACGCTCATGTGCGGGAAGACGGCGTAGGACTGGAAGACCATGTTCACCGGCCGCCGGTTGGGCGGCACGTCGGTGATGTCCTCGTCGTCGATCAGGATACGGCCGCTGGTCGGGGTCTCGAAGCCGGCGACCATGCGCAACAGCGTGGTCTAGCCGCAGCCCGAGGGCCCGAGGAGGGCGAAGAACTCGCCCTCCTCGACGGTCAGGGTCACGTCGTCGACCGCCACGAGCTGGCCGAAGCGTTTCGAGACGCCCTCGAAGCGGATCAGCGGTCTGGCCATCAGGCGAGCTCCCCGGCTTCGGCCTTGGCTACGTCGGTCCCCTGCAGGCGAAGGGCGATGGCGGTGAGCGCCACGGTGACGACGATGAGGATGGTCGAGGCGGCGTTCACCTCCGGCGTCACCGAGAAGCGGACCATCGAATAGACCTTGACCGGAAAGGTGATGGTGTCCGGCCCCGACGTGAAGAAGGTGATCACGAAATCGTCGAGACTGAGGGTGAAGGCCAGAAGCGCCCCGGCGATCAGCCCCGGGCGCATGTGCGGAGCAATGACGTCCCGGAACACCTGCCACTCCCCGGCGCCCAGGTCCCGCGCCGCCTCCTCCTGCTCGCGGTTGAAGGTTGCCAAGCGTCCGCGGATGACGATCGCCACGAAGCTGAACGAGAAGGAGATGTGCGAAATGATGATCGCCCCGAGGTTGAGCGGCCATGGCATCTCCGTCGGCCACGGGACCACCTCGGTGAAGAACACCAGCATGGCCACGCCCATGCAGATCTCGGGCACGACGATCGGCAGGCCAAGCGCCCCCTCCAGCGCCGCCTTGCCGGGAAAGCGGAACCGCCACAGCAACAGGGCGGTCATCGCCCCCAGGATCACGCTGGCGATCGTGGAGATGAGGGCGATGGTGAGGGAATTGCCGAACGCCTGGATGAGGTCGGCGTCGGTGAAGGCCGCCTGGTAGTACTTTAGCGTGAAGCCGCGCCAGACGATATTGCGCTTGGAATCGTTGAAGCTGAACGCCATCAGGGTGATCAGCGGCGCGTAGAGATAGAAGGCGGTGAACGCCAGCCATGCGCGGATCGGCCAGGCGTTGAGATAGTCGAGGGGGCCGCCCGACCCCTTCTTCGCGGTCTTGCGGCTCATGCCAGCGCCACCCTCTGGCGGCGCCGCGAGACCAGGCCCTGCACCGCCATGGCCACGAAGGTCATGTACATCAGCAGGAAGCTGAGGGCCGCGCCGAACGGCCAGTCGTTGGCGCTCTTGAACTGGTGTTCGATGACATTGGCGATCATCTGACTGGACGGACCGCCCAGGAGGTCCGGCGTCAGGTAGGCGCCGATCGTCGGGATGAAGGTGATCAGGATCCCCGAGATGATCCCCGGCATGGCCATCGGGATCACCACCCGGCGGAACGTGCCGAGGTGCCCGGCGCCGAGGTCGAGGCTCGCCTCCAGCAGCGAACGGTCCAGCCGGTCGAGGGCGGCGTAGAGGGGCAGGACCATGAACGGCAGCTGGACGTAGACCAGGCCGAAAATCACCGCGAAGTCGTTGTGCAGCAGCTCAAGCGGGCGGAAGGACCCCAGCGGGTGGCCAAAGGCGGCGGTAGCGTGGCTCGCGCCGTTCCAGACGAAGGCCAGGGTCCAGTTCACATAGCCCTCGTCGCGCAGCACGGCCATCAGGGCGTAGGTGCGGATCAGCAGGTTGGTCCAGAACGGCAGCATGATCAGCAGCAGCAGCCACACCCGGGTCTTCTCGGAGGCGAAGCTGATGGCGATGGCCACTGGGAAGCCGGCGACGAGACAGAGGAGCGTGGTGAGGCCCGCGAACCAGAAGGATTTCCCAAGGATGCCGAGATAGAGCGGCCGCACAGCGTGGGCGTAGTTGGCGAGCGTGCCGTTGACGCTGATCTGGGTGAGGCTGGTGTTCTCGCCGAAGCTGTAGGCCCAGATGATCGCCAGCGGCGCCAGGAAGAAGACGGTGAGCCACACCGTCGGCGGCCCGAAGACCGTGCCGAACACCCCCTTTGCCCGGGTCCAAGACTGCTCCATCAGCCTGATCTCCCCCTGCGAAGCGGGGGGAGTACGGCCAAAGGCCGGGAAGGGGGCCATACCGGCCAACCACCCCTCTCAACACAACCGTCATCCCCGGGCGTAAGTCCCGGGGATCCATTCGACGCAAGCAGGTGAGTGGCCATGCCCGGCATGGCCACACGCCATTCGGCGTTCATGGGTGGCCGGGACTTACGCCCGGCCATGGCGTCTTGATTTTGATTGATCCGTGCGCCGCTTCTCATGCCGCGAAGATCCGGGTGGCGGTTTCGTCCAGGAGGTGGGCGCGCTCGAGGCCCTCGAAGTCGGCGTATTCGCACTTCGCCAAAGCCGCCGGCGACGGGAAGATCACCGGATTTTCGCGATAGTCGGGCGGCATCAGGGCCAGGGCCGCGGCGTTCGGCGTCGGATAGCGGGTCGCCTCGGCGATCCCCGCCCCGTTCTTCGCCTCGAGGATGAAGTTGATGAACCGGTGGGCGTTGTCGGGCCTGGGCGCTCCGGTGGGGATGCACAGGCAGTCGGAGTTGAGGATCGAGCCCTCGCGCGGCACCACGAAGTCGAGGTCGGTGTCCTCCTGCATCACCCGTGCGATGTCGCCGTTGTAGTCGATGACGAGGTCGATATCGCCGGCCAGCAGCAGGTCCTGGCCGTCGTCGTGGTGGAAGACTTTGATGTTCGGCTTCTGGCGGATGTACATCTCCGCCACCGCCTCGATCACCGTCGGCGGGATATTCCGCACGGTGTGGCCGAGGTACTTGGCCCCCAGCTCGATGAGGTCGTCCGCCTCCGAGACGAGGCCGATCCGGCCCTTGTAGCGGTCGGACGCCATCACCCACTTCCAGCTGTCCGGCACGCCGTCGATCTTCGACTTGCGGTAGCCCAGGCCCTGGACGAGCCAAGTGTAGGGGACCGACCAGCGCCGGCCCGGATCGAACGGCGCCTCGAGGAAGGCCGGCTGGATGTTCTTGAGGTTCGGCAATTTGCCATGATCGAGCGGCTGGATGAGCCCGGCGATCCTCAGCCGCGTGACGTATTCGTTGGACGGGACGATGACGTCGAAGCCGGGGTTGCCGGGCCGTAGCTTGGCGAACAGCTCGTCGTTGGTGGAGAAAAGGCTCATCTTCACCGCGACCCCGGCCTGGGCCTTGAAGTCGGCCAGCGTCGTGTCGCCGATGTAGTTGTCCCAGTTGTAGAAATTGAGCCGCTTCTCCTCGCCGTTGGCGCCCAGCGGCGCCTTGTCCGTGCAACTCTCGAGCGAGAAGCCCACCGCCGCGGCGCCCCCCATCACGCCAAGCCCCGCCAGCAAGGACCGCCGGGACCGATTCAATGGATCTCCCCTTGCGAAGCAGGGCGCGACCCCTTCTCTCCCCCCTGAGGGGGGAGGGCCGGCGACTGCGAAGCTGAGGCGCGAAGCAGCCAACCCGGTAGGGGGGTC
>DASXBY010000096.1:0-3658 GCA_036491455.1 Caulobacteraceae bacterium
ACCCGGGCGGACATCAGGCGCATGAACTGCGGCGGCACCTTCGCCGTCACCACCGTGTCATCGCCCGATCCGGAGACCTTGGCGGTGGAGAGGTCGGCCGGACCCAGCAGCAGGCCGAGATCGGACGGATTGATCGGCGTCCCCTCGATCCGCACGAGGATTTCGTCGTCCGCGGGCGCCGGGATCGGCACGGATGCGAGGCTGAGCTCGAGCTCACCGCTTGCCGTCACGAGGGAGCGCAGCTGGCGCCCGGATCTGTTGTCGCTGAGAGACATGATGCTTCCTCCGTTGGACGTTCCTAGCCCGGCTTGTGGAAAAGGTCCCGCACCTTGCTCATGAACGTTGGGGCTGGGCTCTAAGGGGGCATGCAACGCGTCACGACCCCTGGCGCCCTGGCTTCGGTTCGAATGTCCGCCAAGGATCGTTAGCGGCCCTGGGCATTCGGCCCGGAAGCGGACGTTCCGAACGTCCGAGAAGCGTGGTTAGCAGACATCGGCTACCTCCCTTGGCCTGGCTCGGTTTGACCTTTCCCTTGATTGCCGAGGTTTGGCGTCGTTAGGGTTCCCACGCCGGCCAGGGGCGGGGCCGCATCTGAATGTCCGACGTCTTCATTTCCTACGCCCGGTCGACCGAGACCCAGGCCCGCCAGATTGGCGAGGCGCTGCGGGCGCTGGGCTATGGCGTGTGGCGGGATGACGAGATTCCGGCGCACCGGGCCTATGCCGACGTCATCCGCGAGCGACTGAACGAAGCCAAGGCGGTGGTGGTGGTCTGGTCGGCCGAGGCGGTGAAGTCGCAGTGGGTGCGCTCGGAAGCTGAACGCGCGCGGGCCGATGAAAAGCTGGTTCAGCTCACCGTCGATGGTTCCGAGCTGCCGATGCCGTTCGACCAGACTCAGTGCGCCGACATGAACGGCTGGTCGGGCGAGTCCGACGCGTCAGGGTGGGTCAAGGTCCTGGCCAGCATCGCCGCCCTGACGGCCGGAGCACCAGCCGCACCAGCTCCATTGTCCGCGCCGGCCGCTCGCCCTCGTCCCAAACTCTCCATCTGCGTCCTGCCGTTCGCCAACATGAGCGGCGACGCCGAGCAGGAGTATTTCAGCGACGGGATCAGCGAAGACATTATCACCGACCTCTCCAAGATCTCAGCGCTGTCGGTGGTCTCTCGCAACAGCGCCTTTCGATTCAAGGGCACGCACGTCGATCTGCCCAAGGTCGCCCGCGAGCTGGGCGTCAGCCACATGCTGGAAGGCAGTGTGCGCAAGGCCGGCAATCGGGTGCGCATCACCGCCCAGCTCATCGATGCGGCGCAGGACGATCATATCTGGGCCGAGCGCTACGACCGTGATCTCACCGACATCTTCGCCCTGCAGGATGAGATCTCCGAGGCCATCGTCAAGGCCCTGAAACTCAAGCTTCTGCCGGAAGAGAAGAAAGCCATCGAGCGCCGCGGCACCGACAGCGCCGAGGCCTATGACCTCTATCTGATGGCGCGCCAGCACTATCTCACCGGCAATTTGGATGTCCGTCTAACCGAAACAATCATCCGCCTGTGCGGCAAGGCGGTGGAGATCGACCCGGCCTATGCCCGCGCCTGGGCCCTTATGGGCTGGGCGCAGTCGAGTCTGCGCCTCCGCCATGGGAGACAGGACATCGACAGCTCAGCGGCTATCGACAAGGCGCTGGCGCTGGACCCCGACCTTGCCGAGGCCCATGCCGCCAAGGCCGGAAATCTTCGGCAAGAGGGCCGGTATGACGAGGCCTCGGAGGAAATCGGGATCGCCCTCCGTCTCGACCCCGAGTGCTTCGAGGCGAACCTCGCCGCCGCCAATGTGTGTTTCAACCAAGGGCGCATCGCCGACGCCGTTCCCTACTGGGAAAAGGCGACGGCGCTGGTGGAGGCCGACTACGGCCCTCCTGCGATGCTGACCACCTGCTACACCGCGCTCGGCGACATGGACGGCGCCCGACGTGCGGCTGGGGTGTGTCTTGACCGCGCCGAGGCGATCCTGGCGCAGGACCGAAGCAATGGGGCGGCGATGGGCTACGGCGTGACCGCGCTGGCGGTCCTTGGCGAAACGGATCGAGCCCGCGACTGGATCCGCCGCGCGCTGCTGATCGATCCGGACAATCAGAACATGCGCAATAACTTCGCCTGCGCCCTCAGCGCCCATCTCAAGGACATTGACGGCGCGCTCCACCTGCTTGGCCCCTATCTGGCCCAGGTGACCCGCTCCGATCTCGAATGGACCAAGACCGACCCGGACATGGACCCCTTGCGCGAAGACCCACGCTTCAAGGCCATGCTCGCGGCGGCCGAGGCCCGGTTGGCGGCGGTGGAAGAGGCAGCGACAGCGTAAGGGACTTCCGATGGTCTCCACTATGGGTCGTTGGCGGGCATCGGCTTCCGGCCGCAAGCGGACGTTCAAGGCGGAGATCAGGGCCGAGAGCGGCGCCCGCGCGCGGGGGGCCGGGTGCGCGTTTAAGCCGCATGGCCAAGGTGCGCGCCTCAGGCCATTTCCGCATTAGGTCCGGGGGGAACGGGGCATTGATCCCAAGCCTATGTCCCGCCCAGGCCAGAGCGACCTGGCCAACCCCATTGGCTGGGCGTTCAGCCGGCGGCGCGTACAAACTCCGCAAAGGCGAAGCAAAGGCCGTCCGGGGGGAATGCTAGCTAGCCGCCGGGCGGCCTTTGTGATTCTGGGACCGGCTGTTCGGCGGAGCGGACACTCCCTGCGGTCGGGGTCTGGTCAGCAAGCTGTCAGGGTCGACGGCTCGAGACGACGGAGGAATATGTCCTCTGGGCCATCAAGTTCGTCGATGTGCGACCCCACCTTGGCGAATTGGAAACCTCGGATAAGGCCGAGAGAGGCCAGGTTTTCGGGTGACACCGAGGCCACGAAGTTGCCAACGCCGCATTCGGTCGACGCCCACGCCATGATCGCGGCGAGGGCCTCTCGCGCATAGCCTTGGCGGCGGTGCGCCTCGAACACGGTGTAACCGACTTCGACGGCGTCGCGACAAAAGGGATGGAGATACGCGGGGTCGGGCGCGCTGTGGAAACCGATGTGGCCGATCATCGTGTTCCTCTCGGCCAGGATGACAGCCCGAGGCGACCAGGGAACGTAACCGCTGTCCGCCAGCAGCCGGTCCCGCGCCAGCGTCAGGACATGCGGGTCCTCAAGTAGATCGTCGGGGATATGGGCGCCGAGCCGACGGCTGGCCTCCTGGATATCGCCTGACAATGCGGCGTCCACCGCCGGCGCCAGAGCCCGAAGGATCAGTCGGGGGGTCGCAATATCCGCCGGCAATGGAGCGCAGCGATCAGGATCAGCCACCGGCAAACTACCCGCCATGCTCACGAGCCTTGTAGCGAGCGCGGGCGCCCTTGTGGATGGCGACCCATTTTCGCCGGACCTGTTCGCGCAGCAGCGGATCCTCCTGGCTCGCCTGATAGGCGATTTCCTTGCGCAGCTTGACGAAGCTCCGCCAGCGGTCCTCGTCCAGGGCGCCGCTCGCGCGCGCCTCGCGCACCGCGCAGCCGGGCTCGGCCTCATGGCCGCAGTCGCGGAAATGGCAGCGCTCGGCCAGGGCGTCGATGTCGTCGAACGCGGCCGAAAGGCCCTCGCCGGCGTCGTCGAGCGCCAGGGCGCGCAGGC
>DASXBY010000097.1:0-5577 GCA_036491455.1 Caulobacteraceae bacterium
GTCCGCCTTGGAGCGAAGTTCCTTTAGTCTGATCCGATCAAAGGAGCCCGCCATGTCGCCCATTCTGACCTTCGGCGGCCGATGCCTGTGCGGTCGGGTGACCTTCGCGCTGGAGGGCCCGCTGGGCGCCACGACCCACTGCCACTGCCGCTCGTGCCGGCTCTCGCGCGGTGTCGCCTTCGTCACCTGGACCTCCGTTCCGGCCGCCCGCTTCCGCGTCGTGAGCGGTGAAGACGAGGTCGCCTGGCATCGCTCTTCGCCGCAGATCCGATGGGGGTTCTGCCGCCGGTGCGGCTCGCAGATGTTCTACGTGGCCGACCAGAGTGGCCACCCGGAAGACCCGCTCCTCGGCCATGTCTATGTCTCGGCCGGCGCGCTCGATGAGCAATCCGATCTCCGGCCAGAGGCCCACGTAAGCTGGGAGGAGCACCTGGCCTGGATCGAAGGCGCTGAGATGCTTCCGCGCTTTCGCGGCAAGACTGCCGAGAAGATGGAGTGAAGCCTCGCCCTCGACTCCGCCTCCAGGGCTCTGACATAGACGCGGCGAGAGTCCGCAAGGAGGCTTCTAGGCCATGATCGCCGTCCTTTTCGCCGCCCTGGCCCTCGGCGCCGCGCCGGCCAGCGCCCCACCGCCTGCGGCGCCCCCCGCCGCTCCCGCTCCCTCGCAGGAGGCCATGGCCCTGGCCCGCCGCGCCGCCGCCCGCGATGACTTCCTGGTGATGATCCAGAGCGTCTCCGGCGGCCAGATCGCGGAGGTCGAAAAGGGCATGGGCGACCTCAGCCCCGCCGAGAAGATCAAGGTCGATGAGATCGGCAAGCGGAAGATGGCCGAAGGCATCGATCGCGTGGTCGACAAGCTGGCGGCGGTTTATGCGAAGGAGTTCTCGCTGGAGGACCTGCGGACCATCGACGCCTTCCTGCAGACGCCGGCCGGCAAGGCCTATTCCGAGCGACTTCTGCCGACCCTCACGGTCGTCGGCGAGGGGATGAAGGGCTTCGATTTCAAGCGCGAGGTGCGTACGGAGGCGTGCACGGAGATCAAGAAGGGCTGCGAGGATGCGGCGCCCATGAAGATGCCGCCGCCGGCCAAGGGCGAGGCGCCATCGCCGCCGAAGCCCTAGGCCCACGCTGGCGGGTCTGTCCCAGGCCGCACCGCCGGCAGGGTCCACACGGCCGGCGTCTCGGCCACTCGCACGGCCGGGCGCAGCCGACGCATCGGCCCCCAACCTGAGGCTTCAGCGACTCGCCAGCCGTCGAGCTCGGCGACGCTGAGCGGTTCGACCGCGCGCTCGGCGAGGCCCAGGCTTCTCACCCACATCGCCGTGCGCGAGAGCGAGACCCGCACCAGCCAGCTGCCGCCGGACCGCGCCCGCCGCTCCAGGGCGATGAGCGCTCCGAAGGCGGCGAGATAGCCGGTGGTGTAGTCGTTGACCGCCGCCGGCTGCAGCTTCGGTCCATCCGATCCCTGATGATCGCCGTGCATCACGGCCATGCCGGTGGCCGTCTGGGCCAGCTGCTCCCAGCCGGGACGTCCCCGCCACGGCCCGTCGTGGCCATAGCAATCGATCTCTACGCAGACGATACCGGGACGCAGCTGCGCCAGCCTGGCCGGGCCGAAACCAAGCCGCTCCAGGGCCCCTGCGCGATAGCCCTGGCTGAAGACATCGGCGCCGCGGACGAGCCCTTCCAGCGCCGCGCGGCCTTGAGCGGTCTTCAGGTCGAGGAAGGCCGACCGCTTGCCGGGATTGGTGTCGGCGACGAACATCTCGACGGTTGGCAGGCTCGGCGAGGTGAGGTGGAGGACCTCGGCCCCGAATGCCGCCAGGGCCTTGGCGCAGGTGGGTCCGGCCAGGACACGGGTGAGATCGAGCGCGCGCACGCCGGCGAGGGGCGAGGGACCGGCCGCCAAGGGTTCGGGGTCCGCCTCGCCGATGCGGATGATCTCGACCACCGGCGTCGCCGCCAGGACAACGCCCTGCTCGCTCTTGTCCCAGTCTTCCGGTGTCCGGGCGATAGCGCCGCAGAGGCCCCGCTCGGCGATGACGTCTTCCAGGGCCTGGGCGTCCCACCCGAGCACAGCCAGCGCCGCTTCGGTCTTGTCGGCCGGCGAGCCCATCAGGGCGTGCAGTCTCGCCGCGCTCTCGGGGAAGCTCTGGTGGAGATAGACGAAGCGGTCGTCGCGGGTGGGGAAGAAACCGTTGGCCGGCGTCCGCTCCTCGCGCACCAGAACCGGCATGCGCGCGGCGTCATCGAAGCGGTTGTGCAGGAAGCTCGCGAGCGCCGCGGCCGCCTCGCGGGTCGAAACCGAGACCGCCGGAGGCTCGCCGCCACGCCCCGCCCAGATCCCCGCGGCCATCCCCCCGCACGCGGCCAGGACGGCGGCGCAGGCCTCCTCGGCGAAGAAGCGGGTGTCGAGGGCCGCCGCGCCTTCCTCAATGACCAAGTTCGTCGGCCGCGCACGTTCGGCCAGGCCCATGAGCTCGTCGAAGGCGCGCCAGGCGGCGGTCATGGCCTCAGTCTGGAGCAGTCCGCCCCCGCCCGCTAGCGCGCGAAGTGGGCGATGTCGTCGGTGAGGTAGCCGAAGCGGGCCATCTGTTCGCCGTGGTCGCGGACGAGGGTCCGGACTTGCCGGCGCGTCAGGCGATCCCGCCAACCGCCGGCCTTGCCCTCACGGAAGAAGCTCTTGGCCGCCTCCGGCTTTTCGCGAAAGCCGTGCGCCTCCTCCTGCGCCTTGAGCCGCTCGAACGAGGACCGTTTGATCGCCTCCTCGATCTGTCCGGCCGTGGCCGGCATCAGCAGATGGCGCGCGATCTGCGAGAACTGGGCGGTCGGATGGGCCAGAAGGTCTTCATAGCGGGCGATTTGGACCGCGCGGTGCGGCTTGCCCGTCCAGCTCGCCACATGCTCGCTCCATGAGCCATAGACCTCATAGACGGCGCGCTCGGAAACCTGCGTCTCAAGACCTTTCTGGCCCATCTGGGCGATGGCCTCATCGACCGTGGCGCCCATGTGATGAGCAAAGGAGACGGCCACGTCGAGCGGGTTCCTGACCAGATAGATGGCGCCGCTGGTCACCGCGAAATTGAGGGTCGGGCGGCCGCGGTCCATGACCAGGGCGTGGTGGGTCTTGACCAGGCTAAGGCCGTCGGTCTGGGCGGCGATGTCGGCCTGCACCTTCGGCCGGACGGCGGCGATCTCGGCCCGGTCGGCCTGGGTGGCCGGCTTGCCGAGGTACGGTTCGTACCGCTTCGTCGCCAGGTCCCAGGTCGTGTATTCGTTGATGTCGTTGATGTCGTGCTCGCCGAGATCGCCGTCGATCAGGCTGAGCAGATTGTGCAGAAAGGTCCTTGTCCAGGTGTTGCCGGACTTCGGGTAGGAGGCGAGCCAGACAATGCCCTGCGGCGCTTGCGTCGCCGCTTCGCCGCAGGACGTTGCTGTGTCAGACATGCCCTAGGGGATACACATCCCCAAGGATCAATAAAGCTTCCAAAGCATGCTCAGGTAGAAGCCATGCTCGATGATGTCGACCTTGCGCTCCACATCGACGCCGCCGTCCATCGCCCCGAAATAGGCGTCGACGCGATAGCCGAGCGAGATCATCGCCGGGGTTCCTGGCATGTGATAGTCCAGCGATAGGTGGGCCCCTACATTAGGCACGGTGACGCTCTCCGAGCGACTGCCGGAAAATGCGACGTCCCCGTCGTTGAAGATGGCGCTGCCGTCGACGCTGGTGGTGCCGAACAGCACCGCCGCATCGCCGCCCCAGCCCACCGCGAAGTGGCTCGTTGAGATCGGGAAGCTCGAATTCACGAAGATCCGGGGACCGACGATGTTGGTGCGCCGGTTGATCTGGAGCGTGCCGGACGAGCTGAAGAAGCCTTCGCCGGTGGGGTAGGAGGTCGTGAACGAGCCGTGCGTGTTGCCGGCGAAGTGGGCGTAGCGCACGCCCAGGCCGACCGTGGTCGGGCCGTGCCCCATGCCGACGTCGCGGCCGACCTCGAAATCGACGATCGCATGCGAGACGTTGGTCGTCGCGTGGGTCTTGAGGTAGGAGCCGTAGGCGCTCGTTCCGGCGAAGTCGCGGCTGCGGCCGAACGTCCGGCCGTATTTCACGCCCAGAGCGAAGCTCCACGGGCTGCCGTGCGGCTGATAGCCGATCTTGGCGTCCACATCCCAGTCGTCGTTCGGCTTGATCCTCTGGTCGCCGGCCAGGGTATCCGCCGGCAAGGTGTCGAGGCCGCCGCCCGAATCGAAATTGATGCCGCCGGCGAACTGCAGCCAGAAGCCGCCGGTGTCCTGGGCGTGGGCGGCGCCGGCGAGGCCGGCCGTCGCGATGAGAGCGATCGCCGAAGCGCGCCAGTACAGACGGCGTTTGACGCCGTTGGAAATGGTCTTGGGCATACCGGAATCCCCCGGGGATTGGTTGGCGTATGACCGAACGCTAGGCTAATTCGCCGTCGGGGGGATAGGGTATTCTTGCAACACTAAAACGAATTAACGGCTCAGATTGTCAGTACGGGCGATGAAGGACGCCACGTTGTCGTGGATCTGTTTCAGCGACGATTCGTGCGCATACACCATGTGACCGGACTGATAGTAGTGGTACTCGATGTTGTTCTGCAGGTTGTCGGGAATCTGCAGGTGATGATCTTCGTACCAGCCCTCCCAATAGGGAGTCGCCAGGTCGAAATAGCCGCCGTTGACCATGACCTTTAGCTGGGGGTCGTACTTCATGGCCTGGGCCAGGTCCGGCATGACGTTGAGCGCCCCGGGGATCGGGAAGCCGACGCCTGGCGGCTGGTGTTCCAGCTTCCAATAGCGGAACACTTCGATCTCCGGCTTGTAGGTCTTGCCTTCGCCGTAGTGCAGGTCCTTGCGCACATAATCGTTGAAGGCCGAGACATAGGCCGAGCTGATCGACGCCGACTGCGGGTCGTAGTCGGCTTCCTTGGACAGCGGGTCCATGTCTGGGCCTGAAAAGCGCGTGTCCAGCCGGCCCGTGGTCAGGCCTGACTGGTCCTGCAGCATCTTCTCGAACATGCCGCCGTCGACCCGGAGGTCGGCTTTGAGGATGTAGGCGGGCGTGAGACCCGTGTATTTGGCCATCTGCTCGGCCACGGCCTGCTTGCGGGCCGCATCGAGGCTCGCCCCTGCCTGCAGGGCCTGGGCGTAGTCGCCGTCGGCGAAAGTCTCGACGTCCTTGAGGAAGGCCTCCAGGTCGGCCGGCCGCCCGCCCGGCAGCATGTTGTGGTACCAGGCCGTGGCCGCATAGGTCGGCAGCGCTGTGACATAGGCCTCGTCCGTACCCGGATTATACTGCGGCCCATCGTCGGAAAGATCGAAATTGAGGATCTGCGAGAGCAGAACGACGCCATTGAAGTCGACGTCGTTCTCCGTCTCCAGCTGGTTGATCACCACCGCCGAGCGCGGCGTGCCATAGCTCTCGCCGAACAGATACTTGGGCGAGTTCCAGCGGCCGTACTTGCCGAGGAACTGGAGGATGAACTGCGAGAAGGCGTGGGCGTCGGGATCCACGCCCCAGAAATCCTTTTCCTTGTCCTTGCCGGCGATGCGGGA
>DASXBY010000098.1:0-49858 GCA_036491455.1 Caulobacteraceae bacterium
GTCAGGCATTGTCGGTCCTTGGGATCCCACCACAGGCCCTGGCGGTCGCACTTCTGCTCAGGCCACACGTACAGCACCTGATAGCCGACCTCGCCGATGGTCACGGCGAGGAACACGGCGAAGACGATGATCCGGGCGATCAGGAAAGCACGTTCCATGGCGGCGCGTTCATAGTGTTCCTGAGCGCTTGGGGCCAGAGCAGCCCGGCTTGCAAACCACGCTCAAGGCGTTATTGCGCTCCATTCCTTTCGCAGGCGCGGAACGGTTTTTCGAGCGGAGCGGCCGATGAAGGTTCTGGTCCCGGTCAAGCGGGTGATCGATTACAACGTCAAGGCCCGGGTGAAGTCGGACCAATCAGGCGTCGACCTTGCCAACGTCAAGATGTCGATGAACCCGTTCTGCGAGATCGCCGTCGAGGAGGCGGTGCGGCTGCAGGAGAAGGGCGTGGCGAGTGAGGTGGTGGTTGTCTCCATTGGCCCGATCCAGGCCCAGGAGACCATCCGCACGGCCCTTGCCATGGGCGCCGAACGCGGCATCCTCATTCAGACCGACGCCGATCCCGAACCGCTTGAAGTGGCCAAGCTCCTGTCCGCCGTGGCCAAGGCCGAGGAGCCGACGCTGATCCTGATGGGCAAGCAGGCCATCGACGGCGACAACAACGCCGTCGGCCAGATGCTGTCAGCTCTGCTCGGCTGGCCCCAGGCGACCTTCGCTTCCAAAGTCGAGGTTTCGGGCGAGACTATCCGCGTGACTCGCGAGGTCGACGGCGGACTGCAGACTCTCGAACTCGACCTGCCGGCCGTGGTCACCGCCGACCTGCGCCTGAACGAACCGCGCTATGCCTCCTTGCCCAACATCATGAAGGCCAAGCGCAAGACCATCGACATCAAGGGCCCGGACGACTTCGGAGGCCTCGCCGCGGGTCACCTGAAGGTTGTCAAGGTGACCGAGCCCGCAAAGCGGGTGGCCGGCGTCAAGGTAGAGAACGCGGCCGAACTGGTGACCAAGCTAAAGACCGAAGCGGGAGTGATCTGATATGGCCGTCCTCGTCGTCGCCGACCACGACAACGCCGAACTCAAAGACACCACCCACAAGACCGTCACCGCAGCGCTGAAGCTCGCGACCGACGTCGACGTGCTCGTTGCTGGCAAGGGGATCGCCGGCGTCGCCGCCGAAGCGGCCAAGATCTCCGGCGTTCGCAAGGTGCTGACCGCCGAGAGCGATGCGCTCGGCGCGCATATCGCGGAGGCCCTCTCGGCCCTCGTCGTCCCGCTGATGGCCGACTACGAGGCCGTTCTCACGCCGGCGACAACCGTTGGCAAGAACTTCGCCCCACGCGTGGCCGCTCTGCTCGACGTAGCGCCGCTCTCCGATGTCCTTGAGGTTGTCGATGCCAACACGTTCGTGCGTCCGATCTACGCCGGCAACGCCTTGGAGACGGTGAGCTCCAGCGACGCCAAGAAAGTGATCACAGTCCGCGCCACCGCGTTCAAGGCGGCCGAGACTGGGGGCTCGGCGCCGATCGAGTCGATCGACCCGGGCGCCGGCGCGCCACACACGCGCTTCGTCTCTGACGAGCTGGTCAAATCTGACCGACCAGAGCTGACAGCCGCCAAAATCGTAGTCTCCGGCGGTCGGGCAATGGGCTCGGCCGAAGAGTTCCACAGGGTCATCGAGCCTCTGGCCGACAAGCTCGGCGCCGCAGTCGGCGCCTCGCGAGCGGCGGTCGATGCCGGCTACGCCCCCAATGACTATCAGGTCGGCCAGACCGGCAAGGTGGTGGCGCCTCAGCTCTACATGGCCATCGGCATCTCGGGCGCCATCCAGCACCTGGCCGGCATGAAGGACTCCAAGGTGATCGTGGCGATCAACAAGGATCCCGATGCGCCGATCTTTCAGGTCGCCGACTATGGTCTCGTCTCGGATTACAAGACGGCCGTGCCCGAGCTCATGGCCGCCCTCACCGCCGCCGGGAAGTGACGTTTTCGCTGCAATGCAGCAAATGCTTGGCGCCGGTCGCCGCCTTCGTGTTAAACAATCGTCACGAACATCGGAGCGTATGCATGGCGTCGGCACGGACGCCCAAGGCGAACTGAATGACAAAAATCGGCGTGGTGGGGGTCATCGGCGCGGGACAGATGGGGAGCGGAATCGCCCATGTCTGCGCGCTCGCCGGCTATGATGTGAGGCTCCACGACCTGTCGCGTGAGCGTCTCGACGACAGCCTCGCGAACATCGATCACAACATGGTCCGGCAAGTGGGTCGGGGACACATCTCGCAAGATGAGATGACGGCGGCGCTCAAGCGTATCCGGCCGGTCCTTGATCTGGAATCCGTCGGTCAGACGGATCTCGCCATCGAGGCGGCGACCGAAGACGAGACGATCAAGAAGAAGATCTTCGCCGCACTGACGCCCCATCTGGGGCCGGGCACCCTCCTGGCCTCCAACACCTCGTCAATCTCGATCACTCGCCTTGCCTCGGTGACCAACCGGCCCGAGCGGTTCATCGGCCTGCACTTCATGAACCCGGTGCCGGTGATGAAGCTGGTGGAGATTATTCGCGGCATCGCCACGGATGCGGCCACCTATGAGACGGCGGTCGGCTTCGCCCAGTCGCTCGGAAAGACCACCGCGAACGCCGAAGACTTCCCCGCCTTCATCGTCAACCGTGTGCTGGTGCCGATGATCAATGAGGCGATCTATACCCTCTACGAAGGCGTGGGCACGGTCAGCGCCATCGACACGGCCATGAAGCTGGGCGCCAATCACCCCATGGGGCCCCTCGAGCTCGGTGATTTCATCGGTCTCGATACGGTGTTGTCGATCATGAACGTCCTCTATGAGGGTCTGGCCGATTCCAAATACCGACCCTGTCCCTTGCTGGTGAAATACGTCGAGGCCGGTTGGCTCGGCCGCAAGGCCCAGCGCGGTTTCTACGATTACCGCGGTGAGCACCCGGCTCCGACGCGCTGATCCCTTATGACGGACGTGATTTCCGGACTCGGCGAGCTGGCGCGCCGCTTCGACGCGCTGTTGTGCGACGTCTGGGGCGTCATCCATAACGGCCGCGAGTCTTTCCCCGAAGCCTGTATGGCCCTCGAACGGTGGCGCACGCAGGTCGGACCTGTGATCCTGATCTCCAACGCGCCGCGGCCGGCCGAAGCGGTCGCGCGCCAGCTCGACGGCCTTGGCGTTCCGCGCAGCTCGTGGAGCGCCATCGTCACCTCGGGCGATGTCAGCCGATCTCTGCTGGCGGCGCTCGCACCTGGCCCAGCCTTCCGCATCGGCCCGACCAAGGACGACCCGCTCTACGCCGGGCTTGGCCTCGTCTTCGCCTCTGTTGAAGACTCAGCTTTCATCGCCTGCAGCGGTCCGAACGACGAGGATGTCGAGACACCGGAGGACTACCGGTCCGTGCTGACCGCGGCCGCCGGCCGCGGTCTGACCATGATCTGCGCCAACCCCGATCTTGTGGTGCAGCGCGGAGACGCCCTAATCTACTGCGCCGGAGCGCTGGCCAAGCTCTACGAAACCCTTGGCGGCGAGGTCATCTGGGCCGGCAAGCCTTACGCGCCGATCTATGATCTTGCGTTCGAAAAGGCTGGGCGTCCCGACCGCAGTCGCGTGCTCGCCATTGGAGACGGTCTGCTCACTGATCTCGCCGGCGCGCGCGAACAAGAACTGGATGCGCTCTTCGTGGCCGACGGCGTTCATGCCGCCGACGCCCTGACGCCCCACGGCGAGGTCGATGCGGCGAGGCTCGCCGCGCTTCTGGCGCCGTCGCCGCCCGCGTTCGCCTTGCGCGCGCTGGCATGGTGAGGCCTCGCCAAAGCCGACGAAGCCGGTAAAAGCGGCGGCGGATTGGGAGCAAGCGTGGCGTTCAAGATCCTCCACGGCTGGAAGCACCTTGGCGACGAGGATCGCGGCGCCGCGGTGGCGCTTGGCAACTTCGACGGCGTTCATCTTGGCCACCAGAAGGTGATCGCTGACGCCGCTGTCGCCGCCAAACGCCTCTCGGCGCCGCTCGGGGTGATCAGCTTCGAACCGCACGCCCGCATGCATTTCGCGCCCGACTCGCCGCCCTTCCGGCTGATGACCCCCCACCAACTGGCACGAGCCGTCGAGGCTCTTGGTGTCGAGCGGCTCTATTTGCTGCCCTTCGGCGTCGAGATGGCCAACTTCTCCGACCGCGACTTCGCCAAGGTCGTCCTCGCTGAGGGCCTGGGCGTCCGTCACGTGGCGATCGGCTTCGACGTCACCTTCGGCAAGAACCGCACCGGCGATCCTGCATCCATGCGCCGGTTTGGCGAAAAAATGGGATTTTCGGTTTCGGTGGCCGATGCGGTTAGCGTCGACGGGGTCAAGTTGTCCTCCACCGCGGTGCGCGAGGCGTTGAGCGCGGGCAAGCCCGAGGTCGCCGCCGCCATTCTTGGCCGGCCGTTTGCCATCGAAGGTGTGGTGCAGAAGGGACGCCAGCTCGGCCGTAAGCTCGGCTTTCCCACAGCCAATGTGCTGCTGGCCGACTATGTCGCTCCGAAATTCGGTGTCTACGCCACGCGCACGCGCCTCGCGGACGGTCGGCGTCTTGGGGGCGTCGCCAATATCGGCGTCAATCCCACCACTGGCGTGGTCGATCCCAGGCTGGAGGTGTGGCTTTTCGATTTCGACGAGGACATCTACGGCGAGGTGATCGAGACCGAACTGATCGGTTTCCTGCGTCCGGAGGAGAAATTCCCGTCGATCCCGGCGATGGTTGAGCAAATATGGCGAGACGCCAGCCGCGCCCGCCAGCTGGTCGCATCCGACACCTAGGCCCGGACCCCTATCGGCCCAGGCCGGCCTCTGGTATGGGCCGCGGATGGCCTGGGTTCGGTTTTCGACGCGAATTAACCGCCCGGCGTGACGCCCGCCGGCGCGCGCCGGGATGATCGCCGTTCCTCCCTTTCCGAGCCTAAATGGATTGCAAATGGCCGACGACGCCGCCAAGCGCGACTACCGCGAAACTGTCTTCCTGCCGCAGACGCCCTTTCCCATGCGGGCGGGACTGCCCCAGCTCGAGCCGAGAATTCTCGCCGCATGGGAGACCCTTTACAGCGACATCCGCCGTGCTCGGCAGGCGGCCGGCGCGCCGCTCTTCGTCCTCCACGATGGCCCGCCCTACGCCAACGGCGCGATTCACATCGGCCACGCGCTCGACAAGCTCCTTAAGGACTTCGTCGTCCGCTCGCGCTTCGCCCTGGGCTTTGACGTCGACTATGTGCCGGGCTGGGACTGCCATGGCCTGCCGATCGAATGGAAGATCGAGGAGGCCTTCCGCGCCGAGGGCCGCGCCAAGGATGAGGTCTCAAAAGCCGAGTTCCGAGACCGATGCCGCATCTACGCCTCCGGCTGGATCGAGGAGCAGTCGCGCGAGTTTCAGCGCCTGGGGGTGCTCGGCGACTGGGGCCATCGCTACGCCACTATGGATTTTACCTCGGAGGCGGCCATCGTCGCCGAGTTCATGAAGTTCGTCGCCGCGGGGCAGGTCTACCGCGGCTCAAAGCCGGTGATGTGGAGCCCCGTGGAGCGCACGGCCCTGGCTGACGCCGAGGTCGAGTATCACGACCATGTCTCGCCGACCGTCTGGGTGCGGTTCCCAATCATTCAGGGGCCGAAGACGCTCGAGGGAGCGAGCGTCGTGATCTGGACGACGACGCCCTGGACGATCCCGGCCAATCGGGCGATCGCCTTCAATCCCAAGATCGACTACGCCCTCTACGAGGTCGACGCGCTGGAGGAGGATCTTCCGTTCCAGCCTTGGGCCCAGCCGGGCGAGCGCCTGATTCTGGCCGAAGCCCTGGCCGAAGCGGTGTTCGGCGCCGCGAAAGTGGCGCGTTGGCGAAAGCTGGGTCCGGCAGGTGACCTCGAAGGCGCGGTCGCCGTCCATCCCTTGGCCACTCTCGACTCCGGCTACGGCTTCAAGGTCCCACTGCTCGCCGGCGACCATGTCACCGATGACGCCGGCACGGGCTTCGTGCACACCGCGCCCGGCCACGGCGCCGACGACTACGCCCTGTGGATCGCCTCGGGCCACCGCGAAATCCCTGAGACGGTCGACGAGGACGGCGCCTATTACTCGCAAGTACCCCTGTTCGGCGGCCTGAAGGTCCTGGAGACCGAGGGCAAGCGGGCGGGAAAGTTCGGTCCAGCCAATGACGCCGTCATCGAGAAGTTGATCGAGGCCGGCGGCCTGCTGGCCCGCGGCCGGCTGGACCACAGCTATCCGCATTCCTGGCGATCCAAGGCGCCGGTGATCTTTCGCAATACGCCGCAGTGGTTCATCCGCCTCGACGAGCCGCTGGCCGATGCGGTCCATCACGGCCGTTCCCTGCGGGAAACCGCGCTCAGGGCGATCGACGAGACCGCCTTCCATCCCGAATCCGGGCGCAATCGCATTCGCGCCATGGTCGAGACCCGGCCCGATTGGCTGATCAGCCGACAGCGCGCCTGGGGATCGCCCCTGGCGATGTTCGTCGACAAGGAGACCGGATCGCCGCTCGTCGATGAGGACGTCAACGCCCGCATCCTGGACCTCATCGCCCGCGAAGGCGCCGACGCCTGGTTCACGAGGCCAGCCCGCGACTTCCTCGGCAACCATGATCCGGAGCGCTTCGAGAAGGTTGAGGACATTCTCGACGTTTGGTTCGACTCCGGTTCGACCCATGCCTTCGCGATCGAAGGTCGCGCCGACAGCCACTGGCCGGCCGACCTCTACTCGGAAGGTTCCGACCAGCATCGCGGCTGGTTCCAGCATTCGCTGCTTGAGGCGTGCGGCACGCGCGGTCGCGCACCCTTCCGGGCGATCATGACTCACGGCTTCACCCTCGATGAGAAGGGGGAGAAGATGTCCAAATCGCTCGGCAACAGCGTCGAGCCGCAGGAGATCGCGGCGCAGAGCGGAGCCGAGATTCTGCGTCTGTGGGCGGCGCTGGCCGACTATACCGAGGACCAGCGGATCGGTCGCACGATCCTGCAGACCACTACCGACGCCTACCGCAAGCTGCGCAACACGCTGCGCTATCTGCTGGGGGCCCTGGACGGCTTCGCGCCGGCCGAGGCCGTGGCGCTCTCGGACATGCCTCCTCTGGAGCGCTTTGTCCTGCACCGCCTATGGGAATTGGATAACCTTGTGCGCGAAGCTTATGAGGACTTTCGTTTCTCAGATGCGGTGCGCGCGCTCTCAGATTTCTGCTCCAACGATCTTTCGGCATGGTTCTTCGACATCCGTCGCGACGTCCTCTACTGCGACCGACCGGATTCGCTTCGACGGCGCGCATGTCGGACGGTGATGGACCTTGTCTTTGAGCGCCTCACCGCGTGGCTGGCGCCGGTGATTCCTTTCACGATGGAAGAGGCGTGGAGCACCCGCTTCCCAGACCAGAAAGGCGCCAATAGCGCGCGCATCTTCCCGGCGACGCCGGCCGATTGGCGAAACGACGCCGAGGCGCAGCGCTGGACCAAGGTCGAGCGGGTGACGCGCGTTGTCACCGGCGCCCTGGAAATAGAGCGACGCGAGAAGCGCATCGGCGCGGCCCTGGAAGCGGCGCCGGCGGTCCACCTCAATGATCCCGATCTCGCGGCGGCATTCGCCGGTCTGGACTCCGCTGAGGTGTTCCGCACCAGCCAAGCGCGCCTCGAATTGGGCGACGGCCCGGCGATCGCCTTCCGCCTGGCGGAGATCGCCGGCGTCGCCGTTGAACCCTTCAGGGCCGAGGGTCGCAAGTGCGCGCGATCCTGGCGCATCCTGCCCGAAGTGGGCGCCGATCCGAGCTATCCGGATCTTTCCCTGCGCGACGCCGACGCCGTCGCCTGGTGGGATGCGCAACACCGATGAGCCTCATCTCGCGATCGGGCGCCGTCGCCGTCGCCCTTGCGGCCGCTATCGCTGCCCTGGATCAGGAAACCAAAGCCTGGGTCCTGGGCGGCCTTCGACTCTTTCCAGGCGAAACCCTCCAGGTCTGGGGTCCTCTGCGCCTCACCCTGGTGGAGAACAACGGTGTCAGCTTTGGCCTCTTTCAGAGCGACGCGTCCTGGACGAGGTGGGCGCTGGCGGCTTTCTCGCTCAGCATAGCCATCGCCTTGGCGATATGGGTCAGGAAGGCTCAAAAAGTCTATACGGGCCTCGCCCTTGGCCTCATCATCGGTGGCGCCCTCGGAAACTTCCTTGACCGGGTCCGCGACGGCCAGGTGATTGACTTCCTGGACGTGCGGGCGATGCACTTCCCATGGATCTTCAACGTGGCTGACAGCGCCATAACCGTTGGCGTCATCCTGCTGCTCGCCGAGGGGCTTATCCCGGCCCGCAAGGCGACTCCCAAGCCCCTATCGTGATCTTGCTTGGCGCGATGAGGGCGAATGGGTTATCGAGAGGTGGGCCGGGGCGGCCCGCGATAGGATTCTTGACAGTCATGCGCCTTCAACTTGTCGCTGTATCCGTTGCGTTGGTCGGCGTGGCCTCGCTCGGCGGCTGCAACAGCCTTTCCAAATCGATGGGAATGTCCAAGGTCACGCCAGATGAGTTCCGGGTGGTAACCAAGGCGCCGCTCACCGTGCCGCCAGATTTCGCCCTGCGCCCCCCGGCCCCAGGTGAGCCCAGGCCGCAAGAGCTGGAGCCCGAGAGCGCCGCCCGAGTGGCCCTTCTGGGCGAGCGCGCCGCCTCCGACCGCAGCGAGGGTGAAAAGCTGCTCGACACGCGAGCTGGCGGCGACAAGGCCGATCCGCTTGTCCGCTATGTCGTCGACGACGAGTTCGGGGCCGTAGCCCACAAGGATAAGAGCTTCGCTGATTGGGTCATGTTCTGGCACAAGGGAAGTCGCCCGGAGCCGACTGAAGCGGCCATCGAGGCCGAAACTTCGACGCCCATCGATCCGGCGGTCGAAGAAAAACGGATCTCTAGCCTCACCGGCAATCAGCCGGTCGTGATCTCCCGAGCGCAATCCGGCAAGGTCAAGCTGCCCGGACTCTAAGATCGGCTTTCATCCGCAGGATCCAGACTTTTGCAGTGTTAGATAGGCCCGGGCGGAGGCCTCGCCGTCGACAGCGCTCTTGCCGAGCGCGCGCTGGGCGCAAGAATCGCCACGGGCGGCGGCGCTCCGCAGCAGGCTGAGCGCCTCAGCCTTGTCACGAGCCGGGTTTGATTCCGGCCCGCCGACCGTGGCGGCCGCATCCACCGGCTTGGGCTGCCCCGGGACGTTCTTCCGCCAGATCGCTTCACGCAGCTGTGCGAGGAATGGCTCGACGTGCAGATGTGCGCCTTGTGTGCCATGCGCGCCCTCCGGGAACAGCCGTTGATAGGCGACGCCAGATTTCTCGATCTTTGCGGCCGCCTGGCCAGGCGACATTCCGGCGACGACGATGTCATAGGCTCCGGGCGCGTCGGGCGTGCCGATGGAGTGGCGTGACACCGCGCCCGGCCTCACGGTGAGCGCGCCTTGGGCCCTCAGCTGGTTTTCTCGCGCCTGAGTGCGATATCCGCCCGTCTCGCGCCAGCGACCGGCTCCGAAGACCTCGTTCATTCGCGTATTGAAGGCAGCCTGACTGGTGGCCGATCCGACAGCCGCCGGTCTTTGCCCCTCGGCCTCGATGAGCGCCAGATCGAGTCTGGCCTTGGCATCGCCGTGACTGGCGGCAGCCTGATACCACCTGGCCGCCTCGTCAAAGTCCTGCGCCACGCCGTGGCCCTTGGCGTAGAGAGCGCCAAGCTGGGCCTCAGCGTCGGCATAGTCCTGTTCGGCCGCCTTGCGATACCACTTAGCCGCCTTGCCGAAATCGCGGCGAACGCCCTGGCCTTCCTGGTAAGCGAGACCGAGGCTGTACTGCGCGCCGGGATTGCCCTCATTCGCCGCCTTGAGGAACCAGCTGACGCCCGTCCTGGGATCCGCCGGGACGCCTGTCCCGAGACTGAAAATCCGACCGAGGTTATAGGCGGCCGCCGTACTTCCCTGCCCCGCGGCAGTCTGGAAGAGGTGGATCGCCGTAGCCGTATCGCCCCTCACAAGCGCCGTCTGGGCGTCTTCATACGGTCCCGCCCGGGCGGTCGCAGCGAGGGCCCAAAGGCCGATGGTAATGGCGGAAACTGCGCGCACGCGCCCTCCGGCTGAACCTGAGGTCATCCTCGGCGGGATCGTCAACCCGCACCTTAGCGGGCGGCGATCACCCATTCCACCCGCCTTCCTGCGACAGAATCCCGCGACTAAGGTGAGATTATGGAAACTCGGGCGCGTCGCGTTCGATCCTTCAAGAGGATGACGCACACTTGACCGAGATGCTCCAGGAAGCCGATCTCGGCCCGGCCGCTTCCGCGCCCTCCCCGGCGGGGGCTCGTCTGCCGCTCGGCGGCGCCTGCTGGTCGCTCTACGAGGGCGTGCGCGATCCCTATGTGATCCTCGTCACGATCTACATCTTCATGCCCTACGTGGCCTCCACCGTCGTCGGCGATCCGGTGAGGGGCCAGGAGATCATCTCACAGTGGAGCCAGTATTCGGGCTGGGCGGTAATGGCCACCGCCCCCTTCCTCGGCGCCTCGATCGACAAGCTCGGCCGGCGCAAGGCGTGGCTGGGCGCAGCCACGATCCTGATGATTCCGATGATGGCCGCACTGTGGTGGACCAAGCCGGACGGCTCAGGTCTTTCGGTGACCGCGACCATGGCATTGACCACCGCCATCGGCATCCTTTTCAGCTGGTCTGAAGTCCTGCACAACTCCCTGCTCGTGCGAGCTGCGGGCATGAAGGCGGCCCACAAGGCTTCGGGCCTTGCCCTGGCTCTGGCCAACCTGTTCGCCGTCCTGGCGCTCGGCTTCACCGCCTGGGCCTTCGCCCTTCCCGGCTTGAAATCCACCGCCGACTGGGCCTGGCTGCCGCATGAGCCCCTGTTGGGCCTCAGCCGCGCGCGTCACGAGCCCGAGCGCGTTGTCGCCTTCATAGCCGCTGGCTTGTTCGCTGCAGGGGCCGTGCCACTGTTCCTGTTCACGCCGGACGCCGAGGCCACCGGCGTCCCTGTCCTGAGCGCCCTGCGAGGCGGCGCCCGGGAACTGGCCGCCATGGTCCGCCAGGTCGGCCGCATCCGGAACGCCGCCATCTTCCTCATCTCGCGCATGTTCTACTACGACGGCATGACCTCGATCCTGATCTATGCCGGGATCTACGCCGTAGGGGTGATGAAGTGGGGCGCGCTGGAGATGCTGTTCTTCGGCATCATCCTGTCGATCCTGGCGACCGCCGGCGGCATGATCGGCCTGTGGCTCGACCACCAGATCGGTCCGAAAAGGGCGGTCCAAATTCAGATTGGCATGAGTCTTCTGGGTATCATCGCCATGCTGGGCATGGCCCCTGATCGCATCCTCTATCTCTGGCCGTGGGACCCGGCGGCCCACGCGCCACTGTGGCATGGCCCATTCTTCCGCACCGTGCCGGAGTTGGTCTTCCTGCTGATCGGCTTTTCCAACGCCATCTTCATCACCGGCCATTTCTCCTCGAGCCGCACTCTTCTCACGCGCCTCACCCCGCCAGCCCAGACTGGCGCCTTTTTCGGCGTCTTCGCGCTATCCGGTACGGCGACGAGCTGGCTCGGGCCCTTCCTGGTCAATCAAGGCACGCGACTGTTTCACAGCCAGCAGGGCGGCTTCGCCTCCATCACCCTCCTGCTCGGCGTCGGCTTTCTCGGCCTGCTCTTCGTCAGCGGCGGCGGCCGGCAAGCTGCCGCCTTGCCTTCCGGCGCGTCAGGGGAATAAGCCTCCACGGCATGAGCTATCTGGGTTTGGACCGCCGACTTCTTCTGGTCGGCCTCCTTGCCTCTGCCGGCGCCTCGGCCACGCCGCTTCAGATCACGGTGAGCAGCGCCTGGACCCGCCCCGCCGCGGCCGGCATGAACGCGGCCGGCTATATGACCATCGCCAACCACGGCCATTCTCCCGACCGCCTGACCAGCGCCGCCAGTCCGATCGCCGCCCGCGTCACCTTGCATCAGAGCCGTATGGTCGGAGCGGTTTCGGTCATGCGGCCGGTTGAAGGGATCGATGTGACCTCGCGTGGCCAGATCAGTCTCGCGCCTGGGGGCGTTCATTTGATGCTGGAGGGGCTCAAGCGCCCTCTGCAGCCTGGTGATCGCGCGCCGGTAACGCTCCTCTTCCAGCACGCCGGACCGGTGCGCGCCTGGCTCACGGTCCGCACCGGAACCGAGGCGCCCACACCCGGCATGAGAATGTGAGGGAAACCATCGTGGCTTGGAACTACGCCGACATCTGGGAGAGCATCACCAATGCGGTTCCCGATCGGGCCGCCCAGATCCAGGGCGAGCGCGAAATCTCCTGGGCCGACTTCAACAGGCGCGCAGACGGCCTCGCCCGCGCTTTCCTCGACTCCGGCCTGCAGCGCCAAGCCAAGGTGGCCGCTTATCTCTACAACGCGCCGGAGTACCTTGAGACCTATTTCGCCGCGTTCAAGGCCGGACTCGTTCCGGTCAACACCAACTATCGCTACGTGGCCGACGAACTCCTTTACCTATTCGACAACGCCGACGCCGAAGCGGTGGTGTTCCACGCCGCCTTTACCCCGACCGTCGAACAGATTCGCGGGCAGTTGCCCAAAGTGAAACTGTGGATTGGCGTCGACCAACCCAGCTGGCCGACGCCGGACTTCGCGGTGGACTATGAAAGTCTTGCCGGCCGCAATCTGGGTCGGGCGGAGGCGTCATGGGGCCGCTCGGGCGACGACCTTCTGATCCTCTACACGGGTGGAACCACCGGTCTGCCCAAAGGGGTCATGTGGCGTCAGGACGACCTGTTCAATGTGTTGGGCGGCGGCGGCAACCTGCTTCTCGATATCCCGCCGCTATCCAGCCTCGATGAGGCCGCCGAGCGGGCCAAGGCCATGGCCCCGCCCATCACCATCGCCGCGGCTCCGCTGATGCACGGCACCAGCCAATTCACCTCACTGATGACGCTCACCAATGGCGGCATAGTGGTTCAGCTACCCTCCACCCGCTTCAACGCCCTTGAATTCTGGAGTGAGGCCGAGCGGACCAAGGCGACCTCGGCGGCGATCGTCGGCATGGCCTTCGCCCAGCCTCTGCTGGAGGCGCTCGATGCGCATCCCGGCCGCTGGGACCTCTCCAGCTTCGTCCGTCTCGGCTCGTCTGGGACGGTGTGGAGCATGGAAAACAAGCAGGGCCTGCTGCGCCACATCCCGCACATGGGCATTTTCGATAGCCTGGGTTCGTCTGAGGCGGTTGGACTGGGCGCCTCCGCCTCAGCAGCCGGCGCGGCAAGCGAAACCGCCCGGTTCATGCTGGGGCCAAACACCGCGGTATTCACCGAGGACCGCCGCCGGGTCGAGCCCGGCTCAGGAGAGCGCGGCCTGTTGGCCACCTCCGGCTTCCTGCCCGTGGGCTACTACAAAGATCCGGACAAGACCGCACGCACCTTCTGGGAGGTGGAAAGCCGGCGGTGGTCGGTGCCCGGCGACTGGGCCACGGCGGACGTCGACGGTAGCCTCCGGCTGCTGGGTCGCGGGTCGCAGGTGATCAACACTGGCGGTGAAAAGGTGTTTCCAGAAGAGGTGGAGGAAGCGATCAAGCTTTGTCCCGGGGTGCGAGACGCCGCCGTCGTCGGCGTGCCCGACCCGCGTTTTGGAGAGCGCATCTGCGCTGTAGTCGAGGCCGCGGCCGGTGAGGAACCCACGCTCGAGACGCTTTCAATTCACGTTCGCCAGCACTTGGCGGGCTACAAGGCGCCACGCGAACTCGTGCTCTCGCCGGTCCATCGGGCGGCCAATGGCAAGCTCGATTACAAGGCCATGAAGTCGCTGGCGATGGCGGCGCTGAAGCTGGACTAGAAACGGAAAGCGCCCGCCGTGGCATCTGCCGCGACGGGCGCCGACCAAGATCCAAAATATCGGGCGTTGTCTCCCCGACTGCCTCGATCGCGCGAGTCTTCAGCCCGCTTCCGATCTAGCGCACGGAAGAGGCCCGGCTTCACTGTGAGTGTCAACATTGAAATATTGTCGCACCCTGGCGGATCACGGGGATGTGCGTGACTTCGTCCGCTTTCGGACGGACTCAGTCAATCGATCGGCCGCTTCGCACACTCGCTGGAAGACATAGGCCGGCTCTTCAACGGCGATCGGGCCGATCCCTGCCGCGGCGAGGCTCTCGGCAGCCAGGAAAACCTCAGCGCGCGCGATCAGGGCTGCGCCAACCGCCAGCCCGTCAGCGGCGATATCCCCCAAGGCCTGACGCGCCCCGGAGTCCTGGTCGGCCGGCCAGGCAAGGCGGGCCATGGTCTTGCCTCGGGCTGTAGCCTCGAACACCGAAAGAAGCCGGCGCGCCACGGCCAAGGCCGGCCCGTCCCAGGACGCGCCGGGAGCCGCGGCAAGGTGCGCCTGACTTTTCAAGATCAGACCATCGACAAGGGGTTTCAAACCATTGGCCGCAAGGGTCGCACCAGTCGTGGTGATATCGACAACCAGTTCTGCGGCGCCAGCCGCTGGCGCGCCTTCGGTGGCGCCCCCGGACTCGACGATGCGGTAGTCGGCGACGCCATGCGCCGCGAAGAACGCCCGGGTCTGCTGGGCATATTTGGTGGCGACCCGCAAGCGGCGGCCGGTGCGGGCCAGGATGTCGTGTGCGACGTCATCGACATCGGCCATGGTCTCGACGTCAATCCAACTGCGCGGCGCAGCGACAACCAGATCGGCGCGACCAAAGCCAAGGGCCAGGAGGGGCAAGGCGCCGGCTGCGGTCTCGCCAAGCAGATCCTCGCCAGTCACGCCCAGGTGGATCTCGGCGACCGAAAGACTGGCGGCGATGTCGGCGGCGGACGCCAGCCGCACCTCGACGCCGTCGAAGCCGGCCAGAGCGGCCTGATAGCCGCGCGCGCCATTGCTCATGTCCAGCCGCGCGCCGGAGTCGGCAAGCCAGGTCTCGGTCTGCTCCTTGAGCCGCCCTTTTGACGGCACGGCAAGAATGACCCGCCCGCTCACGCGCCACCCGCTTTCCACGCCCGGGCAGGACGCACCATGCAACCGACAGCGCCGCTCGGCAGAACTCGGCCAAGCCTTGCGGGCAAGCCATCGTAACGGCCGCCGGCGGCCACCGGTTGATCTTCGCCGAGTTCGGCGCTTCGCACCTCGAACAGAACGCCATCGTAATAGCCGAACGGACGGTGAAAGGCAGCGGCGAAGCGCATCCGCGCCGCGGGAATTTCGGCCATATTGGCCAGCCTCCGCGACCAACCCGCCAAAGCCTCGTCCAGCACTTTGCCGCGCGCCAGGCGTCTGACAGACTCGAAAGCCGCAGCCGGCTGATCGTCGATCGCCAGATAAAGCCGCACAAGTTCACGTGCTTCATTCGAAAGCCTCGGCGCAGAGGCGATCGCGGCCCGGGCGGTCAGGCGATGGACGATATCGGCTGCGCCGCGCCCGCCGACAGGCTCAATCCCGGAAAGACCCCAGATGTCCTCGAGCACGGCGACGGCCTTCGCCTCTTCGAGTCCGACAAGGAGCCCCGCCAGCGGGCTGGAGACGGGCGCAGCCTCCCCGGTGAGCTCACGCTCGAGGCGCGCAGGGTGAGCCAGGGCGTGCGTAAGACGCGACGCGGCAGACTCGTTGACGCCTGTCGCTGTGAGGAAGGCCCGGAACAGAGCAACATCGCCCAGGGTCAGACTGAGGTCCGAGCGACCACCTGCTGTAGCCGCGCGCCAGGCCAGCAGGACGACCTCGGAGTCAGCTTCGGCCGGATCCCCGGCTTCGAAGGCTTCCAGCCCGACTTGCAGGAACTGTTCGGCGCGCGCCCAGCCCATAGGAGAGACGCGGAAAGCAGGACCTTCATAAACGTAACGGCCTGTGGCCGCGCCACCGGCGAGTTCCGACGTCTCAATGTGGCGCCTGGCGATGCCGACGGTGAAATCGGGCCGGAGGCAGTGATCCTCGCGCTCCGGGCCCTGAACCAGGAACAACCGTTCGCGCAGAGCCTCGCCGGTCAGATCGAGATAGACTCCGAGGGGCTCGGCGAGCGGGGTTTCAACGGCGATCCCTCCCGTAGCCTCGAACGGCGCGCGAATGAGCGCGAGAACCGCCTCCGGGACCGGCGCCTCCAGCCTCATGATTGGGAGTCCAGGATCCGTCGCACCGTGGCTGCGAGTTCAGCCCTGGGCGCGGTCACCTGACCAGGCCGATCCTCACGCCAGGCGCGATTGTCGGTGACGTCCTCCGCCAGCCTGCGCCCGAGATTGAGATCCTTGACCGTAACCTGGCCGGCGGCGATCTCATCCTCGCCCATGATCACGGCGGCCGGCGAGGCCCGCCGATCGGCGTATTTCATCTGCGCGCGCATGCCGCTCTCGCCGAGATAGACCTCAGCGGCGATTCCGGCGCCACGAAGCTCGGCGGCGGCGGCGAAATAGTCGGCCATGCGCGATGCTTCGAAGGCGATCACCACCACCGGGCCGCGCGTGCGCTCCCGCTCTGTCAACTTGGAAGCCAAGAGGGCCTCGGCCAGGCGTGAGACGCCAAAGGAAAACCCGGTGGCCGGCATCGGCTCGCCAGTGAATCGCGCCACGAGATCGTCGTAGCGACCGCCGCCGCCTACAGAGCCGAGGCGCGCCGCTTCATCGCCGTCGCCGACCAGCTCAGCCTCGAACACGGCGCCGGTGTAGTACTCCAGGCCTCGCACCACCGCCGGGTCGATCACGGCGGCAGAGTCGGCGACGCCCATCGCCGCTAGCGCCTGGCCAATGCGCGCCAGCTCTTCAAGGCCTGACGCGCCCTCAGCGGAGCCGCAGATGAGGCCGGCAAGGGCGTCCAAGGTCTCGCCGCGCGTCTCACGACGAGCCGAGATGAAGGCGGTGACTGCGTCGATCGCCGCCGGCTTCAGTCCGGCGCCTTTGGTGAATGCGCCGGACTCGTCGAGTCGGCCGGCGCCCAGCAGATCGACGACGCCAGCGGCGCCCAGGCGATCGAGCTTGTCCACCGCTCGCAATACCGCCAAGCGCTGGCCTGGGTCACCCACCCCTTGAGTCGCCATCAGGCCATTGAGCAATGCGCGACTGTTGACCCGCACGACATAGCGCGACGAGGCCAGGCCGGCCGCGGCATAACCGGCCACGGCCATGGCGATGATCTCGGCGTCCGCCTCTGGCCTGGCCGATCCAACCGTGTCGGCGTCGCACTGGACGAACTGCCGATAGCGCCCTGGACCCGGCTTCTCGTCTCGCCACACCGCGCCGAAGGCATAGCGGCGAAACGGCTTTGGCAGTTTCCCGGCGTTCTCGGCCACGAACCGGGCCAAGGGCGCGGTCAAGTCATAGCGCAGCGCCATCCACTGATCGTCGTCGTCCTGCAGCGCAAAGACCCCAGCGTTCGGCCGCTCAGCATC
Organism: Caulobacteraceae bacterium; assembly: GCA_036491455.1. Taxonomy (GTDB): domain Bacteria; phylum Pseudomonadota; class Alphaproteobacteria; order Caulobacterales; family Caulobacteraceae; genus Acaudatibacter. The sequence continues at coordinate 17,413 of DASXBY010000098.1, forward strand.
CGGCAGGAACTTGCCGAGCGCGTCGGCATATTCGAAAGCCGGGGTCTCCAGCAGTTCGAAACCAAACGACTCATAGACCTCCGAGACCGCGGTCACGATCCGCCGTTCGGCGGCCAGCACATCGGCGCGCCGATCCTGGAAGCCGCGCACGGCGCGCGCCTTGGGGCGAGTCTCGTTGTCCATGATGCGCGCGCTTAGCCGCCCTTACGGCGTGGAGCAAGGCGGCTTAGCTGGCGCCCCCGCTAGTCACCGCCCCCGCGACGATGTCCGGGGTCAGCAGCTGCGGCAACACCTTCGGCTGCGCCGCGCCCTTGGCGTAGAAAAGGTAAAGCGGCACACTCTCGCGGCTCTGATCGGCCAGAGCCTTGGCGATCACCGGGTCGCGGTTGGTCCAGTCGGCCACCAGATAGGCCGCGCCCGCGCGCTTCATGGCCGACCCCACCTCGGTGCTGGAAAAGGCCACTTGCTCATTCGCCTGGCAGGTCACGCACCAGGCGGCGGTGAAGTTCACCAGCACCGGCGTTCCAGCAGCACGCAGAGAGGCTAGGCGCTCCGGCGACCACGGCTGGGCGGTAAGTTCACCCGTTCTCTTTGCAACGGCCTGCCCGGCGCGGGCGTCCGTATCGAACGGGCCAAAACCGACGGCGGCCAGCGCGAGGATCAAGCAGACCGCCGAGCTAACCAGGGGTGAGGCGCTGCGCGCGCCCTGCGCCCGGCGCCTCTGTCCGACGCCGAACAGCCAGGCGCAGGCGCCCAGCGCAACGCCGGCAGTCAGCAGTCTCGCCAGCCCGATGGGCCCGGTCTGTTGCGACAGCACCCACAGGAGCCAGGCCGCCGCACCATACATCGGGAAAGCGAGGGCTTTTCGCAGTCCGTCCATCCACTCCCCGGGCTTGGGCAGGCGGCTCGTGAGCGCGGGAGAAAACGAGAGAATGGTGAAGGGGGCGGCAAAACCGACGGCCAGGGCCAGGAACACACAGATCGCCGTCGCGGGCGGCTGAGTCAGGGCATAGCCGAGCGCCGGCCCCATGAACGGCGCCGTGCACGGCGCGGCCACAACGACCGCCAGCGCTCCAGTCAGAACTGAGCCGATGAGGCGTCCCTGCGACTCGATTCCGGCGCCAAGCCCCTGCAGCGAAGTCCCAATCTCGAAGACGCCCGAAAAGTTGAGGGCGGCGCCCAGCATCACGAGGCTGAGCAGGGCGGCCGTGAGCGGCGACTGCAGCTGGAATCCCCAGCCTACAGCTTGTCCGGCGGTCCTGGCGGCGATCAGCAGCCCGGCCAGGAGCGTGAAGGTGACAACGACGCCGGCGAAAAAGGCGATTCCCTCGCGCCGACCGGTGGGACCGGCGCTACGCGCCAGGGCCGCCGCCTTCATAGCCAGTATCGGGAATACACACGGCATCAGGTTCAAGATCAGCCCGCCCAGGAACGCGAAACCGATGGCGAGCGGCAAACGGAGTCCGCCTCCGCCGCTAGCCGCGGGAGGACCGAGGCCGCCGGCTCCCGCCGGCACGGGCCCCTGTTTGGCGGTGATCTCCCAAGCGTCGCCGTCGACGACGAGCACGCCGACCATCTTCGCCGGAGTCGCCTTGCCCGGGGCATAGGCCGCCCCCGGCGCGAGTGTAAGGGTCAGGCCTTGTGCGCCGCGGTCCACGGCTTGTGGCTTCGCCTGGTCTATCAGGCTGTCGTCATAGGGATAGAAGTAGGCGTCGGCGTCAGCCTTGCCCGCAAGCGGAGCCCCCACGGCCGCCAGGTGAAAGTTTCCGCCCTCGGTCTGGAAGGCGGCGGCCAGGCCGGCGGCCTTGGGCGCGGCGGCCAACGCGTCGGCAATTGTCTTGCCGGCCGTCGGATCAAGGGGAGGCGCGCCGGCGACGACGGGCAGGCTAAGGCTGACGTTGCTGGTCCCCGGTACACAGACCTGGGCGCAGACCAGATAGTCGACGCGGGCCGCCAGGTGAGCGGCCTGCCCCGTCTGGACCGAGACGGGCACCTCGATCGGCGTCGCCAGCACCGCGCGGCCATCGTAGCCGTAGTTCATGATCGGTCCGACCGGCAGGCGCGATGGAGCCGGCCAGACGATATCGCCGACTTTCCAGCCGGCTGGCGATGTCCAGGTGATCTTGGTCGCCTCGCCGGCGTCTCCGGGGTTGCGCCAATAGGTGTGCCAGCCCTTGTCGGCGGTGAGGATCACCGCGACGTAGGCCGTTGAGCCTGGCGCCACGCCGACGGTCTCAGAAACCAGCTCGGTCGTCACGTGCGGCGTCCGCACGGGCTGGGCGAGCGCAGTCGCGCCGAAGGCAAGGCCGGCAAACAGGGTTAGGATGGCCTTCATCGACCCTTATCTAGAGGGAACAGGGCCTGGGCGAAACCGGGCCGTCGCTTGCGCCCGCGCATCGGTGCGGACCATGATGGCTAGCCTTCCGGGAGGAGCCATGCCCGCCGCCTTCGACAGCATCGAGATCGGGACCGTCGTCTCCCTGGGCGTGGCGGTCGTCGACGAAGCGGCGCTGAAGGCTTTCGTAGCCGCCTTTGTTCCTGCCTGGAACATCGAGCGCGGGACACCGGACGCCATGGTATTCGCCATTTGGGCCAAGCTCGATCTGGAGGCTTCGGCTGGCTGGCCGCAGACCAAGCGGCTTGGCGTCGACGCGCTGCGCTGGGTGCGCAATCCGCCGCCGGGTGAGCTGTTGCGCGGTCGGATGACCGTGATGGGCAAGGATGCCGTCGGGGATGGGAAGGGCATCGTCATCGCCCAGCATGACCTCTTGGACGAGGCCGGCCGGCTGGTGTTCTCATGTCTCACCCGCAGTGTTTTCGCCAGATAAGGGGCGCGGCCATGGACAGCCTCCGACTTCTTCTGATCGCCGGCAGCGTAGCCCTGGTGTTCATCCTGGTGCGCGCGCTCTTCTCCGGAAACATCCATTCGCAATACGAAGTCACTCACCGCGACGAGAATCCGGGGACCTTCTGGGCCCTGTGGTTTGTACTGCTGCTGCCGTTGATCCCGATCCTGATGCTGGTCATGCGTCTCAAGGCCCACTAGGGGCATGAAGGCGCTCGTCACTGGCGCCGCCGGACACCTGGGCGAAGCGCTGGCCTTGCGTCTGACGGATCGGGGCGACGAAGTTGTCGGCCTGGACCGTCTCACGTCGCCTCAGGTGAACTTTGTCGGCGAAATCGGCGACGAGGATTTCATCGACCGAGCCATGGTCGGCGTCGAAATCGTCTTCCACGCCGCCACCCTGCACAAGCCGCACGTCGCCACTCACAGCCGGCAGGCGTTTATCGACACCAACATCACCGGAACCAATATCCTTCTGAATGCGGCCCAGCGCGCCGGTGTGCGCGCCTTTGTCTTCACCAGCACCACCAGCGTATTCGGCGAAGCCATGGCTACGGTGGACTGTGCGCCGTCTGTCTGGGTCGATGAATCCCTCAGTCCCCGGCCACGCAACATCTATGGCCTGACCAAGCTGGCTTCCGAAGGTCTCTGCACCCTCGCTCAACGGGAAACCGACCTGGCGACGATCTGTCTGCGTACAGCGCGCTTTTTCCCCGAGGAGGACGACGATCCGCAGATCGCCACCGCCTTTGCCGTCGACAACGTCAAGCTCAACGAGTTTCTCTACCGCCGCGCCGATATTGAGGACGTGACCGAAGCTCACCTTCTGGCCGCTGAACACGCCGCCATGGCGGGCCCTGGTCCCTTCGTCGTCAGTTCCACGACACCGTTTTCTCGCGAGGACCTCGCCGAACTTGGCGCTCACGCGCCAGCAGTCCTGGCGCGACGAGTCCCCGAGTATGTCGCCGTCTACGAACGGCTTGGCTGGCGAATGTTTCCTGCGATCGGGCGCGTCTACGACAACGCCGCCGCCCGCCGGGCTCTAGGTTGGACGCCGAAGCACGACTATTGCTCGATGCTGGCGCAAGTCTCAGACGGCCGTCCGCCGGCAAGCGACCTCGCCCGGGCCGTGGGTGAAAAGGGCTATCACCGCAAGGGCCGGCTTCCGGACGCCCCCTCCCGTCATGAGACAGCGCGGGCTATATGTTAGGAGATGATCGACGATCTCTATTCGGCGAAGATTCTGACCCTGGCGGCCAATCTTCCACATGCCGGGCGCCTAACTGCGCCGCAAGCGAGCGCCGAAAAAGTGTCCAAGCTGTGTGGCAGCCGGGTCGTTGTCGATGTGGTGATGGACGGAACCAGGGTCGCCAGGTTCGCTCAGGACGTGAAGGCCTGCGCTTTGGGTCAGGCAGCCGCGGCGGTGCTGGGCGCACACGTCATCGGCACGGACGTTTCTGAAATCGAAATGGCTCGCGACGCCTTCCGTGCTATGCTTAAGCAGGGCTCACCCGCGCCTGATGGACGCTTTTCGGACCTGAAGATGCTCGAACCGGTCAGAGACTATCCGGCGCGTCATACCTCCGCCATGCTGGCGTTCGAGGCGGCGGCGGAGGCTTGCCGGAAAGCCCTGACTGCAACGTCCGAGGGGCGAACTAGCCCCGCCGACGCGGCCTGACGCGGCGATCTTCGCCGCCCCCCTCCCGTCGGCATGAACCCCTACGAGAGCGCCGTCCGCCTGGGCCACCGGGCCTACAAAGTGACGCTCTCACCGTGGATCGGACGCAACTGCCGCTTCCAGCCGACCTGTTCGGACTATGCGGCCGAAGCGCTTCTTCTGCACGGGCCGTTGCGCGGCGGCTGGCTGGCCGCGCGGCGCTTGTGCCGATGCCAACCCCTCGGCGGCTCGGGTTACGATCCCGTGCCGCCCCGATGCGAAAGTTTGAAGACCGATGATCGAAGTGAAATTTCCGGACGGTCAGGCGCGACGGTTCGACGACGGAGCGACCGGGGCCGACATCGCGGCGTCGATATCGCCGTCCCTGGCCAAAAAGGCCCTGCTGGTCCGCCTTGACGGCGAACTCCTCGACCTGAACCGGCCTTTGTCGCACGGCGGCGCGATTCAGATCCTTACGCGCGACTCTCCCGAGGCGCTGGAAGTCATTCGCCACGACACCGCCCATGTGCTGGCCGAAGCGGTGCAGGAGCTCTTCCCCGGCACGCAGGTGACCATCGGTCCCAATGTCGAGGATGGTTTCTATTACGACTTCGCCCGCGACGAGCCGTTCTCGCTGGAGGACCTATCCATGATCGAGGGGCGGATGCGCGAGATCGTTGATCGCGACGAGGCCATCTCCCGCGAAGTCTGGGACCGTAGCGAGGCGGTGGCCCATTTCCAGGGCATCGGTGAGATCTACAAGGCGGAGATCGTCGAGGGCATCCCGGCAGGCGAATCGGTGACCGTGTACCGCCAGGGAGACTGGATGGACCTCTGCCGGGGGCCGCACCTGCCGTCTACGCGCCATGTCGGCAAGGCGTTCAAACTGACCAAGCTCGCGGGCGCCTACTGGAGAGGGGACCAGAGGAACGCCCAGCTACAGCGCATCTACGGCACCGCCTGGGCCTCGGACGCTGACCTCGCCGCGCACCTCAAGCGCATCGAGGAGGCCGAAAAGCGCGACCATCGCAAGCTCGGCGCCGCCATGGACCTGTTCCACATCCAGGAGGAAGGCCGGGGCATGGTGTTCTGGCATGCCAAGGGCTGGACGCTCTACCGGGTGCTTGTCGACTACCTGCGTCGGCGGCTCGAGCAGGCAGGCTACGTCGAAGTGAAGACGCCGCAGATCCTCGACCGCTCTCTGTGGGAGCGTTCTGGCCACTGGGAGAAGTTCCACGCCAACATGTTCATCTGCGAAACGGACGAGGGCGAAGTCCTGTGCGTAAAGCCGATGAACTGCCCCGGACACGTGCAGATCTTCAACCACGGCCAGCGCAGCTACCGCGAGTTGCCGATCCGAATGGCGGAGTTCGATGGCCTGCACCGCAACGAGGGATCCGGCGGGTTACTGGGCTTGCTGCGCGTGCGTCAGATGGCCCAGGACGACGGCCATATCTTCTGCACTGAAGACCAGGTCGAGCCGGAAACGCGAGACTTCGTCAGCCTTCTGAAGAGCGTTTACGCTGACCTCGGTGTCGAGCTGCACTCGGTGAAGTTGGCGCTTCGCCCCGAGAAACGCTTTGGTACGGACGAACAGTGGACGATCGCCGAGGACAGCCTTGAACAGGCGGCGCGCGCGGCCGGAGTTGAGGTGGAGCTCCTTCCCAACGAGGGCGCCTTCTATGGCCCCAAGCTCGAGTTTCACCTGAAGGATGCCATAGGCCGCACCTGGCAATGCGGCACGCATCAACTCGACTACGTCGTACCCGAGCGTCTGGACGCGGCCTACGTTGGCGAGGACGGTCAGAAGCACCGGCCGGTGATGCTGCACCGGGCCATCCTTGGCTCGATGGAGCGGTTCATCGGCATTTTGATCGAGCACTACGGCGGCGCGTTCCCAATGTGGCTGGCTCCGACGCAGGTGGTGGTGGCTACGATCACCCAGGATGCCGACGATTTCGCCGTGCGCGTGGTCCAGCGTCTGAGGGCGGCCGGCCTTCGGGTCGAGATCGACCTGCGCAACGAGAAGGTCGGCTACAAGGTACGCGAGCACTCCCTTGCCAAGACTCCGGTCATCGCCGTGGTCGGCCGCCGCGAGGCAGAAGTGGGTCTTGTGGCGCTGCGCCGCCTTGGCTCCCAGGCGCAGGCTTTGGTCCCGCTTGAAGAGGCCGTCGCAACTTTGGCCGCTGAAGCGAACCCGCCTGATCTGAGGCGCTAGAAGCCCTCGCGCTCAGGCCGATGTCCGTCTGGCGCGTCGTGTCTATGCTGTTCGGAGGTTTAGCGAGGAGCGAGGGCTCAGGCGTTCGATGAAGGATCCGGTTCCTTCAGGAATGGCCTGGACCCTCGCTGTGACGAGCGCGGCCGGCGGGGTACGCTGAGGTCCGCCCACGATCGAAAAAAGGATCCGATGAGGCGCGTGCCCCTCGCGGATAGCCGGGAGGGACGGTCGGTCAAGCGCCCTGAGCGTTCAGGCTCCGAGCACGCCTTGGGCAAAGGCCATCAGCGTTTCCGCCTGAACGGTGAAGCCGCTCGGCATCGAACCCGTGGCCGCGGCAAGGGTTACGAGGGCGATGGCGCTCGCCAGGATCAGGAGGCCCTGCGCGACCGTGTGGCGCTGCTGGGTGGTGAAGGAAACGTTCATATCTGTAGCCCCTCTAGGTTACGACCGAGGAGACAGACACGCGCGTTCGTGAAGACGCCGATGCGAGCACGCACACAACGCTGACGACGCGACGTGGAAGGGCGGGGGCGTACGTCCGCCAGTCCCCACGGTACTCCGACTGAATCACGCGTACTCGAGGTAAATCTTGCAGGTCGAACGTGGGGGTAATCGCCAAGCTTTGCCAAGAGGTGAACGGCGTGTCGGATTGTCGCAGTCCGCAGGAATCCAGGCGTCTCGTACTCTCCGCAGCCTTAGCGGGGTGGGCCAAAAGGTCGCACCCCTGTCTTGCTAGCCTTTGCGAAATCGAAGCGGCGCGGCTCGATGGTTGTCAGTTGAAGTTGGCGGCCGGCGGCTGCGCGGCGCGCTGCAGCGAGTTGTTGATCAGCCGGTCCCAGCCATGCAGCGAAGTGAGATGGGCGTAGACCTGCGCCAAGGCCCCTGTGTCGACCATCTGGCGCAGCTTGTCGTCTGGCAGGGCCTTCAGTTTCTCTTCCGAGATGGCGAAGAATTCCGCCACCATCTGCGCCGGGCCGGTCGGCTGATTGTCCGGACCCATCGGCGTATAGGTGGCGGTCCGTGTTTCAAACAAATCGAGTTCCGTCAGCAGTTTAACGAATGACTCGGTGCGTCGCACCTCGACTTCGAAGCTGTTGCAGAACTCAACGCAGCTCTTCGTATAGTCGGTCGGTTGGCCGGCGGCGTCGAACAGGGCGAGGTCCGGCAGGTCGCCGACCATCGGCGCGTCGCGGTCGATGCAGATCACCAGACTCTCACGCTTCTCGTCGGAGGCCAGGACGAAAGGATACCGGCGCACATAGGCCGGCACGTAGTAACCGGGCAGGAAATATCCATCCTCCTTGAGAAACAGGTTCTCCCCTTGATTGACGCCGACCACGGCAAGGGGTTGGCGCCGCTCGCCGGCGAAGATGATCGGGCTGGAAATCGCCGTCTGCGGAAACTCGGTCACCACCACCGGCACGATGTTGCTCTTCCCGGCGAAAGCCCAGGGGCGGTCGATGCGTTTGATGCCTAGTCCGCTATGGTTGACCGCACTCAAAGGCTCAGGCCGTGAATAGAAGATTGGCGCGCCCTGCATCTGAATCACAGGGGCGGGAGGGGTGTCGGTCATTCAGCGCTCGTGGGAGAGTCCGGGCCACTCACGCAGCCGGTACGGGGAAGCCGGCCTCTTAGCCGATCATCGGTTAATGGGCAAACCACCGCTGCAGAGACGCAGCCCCTTGCGCCCGACGTCGGGGCGCGGGCTAGATGGCTGAGCGAGAGACGAGGAGAAAACGATGCCGATCTACTATCCGGACATCCTGGAGCAGAAGTCCGCGCCACGCACCTTCAGTTACAGCGATAAGGATGTGATGCTGTACGCGCTCGGCATCGGCCTGTCCGCCGACCCGTTGGACACCCGCGAACTCGCCTTCACCTACGAGCGGGGGCTGAAAGTGGTTCCCACGGCAGCGACCGTGTTGGCTGCCAGCGGGAGGGCCAGCCGCGCCGAGCCATCGTTGCCGGACGGCATCCGCCGCAGCGAGATCAACTACCTAATGGTGGTCCACGGCGAGCAGAAAGTGGAGCTCAAGAAGCCGCTCCCGACGTCAGGCACGTTCACAGCCGGCTCCCGCACCATCGGCGCTTTCGACAAGGGTAAGGACAAGGGCGCCGTGATCGTCAATGAAACGACCTGGACGGATGAGACTGGGGAAGCCGTGGCTGTCCTCACAGGTTCAACATTCGCCCGCGGCGATGGCGGCTTTGGCGGTCCCGCCGAGGGTGCGCCCGAACCGCATCCGGTTCCGGGCCGCTCGGCAGACCTTTCGCTGGATTTCCAGACGCGGCCCGATCAGGCCCTGCTCTATCGCCTGAACGGCGACCGCAATCCGCTGCACTCCGATCCGGAGGTGGCCAAGCGGGCCGGTTTCGAGCGACCGATCCTGCACGGCCTATGCACCTATGGGATCACTTGCCGCGCGATCCTAGCCGGGCTGACCGACTATGATGCCGACGTCATTGCTTCGCACCAAGCGCGCTTCTCGGCCCCGGTATTTCCGGGTGACCTGATCACCGTAGACCTATGGCGCGACGACAAAGTGATCTCGTTCGAGGCGCGGGTGAAGGCCCGCGGCGCCACCGTGATCAAGAATGGCAAAACGGTTCTGAGATAATCCCTAAGACCGCTCACCCTCGGCGTCGGGATCGAGCAAGCGATGGGCATGGATGATGAAATAGCGCATGTGGGCGTTGTCGACCGTCGCCTGGGCCTTGGCTTTCCAGGCGCGGTACGCCTCTTCATAGTTGGGATAGGCGCCCACGAGGTCAACCTTGGAGAGGTCGCGGAACTCCACACTGCCCAGGTCCCTGAGCTCACCCCCGATCACCAGATGGAGAAGCTGGGACATCCTATTTGCCGGCGATGCTCAGCGCGTCGACTAGGATCGAGGGCGCGTTGACACGCCCGCGGATCTCCAGGTCGCTGCCCGCGACCAGCCGGCGATAGATATCGATCAGATTGCCGGCGACGGTAATCTCCGTCACCGGATAGGCGATCGCGCCATCCTCGAACCAGTGGCCGGAGCAGCCGACTGACCAGTCGCCGGTGTTGGCGTTGAGTGAGGGGCCGAACATTGAGGTGACCAGTAGGCCGGCGCCGGCTTCGCGCATAAGTCCGGAGCGATCCTGGCTCCCTGTCGACATGGCGAGATTCGAGACACCGACGCCCGGTGGGCCGGCAAGGCCGCGGGCCGCATGCCCAGTGGTCACAAGGCCCAGCTGGCGAGCGGCGCTCGCGTTGAGCAACCATGTGGTGAGGACGCCGCCCCTGATGATCTCGCACCGCTGGTTTTCCACACCTTCGTCGTCAAACGGCGAAGAGCCGAGTCCCCGGGCCGCGTGCGGATCTTCGATCAGGAAGATGTCGCTTCCGAATACGCTCTCGCCCAGCCGGTCCTTCAGGAACGATACCCCACGGGCGACCGAAGGACCTGAGATTGCGCCGATGAGCGGTCCCAGCAGCGACGCCGACAGGCGGTTCTCGAAAATCACCGGCGCGGTGACAGAGTCTATCTTGCGCGCGCCGAGTGCGGCGACCGCGCGACGGCCCGCTTCCGATCCGACCGCTTCCGGCGTGGGCAGGTCGTCCGCCCAGCGAGTCGCCCGGCCCTCGCCGGCCTGCTCCATGGCCGCGCCCTCCCCGGCTATCGCCTGGGCCGAGACAGACGAGGCTGTCGCTTGGTAGGCGCCGGAGAAACCCCCGCTTGTCACCAGTCTCCAGGCCGAAGATGACCAGCTTGCCGATCCGCCGCCGGAATTGGTGACGCCAAGAACGGAAAGGGCGCTGTCCTCCGCGGCCCGGGCCCGTCCCTCCAGCGCCTCGGCGCTCGGTTCGGACGGGTCGAAAAGGCCGAGGTCAGGGAACGGGCCACGCGCCAGCCTTTCATCCGGCGCCAGACCGGCGAATCGATCCTCGGCGGCGAGCCGGGCCATGGCCATCACCCGCTCGACAAGACGCTCGCGGCCATCAGCCGACATATCCGATCCCGAGACGCTGGCCTGGCGGGAGCCGACGAACACCCGCACGCCGAGTTCGCGGGACTCTTCCCGTTCAACTTCTTCCAGGGCCTTCATTCGCACGCCCACCGAGACAGCGGCTCGTTCTGCGAACACAGCTTCGGCGGCGGTGGCGCCGGCTTTCATCGCGGCGTCGACAACCCCGCGCAGCATATCCTCTTCCATGAGCGCGATATGGCCGATGGCCACGCCGGCGGCAAGGCGAGGTCGGACTGAGTCAGGCGATGATGTCAGGCGTGAGTCGTCGGTCGAGCTGAGCGATCTGGTCGCGCAAGGCCAGCTTCTGTTTCTTCAGGCGTGCGATTTGGAGCTGGTTAGGCGAGGCCTGCGCTTCGAGGGCGTGCACGGCGTCGTCGAGGTCCTGGTGGGCCTGGCGAAGTCCCGCGAGCTGATTGCGAAGCGCGGCGTCCGGATCGTCGTCTTGCGACTTGTCGTCCATCGAGCCCGGATACTAGCAGAGCCAGCGCCACCGGCAATTCTCACGCCAGCGCTTCTACCAAGACAGCGGCGAGGGCGCGGTCGACTTCACTTAGCGGTCCGCCACTCCAGATTTCCATCAGCATCAGGACCGACTGCGTTGCGTCCGCTTCCGCCCCTGACGCCTGTTCGCTTGCCTGGATCTCCAGTGTTTCCAACGTCGCCCGCTCGAGGTTGAGTTCGACCGCGAGAATTTGCGCGTAGGCGTCACTTTGATCCTGATCGTCCAACCCCGGCCGTTTCCGCGCGAGCGAGCGGCGCACGTCACGCAAAGGGCGCAGGACATCCGTCTCGATTGGCCGTACGAGCGCGGCCGCACGATCGGCAAGCGCCGACTCCATCGGCCGTCCGCTCGTGGCGCGCCAGACTCCCCAGAGGAGCAGGACAATGCTCTGGCCCGCGCGATCCTGGAGATCCAGACAGGCCTGCTCGACGCCGGGCCGCGCCCACGCTCCCGAGGCCCAGTCCCAAAGGCTCAAGAGGCCTCCTCGCCCACCGCCTCCAAGTCCTCGCCCCAACGACGCACCGTTCCCCAGCGGAGCCCGAACAGGTCGAGCGCCCGGCCGACGCATTGATCGGCGATGGCGGCGAGGTCGGTCGGGCCCGCGTAGAATGCCGGCACCGGCGGGGCGATCACGGCGCCCATTTCGGCGAGCTGGACCATGGTACGCAGGTGGCCGAGATGCAGAGGCGTCTCGCGCACCATCAGAACCAGGAGCCGGCGCTCTTTCAGGGTGACATCCGCCGCCCGGGTGATCAACGACGAGGTGACTCCGGTCGCGATCTCACTCATCGTTCGGATCGAGCAAGGGGCGATGATCATGCCCCGCGTCGGGAACGAGCCGGAGGCGATAGCCGCGCCAATTTCGCCCGGACGGTAGGACACGCTCGCCCTGGCCGCAAGATCGGCGAGGGTGAGGCCGGTCTCCTTGGTCAGTGTGAGAGCAGCGGCGCGGCTGGTGACCAGGTGGCTATCGACGCCGAGCTCGGCAAGCGCTTGCAAAAGGCGCACCCCAAGAATCGCTCCGGAAGCGCCGGAAACGCCGACAACCAGTCTCTCGGCCTCTTTCTTTCCCATCTCCTCGCCTTTCGCGAGCACAACCATATTTGAAGTGACAGAACATCGTCACGGGTGTTCGCTTCCACCGTGGTCAACAAGAGGAGACTCCCCGATGGCGATTGAAGCCCGCATCCGCGAACTCGGCCTGCGTCATCAGACGCTGGAACGCGCGATCGAGGATGAGCTCAGTCGGCCTTCAGCAGACGACCTTCGGATCATGGAGTTGAAGAGACAAAAACTACGTTTGAAAGAGGAACTCGAGAACCTCAAGTCAACGACGCACTGATCGATTGCCCTGTCTCAGGCGGCCTCGAATACCAGCGGCTGGCCCCAGAACCTCTGCGCAAGGCCGTTCTGTGCGCCTGGACGTCCGGTGGTGAGGAAGCGGCGCGCGCTCCCTGTTCCAACCGCATATTCAGGATGCCGCGCCAGATAGAGCGCCACGGCCTCGGCGGTGGCCTCCGGCTGATGGATCAGCGGTACGCCCGGCGGCAAGACCTGTCGGAACAGGTCGGCGACGATCTCATAGTGGGTGCAGCCCAGGATGGCGCGATCGGGCGATCGGCCAATCCGGCGCGTCAGAGCGGCGACGTGTGCCGCCACTGCCGAGCGGAGTTCGTCTTCGGGCGCCCCGGCCTCGATCAGATGGGCGAGCATCGGGCACGGCTCGGAAAACACCGCGACATCGGCGCGGCGCTTGTCGATCTCGATCTCATAGACCCGTGACGCGGCCGTCGCCGGCGTCGAGAAGATACCGAGCACGTCGACCCGCTCAACCTTGTCGCTCGGCCGCTCGACCGCCTGCGTCCAGGGAAGTCCTGTCGCCGCCTCGATCGTCGGAACGATAATGCCCAGCACATTCACGGGGCGACCTATTTGGCTCCTGTAGCTCGGCAACCAAGTCTGCTGCAGGCGGCGAAGCGCCACCGCGGCAGCGGTGTTGCAGGCCAGGATGACGAGGTCGCAATCCGCCTCGAACAGCCGCTCGCAACCGCTCCGGGTCAGGGCGACGATCTCCTCGCCGGGACGGCCGCCGTAAGGCGTGTTGGCCTGGTCGGCCAGATAGATCATGTCGGCGTCGGCCAGGCGGCGCACCAGGGCGTGGTGCACGCTGAGGCCTCCGATTCCCGAATCGAACACCCCGATCGCCATGCCTGGCTCAGATTTCCCTGTTTTCAAACAAAGAGCCCGGCCTCTCGGCCGGGCTCCAGGTATTACCGTCTAAGTCCGGCGACGATCAGAAAGCGATATGGATCGTCGAGCGGCGGTTCAGGGGCTCCTTGACGCCGTCCGGAGTTTGGACCGCGAGATCGGTCTTGCCGACCCAGGTGACGTCCATGCTCGCGGCCGGGACGCCCAGGGCGACCATGCCGTCGGCCGTAGCCTTGGCCCGGCGCTCCGAGAGCCTCAGGTTGTAGGCGACGCCGCCGGAGGTGTCGGTGTGACCGACGATGGACTCCTTGGTGGCGTGGCCGTCGATCGAGTACTTCGCCGCATCCTGCAAGACGGCCTGGGCTTCCGGCGTGATCACATACTGATCGAACGGGAAGTAGATCGTGTAGTCGCGGGCCTCGAACGCCGGCGGTGGCGGCGGCGGCGGAGGTGGCGGCGGAGGCGGTGGCGGAGGTGGCGGCGGAGGTGGCGGCGGAGGAGGAGGCGGCGGCGGCGGCGCGGAGGCGAAATTGTACCTCAGGCCAACCGTCACTGACTGATCGATCCAGTCGCCTCTGAAGGCCGCTGACGGAGTATTGGAGTCGCAGAATTCAGTGCAGATGTTGTTTCCGAAGCCCATGCCGTCAGAGCGCGTGTAGCGATAGGTGATATCGACGTTGATGTGATCAGTCGCGCGCACCGACACGCCGGCCAGGCCTTGATAGGCGAAGTGCGTGTCGCTGCCGTTCACCGACACCGGGACGTCGGTGAAGCAGCCTTCGGCATCGCAAATGGCCCCGTGGGTAGTGATATTCACGTCCACGAAACCGACGCCGCCGCCCACGAACGGATTGATGCGCGAATGCGGCAGGATATCGATCAGCAGATTCGCCATGCCGCTCCATGCGTTCATGGTGCCGCCGGGGGTCTCGCAGGTGCCGGGTCCCGAATTGGCGTTGCACAGCGAGAGGCCCGCCAAATTGCCGTCGCCGATTACGGTCTGGATTCCCTCGTGGCGATAGCCGCCTTCGAGTTCGATCCGGAGGTGTCCGTTGATGCGGTAACCAATGCGCACGAACCCGGCGAAATCGGGATTTGTCGTGTGGATGTCAGCGCCGGCGCTGTTGCTCGGAAATACACCCTCGAAATCATTGGTATGGTGCGCGCCCGCGTCGATCGCGCCGTACCAACCCGGATGGGTCGAGGTGTAGTCGCTGTCGTCCTGCGCGTACACCGCCGGGGCCGCCAACAGCGAGGCCAGCGCCGCGCCAGCCAACAGTTTGAACTTCATTTCGATCCCCTTTTCACCGTCCGGATCGACCTCTCGGTCTGACCACGGCGCCCGTTTGCGTAAGGACCGCCTCATGACTCGGCGGCGAACTCTGTACTTAGATCATTTCGCTGGCCATGCCTACAAGCATGACCCTTGGACATTGATGATTCATTTGGACTTCTCCCCCTCTTATGAGCGGCGGATAAACAATCTCTGAACGTTTGCCCCCCGATGAAACTGAACGTCGCTCACGCTCCACCGACCGGTTCTGGACAGTGGCGCTTGAGACGCAAATGCGCATGGCCCAATCTGGTTCCGCATGACCTCGACCCAAAAGAAAACAGCCGCCGCCACCGGATCGCAAAAGGCGGCGGATATCGCCGTCACGGCACTGAAACCCGCTCAATGGAAGGCGTTTTCAGAGACGCTCGGCCCCCCCCCGAGGGCCGCCGCCGCCCTGGCCGGTTTTTCCGCCGATGCGCGCCAGGTCGTGCTACTTGGCGATGACGAAGGACGGCTTGCGCGTGTGCTTTTCGGCGTCGGAGGCGACCCCAAAGCGGAGATGTTCCGCGATCTCGCCGGGCGCCTGCCAGCGGGCGCCTACAGACTGGAGCAGACGCCCAAAGGCCTGACCGGAGAAGCCGTCGCGGTCGCTTTCGCGCTTGGCGCTTATCGGTTCGACCGTTACCGAAAAGCCACACCTTCGCCGCAACTGGCGCCTCCTGCCGGCGCCGACGCGGATGAGATCGTCCATGTCTCGCACGCCCTCCACCTCGCTCGGGACATGATCAACACCGGCGCCAACGACATGGGGCCGTTGCAGGTCGAGACCATCGCCCGAGAAATCGCCGAGGCGCATGGCGCGCGCATCGAAGTTACGACCGGGGAGGCGCTTATCGAGGCCGGCTATCCGGCCGTGCACGCCGTCGGGCGGGCGGCCGCGTCGCACCG
The DNA here is from genome assembly GCA_036491455.1 of Caulobacteraceae bacterium. Classification (GTDB taxonomy): domain Bacteria; phylum Pseudomonadota; class Alphaproteobacteria; order Caulobacterales; family Caulobacteraceae; genus Acaudatibacter. The sequence goes on from DASXBY010000098.1 coordinate 33,066, forward strand.
CGCGCCCAGGATGATCGAAATCTCATGGGCAGGGCCCGGCGCAGGCGCGACCTCACCGCTTGTCGCCGTGGTCGGAAAAGGCGTCGTCTTCGATTCCGGCGGACTCGACATTAAGCCCACCGCCGGCATGCGGCAGATGAAGAAGGACATGGGGGGCGCGGCCCACGCCCTGGCGCTCGGGCGCATGATCATGGCCGCTGGCCTGCCGATCCGGCTCGCGGTGCTTATCCCGGCTGTGGAAAACGCAATTTCCGGCGACGCCATGCGCCCGGGGGATGTGATCACTTCGCGCAAGGGCCTTTCGATCGAAGTCGGAAATACCGACGCCGAGGGACGGTTGATTCTCGCCGACGCCTTGACCCGGGCCGCGGAGCTTGGGCCGGACCTGACGATCGATCTGGCGACTCTGACCGGCGCAGCGCGGGTGGCGCTCGGCCCTGACCTGCCGCCATTCTACACGGACGACGATCGTCTGGCCGACGAGATCCTCGCCGCCTCGACCGCGACAGACGATCCGGTCTGGCGCATGCCCCTGTGGCGTGGCTACGAAGCGGCCATCGACAGCGATGTCGCCGATGTGACCAACGAACCGGACGCCTGGGCCCAGGCCGGCTCGATCACCGCTGCGCTTTTCCTTCGCCGCTTCGCCCCTTCCGGCGGCGCTTGGGTCCATTTCGACATTTTCGCCTGGAATCCGCGCAACAGGCCCGGCTGGCCCAAAGGCGCGGAGGTCCAGGCCATACGTGCGCTCTATGCGCTCCTCCGGAAGCGTTACGCTTGAGCTTCGATCCGCGAACAACCCTTGCCTACAACGGCGCGGCGGACTCCCGTCTACAGGGCCTGTTGGCAGCCGATCGATTCGCGGCCGCCTCGCCACGCCAGCTTGTCTCGCCGGTTGCGGCCATCCTGGTGAAGCCACAGGCGAGCGCGGAGCAGGTCGATCAGATCCTCTTCGGCGAGCGGTTCGACGTGCTGGAGACGAAGGGGCGGTTCGCATTCGGCCAGGCCGTCCGCGACGGTTACGTGGGATGGGTCGATTTGGCCCACCTTTCGGACGCGATCGCGACCCCGACCCACTGGATCTGCGCGCCCTCGACGCTGGTTTTCGCCGAGGCCTCAATCAAGACGCCTTCGCGCGGCCCGGTCCCATTGAACGCCCTCGTGACGATCAACGAAGAGACAGAGGCCCTGGCGCGCGATCCGCGCCTCGGCTGGATTCCCCGTACCCACCTGTTGCCGATCGGAACCCTGCTGGCTGACCCAGTGGCCACAGCGCTCGCTTTCTTGGGGGCTCCCTACCTATGGGGTGGGCGAGGCGGGGGCGGAATCGACTGTTCGGGGCTCGTACAGCAGGCCCTTCTAGCCTGCGGCCAAAGCTGTCCGCGCGATTCCGATCAACAGGAGACCATCGGCGAGCCCGCGGCTGAAGCCGCGCTCACCCGCGGCGACCTGGTCTTCTGGAAAGATCACGTCGCGATGATGATCGATGCAAAGCGCATGGTTCACGCCAACGCCTTCCACATGGCCGTCGCCGTCGAACCATTGGCCAAGGCCCGGGCGCGCATTTCGAAGCTCGGCGGCGAGCCGATCGCCTTTCGCCGGCTGGGCGTTAGGCCGAGAACACCTGGGATTCGTCGGCGAAAGCTTTGAATTCGAGGGCGTTGCCAGACGGATCGGTGACGAACAAGGTCGATTGCTCGCCGGGATGGCCGGCAAATCGCGTCGTCGGCTCGATGAGGAAGCGGACGCCTGCCTTTGTCAGGCGGTCGGCCAGCGCCCGCCAGTCGTCCGGCGAAAGAATCAGACCGAAGTGGCGCACAGGCACCGCCTCGCCATCGACGAGGTTGGTCGGAGAGGCGACTTCCTCCAGTGCCAGGTGAGCAACGATCTGGTGGCCGTGGAAATCGAAGTCGACCCAATCAGCCGCAGATCGCCCCTCCGGGCAGCCGAGCATGCCACCGTAGAAGGCGCGAGCCTCCGCCAGATCGCGCACTGGAAAGGCGAGATGGAACCTGGGGCGGGTCATCAGACTAGCTAGACCGGTCGCGCCCTGGACACAAAGCCGCCCTGGACTTGGCCACAGCCGCGGGCCAATGCTCGCCCCGCCATAGAGAAGAGCTCAAACGCCCCATGAACACCACGACCTTAGGCGCGGAAACCTGGACCGCCGCCGGCGACGCGGGTCTTGCGACCGCGATCGAGCTCCGCCGGGCGATTCACGCCGAACCCGAACTGGGACTCGATCTGCCCAAGACAACCGCCAAGGTGAAAGCGGCTCTGGCAGGCCTGCCCCTGGAGATCCGCGAAGGCCCCTCGACCACCGGCGTCATGGCGGTGCTGCTCGGCCCGGCCAACGGTCGCACCGTACTGCTGCGCGGCGACATGGACGCCCTGCCGCTCACCGAGGATACCGGCTTGCCGTTCGCCTCGCTCCACGAAGGGTCGATGCATGCCTGTGGCCATGACACGCATGTGGCCATGCTGGCCGGCGCCGCCCGCGCCCTTTGCGAGCGCCGCGATGGCCTGGCGGGGACGGTGATGTTCATGTTCCAGCCGGGAGAAGAGGGCTGGCACGGCGCCCAGCACATGATCGAAGACGGCCTTCTGGATCCGCTTCCCGATGCGGCCTTCGCCCTGCATATCTCACCGAATATGCCCCGCGGCGTATTCGCGGGCCGGAAGGGCCCCATCATGGCGGCGTCGGACACCCTGCGGCTGCGGGTGATTGGCGTCGGCGGGCACGCATCGGCGCCGCACATCGCCCACGACCCCATTCCCGTGCTCTGCGAGATCGTCATGGCCCTGCAGGCCTTCATCACTCGCCGCGTGCCGGTGTTCGAGCCGGCGGTGATCACGATCGGCCACATCCAGGCCGGAACCGCCAGAAACGTCATTCCCGAAGACGGCCGGCTGCTTGGCACCATCAGGACTTTTTCCGAGCGGACCCGCAAGACCGTCCACGAGGGAGTGAAACGGGTGGCGGAGCACGTCGCCGCAGCCCACGACATGACTTGCGAGGTCGAGGTCGAGCACGGCTACCCGGTGACGATCAACGACGGCCGGGTCGTCGACCTGGCGTCGCGCACGGCCCGGGCGCTCTTCGGCGACAATGCCTGGTTGACCCTGCCCGATCCGCTGATGGGAGCGGAGGATTTCTCTTACGTCCTGCAGAAGGTCCCTGGCGCCATGGTCTTCCTTGGGGCCTCGCCGGAAGGTGGGGACTATCGCACCTGCTGCGCCCTGCATTCGAACCGCATGGTGCTGGACGAGGCGGTGATGGCTCGCGGCATCGCCATGCATTGCGCCATGGCCGAGGCGGCGCTCACCGACGAACTGGAGCTGTAGCCGTTTGTTGATCGCCGCTCTCGCTGCCCTCTTCCTCGCCCAGGAAACGGTCCCCACCGCGCCTTCTGAGGCGCCGCCACTACTACCACCAGCCGCATCCACGGCTGAGCCGCCCGAGGACTCTGCGCCGGTCGGCGACCTGTCGGCTGTGCCACCGCTGCCAACCGGCCTGCTGGCCCCCGTGGGGCGGGACGACGCTGGCGAGACCTACCTCGTGGTCGATCGTGCCCAGAAGGCCGGCGACATAGCCGATTTCTGGACCTTTGAAGTGTTCATTCCGCCAATTCAGATCCGGCCCGGCGAAGCGGCGGCCCAAGGTCTTTCCCATCATCAGGTGGACTGTCAGGCGCGGACCGATCAGACCATCGCCTCGGCCGGTTACGATGAAGCGGGGACGGCGATCGTGGCGCTGGCCGCTGCGCCGGCCGAGCCTCTGACGGCGGGCAGCGCCTATGCCCTCATCGCTGACAGAGTGTGCAACGGCGACAAATCCCCCATGACAGGCCAGCTCACCGGTCACGCCGCCGCGGTGAGGGCGGCCACCTCGACGCTCCAGACGCCGAAGCAATAGAAGCTTAGGTTTTCGACTCGCTTTTGCGGTTCTCCCGCGAGCGCGCTAAACGGCCTCGGAAAGGCCTTCCGGTCCGATTCCGGCGCCGCCTTTCCTTCTTTGTGGAGAGGCGCGTGGGTAATGTGACGGTGATCGGCGCCCAGTGGGGCGACGAAGGCAAGGGCCGGGTGATCGACTGGTTGGCCGGCCGCGCCGAGGTGGTCGTCCGCTTCCAGGGCGGCAACAACGCCGGTCACACGATCGTCGTCGGCAACACTGTCTACAAGCTGTCGCTGCTGCCCTCGGGGCTCGTCCAGGGCAAGCTGTCGGTGATCGGCAACGGCGTTGTCGTGGACCCCTGGGCGTTGGCCGCCGAGATCGAGTCCGGCCGGGCACAGGGACTTGAGATCACCCCCGAACTTCTCGTGCTCGCCGACAATGCCTGCCTGGTCCTGCCCTTACATCGCGATCTGGACGCCGCCCGCGAGGCGCGCGCCGGCGCCGGCAAGATCGGCACCACCGGCCGTGGCATCGGCCCGGCCTATGAAGACAAAGTGGGTCGGCGGGCGATCCGGGTCGCTGACCTCGCTGATCCGGCCGCCCTGCCTTTGAAGATAGAGCGTCTGCTCGCCCACCACACCGCCCTGCGTGAGGGCCTGGAGCTGAAGCCTGTCGAAGCCGAAAATCTGATGGCCGAGCTCCTCGCAGTCGCGCCCAAGATCCTGCCTTTCGCCAAACCTGCCTGGCGGGTGCTGGACGAGTCCATTCGAAACGGAAAACGTGTCTTGTTCGAGGGCGCTCAGGCGACTTTGCTCGACGTCGACCATGGCACCTACCCCTATGTCACCTCGTCCAACACCGTGGCGGGGCAGGCGGCGGCCGGCGCCGGCGTCGGCCCCAAGGCGATTGGCCGGGTTCTGGGCATCCTCAAGGCCTATTCCACGCGCGTCGGCGAAGGCCCGTATCCAACCGAGCAAGTCAATGACATCGGCCGGCGGCTGGGCGAGCGTGGGAACGAATTTGGGACGGTTACCGGCCGACCGCGCCGCTGTGGCTGGTTCGACGCAGTGCTGGCCCGCCAATCCATCGTCCTCGGCGGTGTCGAAGGTGTGGTCCTTACCAAGCTCGATGTGCTTGACGGTTTCGAGACGCTGAAGGTCTGTGTTGCGTACGAGCTTGGCGGAAAGCACCTGGACTATCTGCCCGCCGGCCTGACAGATCAGGCCCGGGTCACGCCGGTCTACGAGGATCTGGCCGGTTGGAGCGGGGCGACGCGCGGAGCTCGAAACTGGTCGGACCTGCCCGAAACCGCCCAGGCCTATGTGCGAAGGCTGGAGGCTCTTGTCGGCGCACCGGTCATGCTGCTGACGACCAGCCCCGACCGCGACGACCTTATCCTGCTGAAGGACCCTTTCGAGGACTAGAGGTTGAAAGCCTCAACGATCCTGCGCGCGCAGGCTTCGGCGCTTGCCTCTTCAGTATCGACCGTTAGGTCATAGACATTCCCCGAGTGGACGCGATCGAACTGCCAGCGGGCGAGGCCGATCGCCCGGTCACCGCGGCCGCGCTCTCGTGCTTCCCGGACCGCAAGTGATGCAACTACGCCCACCGTCCGGAGGTCATGGCCCGACAACAGCGCGCGATAATCAGCCAGTTCCTCCCCCAGATCACGTCGTCGACGATGAGATCGTTGCCCGCGTCCGCCAGGGCGGCGATGGCGCGGCGCATGCCGCGAAAGACGGCCTTCCCCATTTCCCCGCTGTGGACGCGCATCGCCGGGCGGCCGTCCATCTCCAATGGAATGAACACCAGACCCGCGGGGCTTCAGAGGCCGGCGGCGGGCATCATGTCGATGAAGGCGACGAGCTGAACGTGCAGAAACGGTCGCATCGTCATCGATTGCAGGCACGGGCGATGGAGCTCTTCCCGGAACTGCCGACGCCGTTGAGGAGCACGATGGTGGCGCGGCCAGTCATGACGCTCCCCTCGCCTCGCGCACCAGAACCAGATCGAGGAGCCGCTCCATGCCGTGGTCGGCGATCCCCTCGGCGCGGAGGTGCTCCACAAGATCGACGAGGTAGTCGACGTTCCGTCCCGAAAGGCCGCTGGCCCCGGCGATGAGGTCGGCCTGGGTCTCGAGACTGAGGTTGCCGGCCCACTGTGGATGACCGCGGTCTGAAAGGAACGTCAGGGCGCTGACGTGTCGGCGGTCGTCGAGCCGCATGGCGGCGTAGTGTTCGACATAGGTCTCGGTCGGCTGTTCGCGCTCCATCAGATAGGCGTAGGTATCCGGCCACGCGGCCTCGGCCACCCTGTAGGCGGCGCCGACCACCGAACCGCCCTGGGCGAGACCAAGAACGAGGCCCTTGCGCGCCGGCGTACCGCGATGGTGCACCGAATAGATGCAGAAGGCCCGCCGGCGGCCATGGTGGACGGCCCTGCGACGTTCTAGGAAGGGGAATCCAGGCCGCCACATGAGCGAGCCGTAGCCGAACACCCACCTCTCCGTGACCTCGCCCACCAAAGCTCCTCAGCCTCGCGTCCCGGGCCGGCCCCGGCGGTTCGGTCTTTACGGTCCCTTCGTGGTCCTGGCCATTGCGCTGATCGGTTGGGGCGGGGCCTGGCTATGGATCAAGGGTCGGATCGAGCGCGACTTGGACGCGACGTCGGCGGGCGTGAAGGCCGCAGGCGGCGAGCTGACCTGGTCTGGACGACGGGTCAGTGGCTATCCGTTTCGCTTCGACGTCGATTTCACCGGCCTCACCTGGCGAGGCCCCGACGGCTGGGGCGTCTCGGCGCTGGAACTTCGCAGCGAGGCCTCGGTGTTCGCCTTCAGTCACTGGGTCGCCTACGCGCCCGAGGGCGTCAGCCTCGTCCGGCCCACGGGCGGCGCGGTCGGGATCGCGGCCCAGGTCTTACGCGCCTCGGTCACAGACGCCAATCGATTGCCGCCGACCTTTTCGCTGGAAGGCCGCGACCTGACCTTCGCACCGGTGACGGGGGCGAAGCCCTATCTTCTCGCTAGCGCCAGGCAGCTCCATATCCACACGCTCGCCGGGTCGGCTGACCAGGGCGCCTTTCTGATCGAGCTCGATGACGCCAGAGCCTCGCCCGAAAGCAAGCTCGCGGCCGTGTCCAACGGCGGCGCGGTGAACCTCGAAGCCGAAGCCATCTATGACCACGCCGACGCCATGGGCGGCCTCGGCTGGACATCGGCGATCAGATCCTGGGCGACCGCCGGAGGCAAAATTCAGGTCCGCCGCCTGCGCTTTCAGGCCGGCGCGTTTGAGGTCGACGGTCAGGGATCGGGCTTTTCCGTCGATCCGGACGGACGCCTCGTCGGTGAGCTCGCCTTGGCTCACGGTGTGGCGGCGCTGGCGGCGCTCGGCGGTTCCGCCGGCTCCGGAGGCCGCGCCGCCGTTCTTTCTTTCCGCGCCGGCCGCATGACCCTCGGTCCGCTGGCTCTGGGTCGCTCGCCCAAGGTTTATTGACGTCGTTCAGCGCCGCCTCCATAGGCCCGGGGCCATGACCGCCCCCGCCCTCAGTCCGCCGCCAGGGATGCGGCCCGAAGCCAAGGCGGGTATTCTCGCCATCACCCCCTACAAGCCGGGCAAGGCGAGCGCCGAAGGCGTCGAAAATCCGGTCAAGCTCTCGGCAAACGAAAACATCCTTGGCTGCAGCGAGGCTGCCAGGGCTGTCTACGTTGAAGCCGCCGGAAATCTTTCCCTCTACCCCGACGCCCGCGGCCAGGTTCTACGCACGGCGGTGGCGGATGACTACCGTTTGGAGCCTGAACGGCTGATCCTCGGCTGCGGTACCGACGAGATCTTCGCCCTCCTCAATCAGGCGTTCCTCACGCCGGGCGACAACATCGTTCAGGGTGAATATGGCTTCGGCGCCTACGGCATCGGCGCCCGGGCCAATCAGGCGGAGGTGAAAACCGCGCCCGAGCCAGGCCAGCGCATCGATGTCGACGCCCTTTTGGAGGCCGTGGACGAACGCACGCGCCTAGTCTTCATCGCCAACCCGGCGAACCCGACCGGCACGTTCGTCGGCAGCGGCGAGATTCGCAGGCTCCACGAACGCCTGCGGCCCGATATTCTTCTGGTGCTCGATGGCGCCTATGCCGAGTTCAACAGTGATCCGACGTTCGACGATGGCCTGGATCTGGCCCGCGCGGCCGAGAATGTCGTCGTCACCCACACCTTTTCCAAGATCCACGGCCTGGCCTCGCTGAGGGTTGGCTGGGCCTACGCGCCCTTGCACGTCGCCGACGCCGTCGACCGCATCCGCCTGCCGTTCAACACTTCGATCGCCGGGCAGCTGGCTGCGGTGGCGGCGCTCCACGACAAGGCCTTCCAGCAGCGCTCGTTGGCGCACGTCGAGCGGTGGCGCCCGTGGCTCACCCAGCAGATCGGCGGTCTCGGCCTCGAGGTGACGCCGTCGGCGGCCAACTTCGTGCTGATCGGATTTCCCACGACTCCCGGCAAGAGGGCGGCCGAGGCGGAGGCCTTCCTTGCCCGTCGCGGCTACATATTGCGCGGCGTCTCGAATTACGGCCTCCCCGACCATCTGCGCCTGACCATCGGCCTTGAGGAGCACAACCGGGCCGTAGTCGACGCCCTAAGCGACTTCCTGAGGCCATGAGCGAGCCGCTCTTCAACCGCATGGCAGTCATCGGGACGGGCCTGATCGGCTCGTCGGTGATCCGCGCCGCCCGCGCCCGACACGCCGTGTCCGAAGTCGCCGTGGCCGATTCCAGCGCCGAGGTTCTGGATCGGGTCCGCGCCCTCGGCCTCGCCGAGCGGGTCACCGCCGATCCGGTCGAGGCGGTGCGCGGCGCCGACCTTGTCGTCCTGGCCGTGCCGCCTCTGGCCATTGTCGAGGTCGTCCGTCGGATCGCGGACGCCGTCGAACCCGGCGCCATCGTCACCGACGTCGGCTCGGTAAAGGGGGCTGTCGCCGAAGCCTTCGCCGCCGCCCTCCCGGAGACCGTTTTCGGCATCCCGGGCCACCCGATAGCCGGCACCGAACAGTCCGGACCCGACGCCGGCTACGCCACTCTCTTCGCCCACCGCTGGACGATCCTTACGCCGCAAGCTCGGAAGGACGCCGGCTATCAAGCCGCCGTGGAGAAGCTCAGCCGCTTCTGGGAGGCTCTGGGCGCCGAGGTTGAACTTATGGACGAGCGCCACCACGACCTCGTCCTTGCCGTGACCTCACATCTGCCGCACCTCATCGCCTACAACATCGTCGGCACCGCCGCCGACCTCGAGCAGGTGACCCGGGGCGAGGTGATTAAATACTCGGCGGGCGGCTTTCGCGACTTCACCCGAATCGCCGCCTCCGACCCCACCATGTGGCGCGACGTCTTCCTGGCCAACAAGGACGCGGTGCTGGAGATTCTTGGCCGATTCACAGAGGATTTGCAGGCCCTGTCGCGCGCCATCCGCTGGGGCGAAGGCGACAAGCTGTTCGAACTCTTCACCCGTACCCGCGAGATCCGGCGCGGCGTGATTGACGCCGGCCAGGAAACGCCCGAGCCTGACTTCGGACGCCATCACGACGAAACCTGACATGGAAGGCTGGATTGCCAAGGGAGGCCTCAAGGCGGTGAGCCGCGAACGCCTGCGTGCGCTTAGCCGAAAGTCGGATCTGGCGGGCGCCTTGCAGACCGCCAGCCACGTCGGCGCCCTTGCGATGACCACCACAAGTCTTCTGGTCGTTGTCCCGCTTGCGCCGTGGAGCTCCGTCCCGCTGTTCCTCGCCCAGGGGATCCTGATCAATTGCCTTTACGCAGGCCAGCACGAGCTCAGTCACTGGACCGCGTTCCGCACTAAGGCGCTCAACGACCTTGTTGGCCACCTGTTCGGCGTGGCCACGCTGAATCCGTTTCTCACGGATCGCTGGATTCACTTCGCCCATCATCGCGCCACGCACGATCCTCTTCGCGATCCCGAGATCATGGGGACCGGGCCCTTCACCCTGTCGAGCTACATTCTCGATCTGAGCGGCGTGAGCTTCTGGTACAGGCGCGTGACCGGCATCGTTCGCACCGCGATGGAGCGAGGCCTCGGGAGCTGCTACTGGCTGGACGCGCGCCGGCGGCGCATCGTTACGCGTGAAGCCCGCGTCCACGTCGCCCTCTGGCTCCTGATCGCCGCCGTCTCCGCCGCCTTGCGCACATGGCTGGCGGTCGAACTGTGGATCGCGCCGATGCTGCTTACCAAGTGGTTTCACCAGCTGCAGAACCTCGGCGAACATACCGGGCTGCCTCACGACCCGGACATATTCGTCAACACCCGCACGCTGAGGGGGCCGACGCCAATGCGCTGGCTGATGTGGAACATGAGCTGGCACACCGCCCATCACTGTTTCCCGGGCGTGCCCTTCCACGCGCTGCCCGCGCTCGATGCCGCTATCCGTGCTGGACTTGGGAGGCCGATCCCGACGAGGGGCTATATAGAATCCCAGAGGGATATCTTCTCGGGTCTGGTGGCGAATAGATGAACGAGCCCAATCGATTTCCTTCGGGCCATGGGCCCTGGGGTCCGGAACAGCCGCCGGCGCCGCCGGCGCGGCGTCTGAGCATTCGGCCGGGCGCCTTCATTTGGCTGGGCCTGCTGGCCGGAGCCGGCCTGCTTGTCTTTCTCCTCTCGATCTTGGTTCCCGGCCAGACGCCAAGCGGCGAGGACAATTTTTCGGTGATGCGGCTGCTAGGCTTGGCGGCCCTGGTCTCGAGCGGACTCCTCGCCGTCCGCCGCATCGATCTTGGCAAGGCCGCGCGCGGCGCGGCGATATGGGCGGCGATCGTCATCCTGCTGGTGATCGGCTACGCCGACCGGGGCGATATCATCGACGTCGGCGACAAGCTGCGCGCCGCCCTCTTCCCCGCCTTCGCCGTCAGCCGATCGCCGCGTGAGATGGTGGTCGGTCGCAGCGAAGGGGGCGCCTTCTTCGTGATGGCCGAGGTCAACGGCGCGCCGGTCCGATTCCTGATCGACACCGGCTCTAGCGAAATCGTCCTGAGCCCGGCCGACGCGGCCCGCGCGCACGTCAACACCGCAGGCGCAACGCTGCCAAGCGAGACAGCCAACGGCGTGGGCTATGGCGCGGTCGCTACGGTCGACAGTCTGGCTGTGGGACCGATCCGCATGACAGGCGTGCCAGTGGCGGTCAACCGGGCGCCGATGAGCGAATCTCTGCTCGGCATGTCGTTCCTCAGACGCCTCGAGTCCTTCGAGGTGCGTGGTGACGAGATGATCCTCAAGGGCAAAGGCTCGACATAGGGGTCACCGGGCGCCCAAGTTGGTGAATGGATTGAGGAGGACGCCATGCTGAAGTGGAAGATTGGCGCCGTGTCGGTGACCCGGATCGTCGAGATGGAAATGCCCATCGCCTATAGCGAAAGACACCCCTTCCTCGCCGAGGCGACCCCGGCGGCGTTGCGCGCGCATCCCTGGCTCTATCCGAACTTCGTCGACGACCAAGACCGCATGTTGCTATCGATCCACGCCCTGCTGGTCGAAGCGCCGGGCCTCAGGCTCGTGGTCGACACCTGCGTCGGCAATGACAAGCGCCGCGAGTTCCTGGGCGGCCAGGCCCTCTCGACCCCATTCCTCGCACATCTCGATGAAGCCGGCTGGCCACGTGAAAGCGTTGACGCCGTGGTCTGCACCCACCTGCATGTCGATCACGTCGGCTGGAACACCATGCTGGAGGGCGAAACCTGGGTCCCGACCTTCCCCAACGCCCGCTATCTTATCGGTCGAAAGGAGTACGAGTTCTGGTCCGGGTCCGACGCGGGCGATCAACCGCAGATCCTAGCCGACTCGGTGAAGCCCATCCTCGAGGCGGGGCTCGCCGAACTGGTCGAGATGGACCACCGCGTCTCAAATGAAATCCGCTTGACACCCAGCGCCGGCCACACCCCCGGGCACGTCAGTGTGCTGATCGAGTCGGAGGGCCAAAGGGCGGTGATCACCGGCGATATGACTCACCATCCCTGCCAGCTAGCCCATCCTGACTGGTCGCCGCCGTTCGACAGCGATCCGAAGGAGGCGGCGAAGGTCCGAGAGCGGATGTTCGCCGAGTGGGCTGACGACGATATCCTGGTCATCGGCACCCATTATGCCGCGCCAACCGCTGGGCGCGTTGTCCGCGACGGCGATGTCTTCCGCTTCGAGACTTGAGGCGGTTCGTCTCGACGGAGTCCGCTGGCACGCCGAAAATGATCCTCCCGAAGCCGGTCGGACCGGTCCGAACCGACATTCCATGGAAAACGGAACAGAATGGACCCAGCTTGCATTGAACGGCACAGACTGAATCCATCGGGCGAGGCCTCGTGCGGGCGCGGATGAAAAAGGGGCTCACAATTGCGGCGGTCGTCGCTCTCGCGGTCGCTCTGGCCGCCTGCGCTGCAGGCGGCGTGGAGTCGGGCCAGGCGGCCCATCAGGGCATAATTCAGCAGTTTCTGCTCGGCATCTGGCACGGCATCATCGCGCCAGTGACCCTTCTGGTCGAGGTGCTCCACAAACTGTGGCCGCACACTGTTCCCTGGGCGATCCGGCTCTATGAGACCAAGGCGGATTCCGTCGCCTATGACGTCGGCTTTTTCCTCGGCCTCGGCGGCGGCCCGGTAGTCGTTATTCGCCGCGGTTGGCGCCGATCAGACTAGACCCTCAGCGAGCGGGCGGAACCGCCCCCTCGGGCTGCGGCGGGACAATGCCGCTGGCCGGATAAGCCGGCAACAAGGGCGGCGGCGTCGGCAGGCCGCCCGGCTGGCCGGCGATCTTCTTCATCAGAATGCCGACCGCTGTTTCGATCTGCGCGTCATGACCGGCCATCAGCTCGGCCGGCATGTCCTCGACCTCGACGTCTGGGTCGACCCCGTGATTCTCCACCGACCATTCGCTCTGCGGTGTGAATTCCGCGCTCTCGGGAATGGTGATGTAGCCGCCGTCCATCAGGTTCCAGTTGCCGCGGATGCCGCGCACCCCGCCCCACGACCGCGTGCCCACCGCGGGGCCGAGGCCATAGAGCTTGAAGAGGTAGGGGAAGATATCGCCATCCGAAGCCGACCAGTGGTTGAGCAGCACTACCTTGGGACCGTTCAGCACCTCTTCCGGCTCCGTGCCGACGCCGCCCTCGCGATTGACACCGAGGCTCACCAGCACGCGCCTCAGGCGCTCCAGGGCGAACGGGGCGATGAACCCGCCGCCATTCCAGCGGTCGTCGATGATCATCGCCTGTTTGTCGAGCTGACCGTAGAGCTGCCGGACGAACTGCTGCAGCCCAAGCTGCTCCATGTCCGACATGTAGACATAGCCAATCCTGCCGCCGGAGAGCTGGTCGACCATGGCCTTGTTGTGGGCGATCCAGTCGGCCTCGCGCAGCGACAATTCCGCCTTGATCGGTTTCACCACCACGTCGCGGCGGGCGCCGTCCGGCGTAGCGGCCACGGTCAGGGCCACGGTCGTCTCGTCGTCGGCGACCTGCAGAAGGGACTCAGGTCCGGTGGGCGCGCGAAGCTCCACGCCGTTTATCGCCAGCACATAGTCGCCGGCCTTCACCGCCAGTCCAGGCTCGCCCAGCGGGCTGCGATAGTCATCGCGGGTGTTGTCGCCTGGATAGATCTTGCCGATGCGATAGCGCCCCGAAGCCGCGTCCAGCGCCCAGTCGACGCCCAGCCACGCGGCATGGACCGTCGGGCCGGTGTCGCCGTCGTCTCCGCCCCCGACATAGGTATGGGAGTTGGACATCTCGCCGATCATCTGGCCGATGAGGTAGTTGAGGTCCTCCCGCGAGCCGAGCAGCGGAACAAGTTTGCTGTAGGACTGGCGCACCGCCTGCCAGTCGACGCCGTTCATCGCTTTCGAGAAGAACATGTCGCGCTCGAGTCGCCAGGCGTTGCCGAACATTTCCGCCCATTCGGTCGGCGGATCGACCAGTTCGCGCATGTGCGAGAGATTGAGTTTGTGGACGTCGTCCTCGTCCTTGGTTGCGTCCGGCTTGGCGTCAAGCACGGTGTAGTCCTTGTCGTGCTTGATCAGCACGGTCTCACCGTCCAGCGACAGGGAATAGGAATCCACGTCGTTGGCCACCACCTGGTCCTTGCGCTTCTTGAAATCGAAGAGGTGCAGAGCTGACTTCTCGCCTGCCAGATTGCCGTTGATCAGGCCGATCGGCTGGGTGAGGTAGAAAATCTTTCCGTCACGGGCGTCCATCTGGGCGATGTTGGCCGGGTCGACCGGAATGGCCACAGCTCTGCCCATGAAGCCATCGAGATCGACGCGGACCACGGGCGGCGCCGCCCTGGCGGCTGAACCTGGCTTGGTCTTTCCGGCGCCGTCCTTGTCGGCCTCGTCAGGCTCCTTGCCGCCCTCGCTGATGGCGGAACTGGCCTCATCCGAGCGCGAGGCCACGGGCGAGGCGGTGTCGCGCGCCAAGGGGATGCCATAGATCCCCAGGGACTTCAGGATCGCGAAGTCGAACTCGATGTCAGAACCGACCGGATTCTCATGCCGGCTTGACGCGAAATACAGATACTTGCCGTCCGGCGACCAGACGGGGTTGGCGTCGATCTCGCTACCGTCGCCGAGCTTGGTGAGTTTCGCGCCTGGGATGTCGTAGAGATAGAGATCGCGGCGGCGGTTCATTGCCGACATCGAGAACGCGATCCAACGGCCGTCGGGCGAGAAAGCTTGGTCGTGGATCTCGTTCTGTTTGTCCTGGGCGATCTGCTTGGGCGCGCCGCCGTCGATCCCGATCAGCCACAGCCTGTGCTCACCGTCGCTGAAGGAGAGCGCCTTTGCGTCCGGCGAATAGACCGGGCCATAGAGGTAGCCTTTGTCGAAGTGGGTCAACTGCCGCTCTGAGCCGCCCTCGGCCGGCCGCACGGCGATCTGGTCCTGGCCGCTGGAATCGGTTGTGTAGGCGATCTGACGGCCGTCCGGCGACCACGTCGGATGGTCCTCGTCGGCGGTCTGCGTTCCAGTAAGGTCGCGGGTCGGCCCGTCTTCCGTTGGTACGCTGAAGATATCGCCCCGGGCGCTGAAGAGCGTGCGCTTGCCGTTGGGCGCCAGGGCATAGTCAACCTGCCCGGCGGGATCTGAATCGCGAATCTGCGCGTCCACGGCGACAACATGCGGGCGGGTCCGCGGATTGTCGTCCGGCACACTCACCTGAACCTCGTGCAGCTGCTCGCTCGGCAGATCGAGGCGCCACAGCTTGCCGCCCTGCTGGAAGGCGATGGCATCGCCGCCGAGCGCCGGGAAATCGATGTCGTAGTCGGTGAAGTGGGTCACCTCACGCAGCTGTTTGCTGTCGAGATCGATCACCCAGATGTTGGCCCTGCGGTTCGAGTCCTGATCGCTCAGGTAATAGATCTTGCGCCCATACCACATCGGGCTCGTGTTCGTGCCCGACCAGGTTGTCAGTTGGGTGAGCTGTCGGGTGTTGAAGTCGAAGGTGAAGAGCTGCTGCGCCAGGCCGCCGTTATAGCGCTTCCAAGTGCGGAAATTCCGGAAGATGCGGTTGTAGGCGATGGTGTGGCCGTCGGGCCCGAAGGTAGCGAGGCCGACGTAGCTGTCGATCGGCATCGGCGTAGGGGCGCCGCCGTCCACGGGGACCTTGTACATGTACTGGATCCACCCGTTCCACTGGTCCTTCTTGGTCAGATAGACGACGGATTTGGAATCCGGGGTCCAGGTCACGACCATGTTGTCCGGGCCATGCCGGCCGCCTGTGCCGGCTTCCGTGGTCGGATCAAAAGTGAGCCGCCGGGCCGGTCCGCCCCAGGCCGGGATCACCCACACATCGGTCCCTGCCTTGCTGGCCTCGGTGTAGGCGATCCATTTGCCGTCCGGCGAGACGCGCGGGAACATGTCCTGGCCTTGCGCGCTGGTCAGCCGTTCGGCCGCGCCACCGCTCTTGTCCACGCTCCAGATGTTGCCGTCGGCGACGAAAACGATGCGGTCGCCATAGGGCTGAGGGAATCTCGGCAGGGCGGCGCGAACCGCCGCAGCGGCGAGGACGGGGGCGGCGGCGGCGAGCAGCACGCGCGCCAGGCGGGTATGCTTCATGCAGTGTCTTTCAGAGGTTGGAGTGCGGGGCGCCGGCGCGTCTGACAGCACTATTTCGCCCGCCCGTAATGGTTGGCGCGGACCCTATGGGCGGCTCAAAAGCCAAGCAAGTGAAAGCTCGGTAAGGCGCCGACGTCCCTTGCCGTCCCGTCAGCCGATCTCGATGTCGTCGAAGCTGGCCGCTTCGCCGGGTCCGGCGAATCCGTCGCGAACAAGACGGACAGACTTAAGCCCCGCCATGGCCGCCGCCTCGATCTCGGCCGGCGTGTCGCTGAGGAACAGGATCTGTTCGGGCGCCAGCCTGAGCTTCTCCGCGATGCGGCCATAGCTGGCGGCCTCAACCTTGGCTCCCACCGAGGTGTCGAAGAAGGCTTCGAACAACGGCGTCAGGTCGCCGACTTCGCTCATCCCGAAGATCAGCTTCTGCGCCTCCACCGAGCCGGAGGAATAGACCGCCAGCCGCAGGCCCTGGGCGCGCCATTTCTTGAGACCGCGCACGGCGTCGGCATAGACGTGGCCCTGGATCTCGCCGGCCTCATAACCTTCGCGCCAGATCATCCCCTGCAGGGCCTTCAGGGGCGGCGCCTTGCGATCCTCGTCGATCCAGCGGACCAGCACGCGGGCGACGGCGACGTCGTCGAGGTCGTAGCGGCCCTCGATTTCACGGACCACGTCGAGGATCGGCTCGACCAAGGCGCGATGAGCGGCCACATAGTCGATCATCCGCGCCCGCGAATAGGGGAACAGCACCTCCTGCACGAAGGCCAGGCTGCTGGTCGTGCCCTCGATATCGTTGAGGACGGCCGCCACCCCTT
>DASXBY010000099.1:0-6385 GCA_036491455.1 Caulobacteraceae bacterium
GGGCGGCCACTCCATGCCCTGGACGTTAGAGCGCTGTACGGCGGGCTTGCGCCCGAGCCCTTTCACGGCTCGAAGTCCGCGATCAGAATCGGACAGCGCTCGGCCAAGTCGTAGGCGCCGGACGAGACAAACCGGGCATTCCGAAAGTCGGCCGGCACGGCGGCCAGAACCTGCGCCTCGGTGGGAAAGATATAGACCGCCTCCGAACCGTCGTAGGCGTCGAGTTCGGCTATGGTCTCGTTGCTCCAGCCCGTGGCGGCGGAGAGAGCAGCACGATCGGAAAACAGGGTCGCGAATTTTTGGAAGACGTCAGCGACGGCGACCTCGGCGTCGCCGGTCTCGGCGGCTAGCGCCATGGCCAGGCGCCATTTGAAACCATGGAATCCGCCCGGCGCGCCGGACATCACATCACGCCGCAAGGTTTCAAGGCTCTCGCAAGGCGAGGGCGTGGCGTAAACGCGCGCCGCCAGGCGAGCGCCGGGCGAAAGGACGCGAGAGAGTTCGCCGAACACCACCGGCACGTCAGCCAGGGTCAGGCAATTGAAACTGCCATCGCCGACGGCGGCGGAAAATCTCGCCGTCTGAAAGGGAATGGCTCGCCAGTCGGCCAGCATCGCCTGACGCGTGGGCGTGTCGCCTGGCCAGATATGGTCGATCATCGACTGGCTCCAGTCGAGGGCGACCATTCGAGAGCCCAGGACCGCCAGCTCCGGCGTTACGCCCAGCATCAGAACCTCCGCGTCGCGACCCTCAATCGCGTGGCGAAGAACCTCGACCACGTCCGGGGAAGCCCGAAGCGGCGGCTTCAGCCGTGACCATCGACCATGAAAGGCGGCCCAGGCATCGGCGCTCATCGCGAGCGTCTCCGACAATGGAGCTCGCTTGGCGTTTCATTTCGGATGGGCCCCACCCGGAGGAGTGACTTGCAATCGGCTCGGTCTGTCAAGGCGAGCCTAAAGCAGCGCCCCATGACCGCTCGTGATCTCCGAATAGCGGTGCACGCGCACCGCCTGCACGAGCGCGAAGCCGGCCATCATCGTCATCATCACCGTGCCGCCGAAGGAAAGCAGCGGCATCGGCACGCCGACCACGGGGGCAAGGCCCATGACCATGGCGCCATTGATCATCACGCACAGGGTGAAGGTCACGATGACTCCCGACGCCGCCAGACGACCGAAGTGACTGTGGGCCACGGAGGCGATGCGCAGGCCGATGGCGATCACCATCGCATAGAGCAGCAGGACACTGACACAGCCGACGAAGCCGAACTCCTCCGCCAGCGACGCGAAGATGAAGTCGGTTGACTTTTCCGGCAGGAAGTTGAGCTGGGCCTGCGAGCCGAGGCCGAAGCCCTTGCCCATCAGGCCGCCGGAGCCGAGGGCGATCTTGGACTGGATGATGTGGTAGCCGGCGCCTGAGCGGTCCGCTTCGGGATGCAGGAAGGTGAGCAGTCTTGCCCGCTGGTAGCCCTTGAGGACGAACATCACCGCCAGAGGAGCGGCCGCCGCCAGACCAACTACCCCCAGGGCGACCAGGCGCAGGCTGAGTCCGGCGAGGATCATCATCACCGCGCCGGTGCCGGCGATGAGGACAGCCGTGCCGAGGTCCGGCTGGCGCGCGACGATGGCGGCCGGCACGAGGATCAGGGCGGCGGGGATCAAGAGCCACCACGACAGTCCGGCGTAGCGACCTGGAAGGCTGTGGTAGAAGCGGGCGAGCGCCAGCACCAGGCCGATCTTGATGATCTCGGACGGCTGCAGGTGGATGGGGCCAAGATCGAGCCATCGCTGCGCGCCCAGGCGCGTGTGGCCGACCACTGCCGCCGCCAGCAGCAGCACCAGCCCGACCGCATAGACCGGATAGGCCAGGGCGAACCAGATGCGCAGGTCAGTGACGCCGAGCACGATCATCCCCAGGAAGCATAAGGCGAAGAGGGCGGCGTGCCGATCGGCCCACGGGCCCCAGGTCCCGCCCGCGATCGAATAGAGCATCAGGACGCCGACGCCGGCGATCGCCGCCAGCACCGCCGCCAACAGCCAGTCGATCTCGCCCAGCTTGACGGTGAGGCGTTCACGCTCGCCGGGTCGCGTAAGGGCGCTGTCGGTCATGTAGCGGCGGGCCCTTCCGGCGCCGCCGGCGCGGCGGTGATGCGGGCCTGCACCTCGGGATCCTTCAGCAAGGCCACGCGCATCAGCTCGGCCGCCTTGGGCGCGGCCGCGTCGGCGCCAAAGCCGCCATGCTCAACCAGCACGCTCATGGCGTAGCGCGGATCGTCATAGGGCGCGAAGCAGATGAACCAGGCATGGTCGCGCAGGACCCAGGCGCCCTGGGCCCCGTGCTCGCCGCGGCCACCGCCGTAGCTGTGCGTCTGGGCGGTGCCGGTCTTGCCGGCAATCTTGATCGGACCCAGGCCCAGTTGCATTTCCCTGTAAGCCGTGCCGCCGGGATCATTGGCGACGCTGGCCATGGCCTCGCGGACGAATTGCAGATGCTCGCGCTGGAACGGCAAATCTCCGGCGGCCGTCCCGGGGGGCTGGATATCGTCGCCGATCGAGTGGACAAGCCGGGGGTTGATCGCCTTCGACCCATTGGCCAGGCGCGAAACCATCACCGCAAGCTGCAGCGCATTGACCGACACATAGCCCTGACCAATGCCCATGCTGGGCGTCTCGCCGGCGTGCCAGACGGGGTCGTGGGGGAAGAACCGCCGCTTGTAGGCGGAATCGGGAATGATCCCGGGCTTCTGACCGGGAATGGGGATGTCGAACGTGCCGCCAAGGCCAAACTTGCGCGCCGTG
This sequence comes from Caulobacteraceae bacterium, assembly GCA_036491455.1. GTDB lineage: Bacteria > Pseudomonadota > Alphaproteobacteria > Caulobacterales > Caulobacteraceae > Acaudatibacter. The sequence goes on from DASXBY010000099.1 coordinate 2,799, forward strand.
GCGGCGATCCGGTCGGGGCCGACGCTGAGCGCGGTCTGATAGAAGAAGATGTCGCACGAGCTCTTGATGGCGTTGTGCATGTCTTGCACGCCATGCGCCTTGTCACAGTGCCAGACCCGACCGCCCCAGGCCCATGCCTTGTTGCAGACGTAGGTCCGGTCGGGATTCACGCCGGCCTCGAGCGCGGCCAGGGCGACCATGGTCTTGAAGGTCGAGCCGGGCGGGTAGTTGGCCGTAAGCGCCTTGTTGAACAGCGGCTTGCGGTCGTACTCGGAGAGCGCCTTGTACTCCGGACCGGTGAGGCCCTTGACGAAGCGATTGGCGTCGAAGCTGGGGGCCGAGGCAAGGCAAAGAACATCGCCCGTACGGCAGTCGAGCATCACCGCCGCGCCGCTGTCGTTGCCGAAAACCTCGATGGCCCGGTTCTGGATATCCGCATCCAGGGTCAGGCGGATCGGAGCGCCTGGCGTCGACGGGACATCGCCGGCGGGGTCCTCGCGCACCACCCGTCCCTTGACGTCAACCTCGACCTTCTTCGCGCCAGGCCGGCCCCGAAGCGGCAGATCATAAAACTTTTCGATGCCTTGCCGGCCGATCCGAAAGCCGGGATTGAGCAGGATCGGATCGGCGTTGGGGCCGGTCTTTGAGATGTCGGTCGCGTTGACCTTGGCGACATAGCCAACCACGTGGGTGAAGGCCCCGCCGTAAGGATAGACGCGCATCTCGCCCATGTCGGCGGTGACGCCCGGCAACTCCGGCGCTCGCACATTGACCCTGGAAAATTCCTCCCAGGACATGTCCTCGACCACGGCGACTGGCGCCCGTCGGGGCGCGTTGGCGACGTCAGCGGCAAGGCGCGCGCGCCTGGCGTCGTCCATGGGCACGAGTTGGGAAAGCTCGTCCAGGATCTGGTCGACGTCGACGTTCTCGTCGGTGGCGAGAAGCAGGCGGAAGGCTGGGCGGTTCGACGCCAGGACCACGCCGTTGCGATCGAGGATCAGCCCGCGCGGCGGCGGGGTCAGGCGGAACTCGAACTCATTGTGCTCGGAGAGGACCTTGTACTTGTCGGCCTCCAACAACTGCAGCTGGCCGAGCCGGGCGGCCAGCGCCAGCAGTCCGACCCCGGTGACGCCGCCCAGGAGAAAGGCGCGGCGGTGGAAGGCTGTCTGCCGCTCGTTGACATCGTCGAAATGGAAGTGCGGTTCGAACATCTAGAAGCGCGTGTCCGCCGATTCATAGCGCTCCACGAGCTTCCAGGCGAAGGGGAAGAGCGCGGCCGTGATGGCGAACTGAAGGCCCACACCGATCAGGCTCGGCGCCTGGCTCGTGCGCATCCAGGTCAGCAGGAACCCCAGACCGAAGGCGACGCCGCAGGCTGCGCCATAGGCCGCCCAAAGGAACCAGACATCCTGGCCCGCCAGCGACCGTCGAGCGAAGAACAGAAAAGCGTAAGCGACCAGCAGGCATAGCGCCCAGAAGCCCACGGGCGTCCCCCACAGAAGGTCAAGCGAAACGCCGAGGACGGCGAGGGCGAAGGGCGGCCACACCGAGGGACGCACGATGGCCCAGGCGAACGCTGGCGCCAGCGCGAAAACAGGTTCCGGCAAGGACAAACCGGCGACCCGCAGGGGGATGGCCAGCAGCAGCGAGGCGAGAAGCGTCGCCGCCAGGGGACCGACGATCCAAACGGTCGGCGAGACCGGTCGGCGGGCGCGTCCGGCAGTCATGGTCCGCTCGCCTTGGCCTTGGTTTCGCCGCCAGCCGCGACATTGGCTGCGGCCGCGAGCGGCGGCGCCTCGGGGACGTCCGTGGCGGTCGAAGGTGGCTGCGAAAGGCCAAGATCGCCTCCGTTGGCGACCTGGGAGAAGTCCTTGAAAAGCAGGATGCGAACGAAATCGATCGGCTCGGCGTCGGAGTCCAGCGCGACGCGCCACACGTCATCGGGTCCCTTGACGACGCTGCCGACGGCCAGGCCGCGCGGCAAGACTCCGCCGTCGCCGGACGTCAGCACACGGTCGCCCGCCTGAGGCGCGTCGTGGGTGCGCAGGAAACTGAGCGCCGGATTGGGCCCACCGTCGCCCGTCAGGATGGCCCGTCCGTTGGTCCGTGCGATCATCACCGGCGTGCGGCTGTCGACGTCGGTCAGCAGCAAGATCCGGCTGACATGGGCGCTGACACCGGCGATCCGGCCGACGAGACCGTGGTCGCTCAGCACCGGGTTGCCCTCAGCGACGCCCTGATCGGCGCCGGCGTCGACGAGCCGGCTGTTGGAGAACGGTCCGCGGGAATCGAGAACGGTGTCGGCGGCGATCATCGGCAAGGGCGGCACGGTGCGCACGCCAAGGAGGGCGCGCAGACGCGCGTTCTCGGCCCTGAGGGTCAGGGTCTCGTCGCGCCAGGACAAGGCCGCGGCCACATCGGACCTGAGGCGGCGGTTCTGGGCGCCGGCGGCGAAATAATCGCTGACCGCGCCGAACGCCCCGCTGCCGGCCCGCACCGGCGCAGCCAGCAGGCCGCCGGCTGTGCCGGCGGCTTCGTCGGCGTCGCGCCGCAGCTCGCCCGATGCCCTGTGCCCTGCAAAGACCAGGACAAGCGCGCCGGCCATGACGGCGATCAGCGAACCGGCCGCCAGCCAGGCGATCGGCGGCTTGATGTCTCCAAGGTCACGCAGGGACACGACAGAGTGACTCCCGCAGGCGGCGCGCGCCTAGAACAGGGAAGATTCGAGCAGGCCCTTCATCCACTGCGGATGCTCCAGCACCTTGCCAACGCCGAGCGCGACGCAGGTGAGCGGATCGTCGGCGATCGTCACCGGCAGACCGGTGGCGTCGGCGATCTCGAGGTCGATGCCGCGCAGCAGCGCCCCGCCGCCAGTCAGCATGATGCCCTTGTCGGCGATGTCGGCGGCCAGTTCCGGCGGGGTCGCCTCCAGCGCCACCTTGACCGCCTCGATGATCTGGGAAGCCGGCTCGGCGACGGCGTCAGCCGCCTGTTTCTCGCTGACCCGGACCTCCCGCGGCACGCCCTGCATCAGGTCGCGGCCCTTGACGTCGATGGAGATGCCGACGCCGTCCTCGGGCGGACGGGCGGTGCCGATCTCCTTCTTGATCCGCTCGGCCGTGGTCTCGCCCACCAGCAGGTTATGGTGGCGGCGCATGTAGCTGATGATCGCCTCGTCCATCTTGTCGCCGCCAACGCGCACGCTGCGCGAATAGACGATCCCGGAGAGGGAGAGCACAGCCACTTCCGTGGTGCCGCCGCCGATGTCCACCACCATCGATCCGGTGGGCTCGTGGATCGGCAGGCCCGCGCCAATCGCCGCGGCCATCGGCTCGTACATCAGGCCCACCCGCCGAGCGGAGGCGTTGAGACATGAATCATTGATCGCCCGCCGCTCCACCGCCGTCGCGCCCGATGGCACGCAGACGATCACCTTGGGATTCACAAAGCTCTTGCGGTTGTGAACCTTGCGGATGAAGTACTTGATCATCTCCTCGGCGACTTCAAAGTCGGCGATGACGCCGTCGCGCATGGGCCGGATGGCCTCCATGTGGCCGGGCGTGCGGCCGAGCATCATCTTGGCCTCC
>DASXBY010000100.1:0-3433 GCA_036491455.1 Caulobacteraceae bacterium
CTGAACCCAGCCCAGACCCATGTCCCTCGTCCTCTATGACACCATGGCCCGCGCCAAGCGGCCCTTCGTCCCCGCGGATCCGAAGCGGGTGACGATGTATGTCTGCGGGCCGACGGTCTACAACTACGCCCACATCGGCAACGCCCGGCCGGTGGTGGTGTTCGACGTCCTCTTCCGCCTGTTGCGCCGCCTCTATGGTGAAGATGCCGTGCTCTATGCGGCCAACGTCACCGACGTCGACGACAAGATCAATCAGAAGGCGATCGCCGAGGGCGTGCCGATCGAGACCATCACCGCGCGCTACCTTGACGCCTATCACGCCGACATGTCGGCCCTTGGGGCGCTGCGACCCACTTTCGAGCCTCGCGCGACCCTGACCATGGACGCGATTATCGGCATGATCGGCCGCCTTGCACGCGCCAACGCCGCCTATGAAGCCGAAGATCATGTGCTCTTCAATACCGAGGCCTATAGCGGCTACGGGGCCCTCTCGCGCCGCTCGCTGGACGACATGATCGCCGGCGCCCGGGTCGAGGTCGCGCCGTACAAGCAGAGCCCGGCGGACTTCGTGCTGTGGAAGCCCTCCAAGCCCGGCGAGCCGGTCTGGGAGAGCCCGTTCGGCCCCGGCCGGCCCGGGTGGCACATCGAATGCTCGGCAATGATCGAACAGACGCTGGGCCTGCCGATCGACATCCACGGCGGCGGCAACGATCTCATATTCCCGCATCACGAGAACGAGCGCGCCCAGGGTGTGTGCGCCACCGGCCACGCGCACGACGGCGCCTACGCCAACTACTGGCTGCACAACGGCTTCCTCAACATGGGCGCCGAGAAGATGTCGAAGAGTCTCGGCAACGTGGAGCTGGTTCATTCGCTGATCACCCGCTGGCCGGGCGAGGCTCTGCGGTGGGCGCTGCTGGCCAGCCACTATCGCCAGCCGGTGGCGTGGAGCGACGAAATCGTCGCCGCGGCGAAGGCCTCGCTCGACACCCTGTATGGGGCTCTCGACCGGGCCCGTGACGTTGTTCCGTCCACGGACGAGCCGTCGCCGCAATTCCTCAAGGCCTTGAACGACGACCTCAATACGCCGAGAGCCAACGCCGAGTTGTTCGCCCTGGCCCGCCGGCTCGAAGGCGGGAGCGCCGCCGAACGGGCCGAGGCCAAGGGCCAGCTCCTGGCCGGTGGCCACCTGCTGGGCTTCCTCTCTGCCGACCCGGACGCCTGGTTTCACGGTGGGGCGGATCCGGCCTTCGCGGCCCGCGTCGAGGCCCTGATCGCCGACCGTGCGAGGGCGCGCGCCGCCAGGGACTGGGCTCGTGCCGACGCCATCCGCGACGAAATCGCCGGTCTCGGCGTTGACGTCATGGACTCGGCCACCGGAGTGAGCTGGAAGCGGAAGGAGGGCGGATGAGCTGGGTCAAGCTCGAGAACCGGGTCGGGATTCAGGCCCCGGCGGAGACGATCTGGGCGATTGTTTCGGACATCGGAAGCTGGTCGAAGTGGTGCGCCCTGTACCCCAAGGCGGAAGGCGTGGTCCGCATGGGCGCCGAGCTCGTGCTCGATGTCGCCGTGCCAGGCCAGCCGGTGCGTTCGATCAAGCCGGTGGTGGTCGACTGGGTGCCCAATGAACAGCTGCTCTGGCGCCTCTCCATGCTGGGCGGCCTGGTCAAATCCACGCGCTACTTCGAAATCGAGGAGCTGGCGTCCGGCGCCTGTATCTTCGCCAACGGCGAAATGTTCGAGGGGTTGCTTGGGCCGCAGGTCGCAAAACGGCTGTCGGCGCCGCTGAAAGCCGCTTTCCGCGACATGGGCGAGGCCGTGAAGCGCCTGGCTGAGGAGGCGGCGCCGGAGGAGGTCGCGGGGGGCTGATCCGCGTTTGTTCGCTGCGGCGCAAAAAAATGGCCGCGCACGGCGGCGCGGCCAGTTCATTAGGGAGGAAACGCCCAGGAAGGGCAGAGTCGTCAGCGACGCCTCATGAACACAGATTACTGTGCGACGCACAATGAGGCAAGGGGTGAACTGCCGCATCCCGGCGAAACCGCCTCTCCACAGGCTTTCACATTGTATTTCTTAGCATTGCAGCGCACCGAAAGTGGCAGGATCCAACTCGGTCGCGACCTGCAAATTGGTGCATTGCACCACGGGGCGGCCCACATCGGTGGCGCCGCGGGCGAATATCGCCTATAGGCCGCGCTCCCCGCCGCACCCCAGCCTTCCAGAAGCGTCCCTTCGTCCCATGTCGTTGCGCAATATCGCCATCATCGCCCACGTCGATCATGGCAAGACCACCCTCGTCGACCAGATGCTCAGCGCTTCGGGCGTCTTCCGCGCCAACGAGGCCCACGCCGAGCGGGCGATGGATTCCAACGACCAGGAGCGCGAACGCGGCATCACAATCCTCGCCAAGGCGACGAGCCTCGCCTGGCGCGGGGCGGCCGGCGAGACTCGGATCAACATCATCGACACGCCCGGCCATGCCGACTTCGGCGGCGAGGTGGAGCGAATCCTCGGCATGGTCGACGGCGCGCTGTTGCTGGTGGACGCCGAGGAAGGGGTGATGCCCCAGACCAAGTTCGTGCTCGGCAAGGCGTTGAAGCTGGGCCTGAGGCCCATCGTGGTGCTGAACAAGGTCGACAGGCCGCATGCCGATCCGGACCGGGTGTTGAACGACGCCTTCGACCTCTTCGCGGCCCTGGGCGCCAGCGATGAGCAGCTCGACTTTCCCCACCTCTACGCCAGCGGCAAGCAGGGCTGGGCGGTGGCGGATCTCAAGGATGAGCGAAAGGACCTCGCCCCGCTCTTCGATCTCATCGTGGCCCACACACCGGCTCCGGCGGCCGAGGCGCGGCTGGACGAACCGGCCCGGCTGCTGGCCGTGCTGATCGAGGCCGATCCCTATCTTGGGCGCCTGCTCACCGGCCGCGTGGAATCGGGCCGCCTGACGCCCGGCATGGCCGTGCGCGCCCTTTCCCGCGACGGGACCGAGATCGAACGCGGCCGGATTTCCAAGCTCCTGGCGTTCCGCGGCCTCAAGCGGGCGCCGATCGACGAGGCCCTGGCGGGCGACATCGTCGCCGTGGCCGGCCTCGCCAAGGCCAGCGTCGCCGACACCCTGGCCGCACCGGAGGCCGAGGGCGCGCTGCCGGCGCAGCCCATCGATCCGCCAACGATCGCCATCACCGTTTCGGTCAACGACAGTCCCCTTGCGGGCCGCGACGGCGACAAGGTGCAGAGCCGGGTCATCCGCGAACGGCTCCTTCGGGAAGCCGAAGCCAACGTCGCCATCCGCGTGATCGAGACCGGAGAGAAGGACGCTTTCGAAGTGGCCGGCCGCGGCGAGTTGCAGCTCGGCGTGCTGATCGAAGGTCTGCGCCGGGAAGGCTTCGAGGTATCGATCAGTCGCCCTCGCGTGGTGTTCAGGACCGATCCGGAA
>DASXBY010000101.1:0-7536 GCA_036491455.1 Caulobacteraceae bacterium
CTCCGTGCTGGCCGGCGTCGGTGAGCGGACCCGCGAAGGGAACGACCTCTACCACGAGATGATCGAGTCCAACGTGAACATGGACCCGAAGAAGAACAACGGCTCGACGGAAGGCTCCAAGTGCACCCTGGTCTACGGCCAGATGAACGAGCCGCCCGGCGCCCGCGCCCGCGTCGCCCTCACGGGTCTCGCCCAGGCCGAGTACTTCCGGGACGAAGAGGGCAAGGACGTGCTGCTCTTCATCGACAACATCTTCCGCTTCACCCAGGCGGGTTCAGAGATGTCGGCGCTTCTCGGTCGTATCCCGTCTGCGGTGGGCTATCAGCCGACCCTGGCCACCGAAATGGGCGGCCTTCAGGAGCGCATCACCTCGACCACCAAGGGCTCGATCACCTCGGTCCAGGCGATCTTCGTGCCGGCCGACGACATGACCGACCCCGCGCCGGCGACCTCCTTCGCCCACCTCGACGCCATGACCGTGCTGAGCCGCGACATCGCCGCCCTGGGCATTTTCCCGGCCGTGGACCCGCTGGACTCGACGTCGCGGATCCTCGATCCCCTGGTGATCGGCGACGAGCACTATCAGGTGGCCCGGCGCGTCCAGGAAATCCTTCAGCAGTACAAGGCTTTGAAGGATATCATCGCGATCCTCGGGATGGACGAGCTCTCTGAGGAAGACAAGCTGATCGTCTCCCGCGCGCGCAAGATCAGCCAGTTCCTGTCCCAGCCGCTACACGTGGCCGAGGCCTTCACCAACCAGCCGGGCGTATTCGTCTCCCTTGAAGACACCATCCGCTCGTTCAAGGCGGTTTGCGAAGGCGAGTATGACCATCTGCCCGAGAGCGCCTTCCGCATGGTGGGCGGCGTCGAGGACGCCGTGGCCAAAGCCGAGAAGATGGCGGCGGAAGCCTGAGCATGGCTGACGGCAGGCTCCATTTCTCGCTGGTCTCCCCGGAGCGGGAGCTCTTCAGCGATGACGTCGATCAGGTCGACGCGCCCGGCTCGGAGGGCGCCTTTGGCGTGCTCGTCGGCCACGCGCCGTTCATGACCTCCCTGCGAGAAGGGCGAATCCACGTCCGTCGCGGCTCGGCCGAGAAGGTCTGGGAAGTGAAGGGCGGTTTCGCCGACGTCACGCCCGAGGGTCTGACCATCCTCGCCGAGGAAGTCGAGGAAGTGGCTTAAGACCGCTCGCGGGGGCCGATTGGGGTGCGACAATTTCCGCTTTCGCCTCGGCGCTTTGAGTGACTAGAACAGACGGCTTTCAGCAGGGGAGACCCCGTATGCGCCTCAAGCTCGCCGCCCTGGCCGCATCGCTCGCCGCTGCGCCGCTCGCTCTCGCCCAGACTCAGCCGCCCAGTACGCCGAGCACCTCCCCGGCTGCTCCTTCGGCGGCCCAACCCGGGACCCCGCCTGCGACGTCCGGTCAGACGCCGGCGCCCGCTACGCCAGCCCCGGCTGAGGCCGCGCCGCCGGCGCCTCCTCCTGCGCCTCCGCCGCCCCCGGCGCCGCCTACTGATCCCGCCGCCATCGCCGTGCTTGATATGGTGCAGACCGTCTGCATCCCGTCCGTCGAAGGCGGCAATCTCGACAAGATCGCCAAGGCCAAGCGCCTGCATAAGACCGACAACGGCTATGTCTACTCTGGCGCCGGGTTCAAACTGACCGTCCTGCAGCCCGGCTCCAATCCCACCCAATGCCACATAGACATGGTAACGCCGGTGACGCCCGAGGGACCGGCGGCGCCGATCATCATCGCCCTGCACAACTGGGCCGCGGTTGAAAGCGGTTGGTCGCTCTATCGCAACGACAAGAACGTCGAAGGCAATCAGCAGCTCACCACCCGCTCGTGGGAGCACGACGATCCGGGCAAGCACGAGGCGATGTTCATCACCACTTATCGCCACGCGGACGAGAGCCCGATGGACGGCCGTTCCGACACTTCGACGCTGGTCTATAGCGAGACGAAAACCAGCGGATGAGCTGGCCCGATCTCCTCGGGCTCGTCGGTGTCGTCCTGATGCTTCTGGCCTATCTGGGCGCGCAGACCGGCCAGCTGGATCCCACCGCCCTGCGGTCTCTGATCCTGAACCTTGTTGGCCCGGGGCTTGTGATCGTCTCGCTGCGCTATCGCTTCAATTTGCCTGCGTTTCTCACCGAGGCGGCATGGGCCACCGCCGCGGCCTTCGGTCTCGTCCGCCTGGCGCTGAAGAAGCGCTAGAGCCTGATGCGTTCACACGGAACAGATGTGGACGTTGAATCAGGCTCTACACTTTTGATTCTAGAGCAAATGATCCCCGTTCAAACGATTCTGTTTGAACGGGGTTTGCTCTAGGCGGTCACCAGCAGGGGCGCGAAGGCCTCGACCACTTTCACATAAGTTGCGCGCTTGAACGGCACGACCAGATCGGGGGTCTCCTCAAGGTTGGCCCAACGCCAGGCGTCGAACTCGACGTGGTGGTGGGCGCCGACGTCGATCTCCGATTCCTCGCCCACAAACCTGACCAGGAACCATATCTGCTTCTGGCCGATCCAGCCCCTCGCCACCTTCGACCCGGCGTGGCCAGCTGGGAAGTCATAGGCCAGCCACTCCTTCGTCTGGCCGACGATCCGCGCCGAGACGACGCCGGTTTCTTCGGCGAGCTCACGCAGGGCCGCCGCCTCGAGGCTTTCGCCGGCGTCAACGCCGCCTTGCGGGAATTGCCAGTTGTGATCCCCCCCCACGTCGGCGCGGCGGCCCAGCCAGACCTTGCCGTCACTACGCGCCAGAACCACGCCGACATTGGGCCGGTGGCGGCTCAGATCCACGCCTGGAGCACCTTATGGTTTGGCGGCGCAGCCGGATCGCCCGATCCTGCTGCAAGTTCAGTCCCCTGAACGGTGGCTGAACCGGCCCCCACCGCTGGGCTCAGTTGTTGGGCTTCGGCGCCGGAGGCTGGACGCCGTGTGCGGCCTTCAGGATGGCCGCTTCGGCCAAGGTCGGCCCGGGCTTGGGCAGCTTGGGCGTCGCATCCACCGAACCATACTTGAGGACGTCGAGGGCGCGGGTGAGCTGGAAGTCGCCCTTCTTCTGGTCGAAGCCTTGGGGCGGTTCCTCCGCCGGTTCGTGAGCCCCTTCGCGCGCCTTTCCCTCGTCGGCGTTGAGGGCGTTGTGGAAGCTGGCTTCGCTGAACTGGAAGGCCTCGTTGGCAACTTGCTGCGCTTCCTCGCGAGTCTCGGCAACCTCGAGGTCGGGGATGATACCGGTTCGTTGGATCGAACGGCCGGAGGGGGTGTAGTAGCGGGCTGTGGTCAGCTTGACCGCGCCATCGAGCCCGCCGCGCAGCGGGATCACCGTCTGCACGGAGCCTTTGCCGAAGCTGGTCAGGCCGACGATCGAGGCGCGGTGACGATCCTGCAGGGCGCCGGCGACGATTTCGGCCGCCGAGGCGGTTCCGGAGTTGATCACCACCACCACCGGCAGGTTGCCGATCTTGGCGCCTGGCTGGGCGTTGTAGCGCTCGATGTCATGCGGGTCTCGGCCGCGCTGGGAGACAACCTCGCCGCCTGAGAGGAAGAGGTTAGAGACCCCCACCGCCTGGTCGAGCAGGCCGCCGGGGTTGTTGCGCAGGTCGAGCACCAGTCCCTTGAGTTGCGGGTTCTTGGCCTTGAGCGCCTCGATCGCCGCCTTGGTCTCCTCGGTCGCCTTCTCGTTGAACCCGGAGAGGCGCAGGTACCCGTAGTCGCCTTCCTCGTGATAGGTCACCGACTTGGGCTGGATGATTTCGCGCGTCAGCTTGACGTCGAACGGGTCGGTCTTCTCCCGCGCGATGGTCAGGGTCACCGTTTCGCCGACCCGGCCACGCATCTGCTTGACCGCCTCGTTAACCGAAAGACCGAGCACCGACTGGCCGTTGACGGCGGTAATGTAGTCGCCGGGTTTGACGCCGGCCTTGGCAGCCGGGGTGCCGTCGATCGGTGAGATCACCTTGACGACCCCATCCTCGCTGGTGATCTCCAGGCCAAGCCCGCCGTATTCGCCGCGGGTGTCGTCCTGCATCTCATTGTAAGCTTCGGGGGTCAGATAGTCGGAGTGCGGATCCAGCGAGGTCAGCATGCCGTTCAGCGCCGCCTGGATCAGCTTCTTGTCGTCCACCGGCGTGACGTATTCGCGTTCCACCGTGTCGAGCACGTTCCCGAACAGCTCGAGCATATGGTAGGTCTCGGCCCTCGGTTCGGGCGTCGCCCGTGCCGGTTCGCCGAGGTAGGCCATGGTGCCCGCCCCAAGGACGAACGCCGAGGCGCCAATCAACACGTAGTTGCGCATGCCTGAGGCCATGACCGTCGCTCGCGCCCGAATTAAGACCTGAATAGGTACTCGGCTGGACTTACCCGATTATTTCAAATCTGGGGCGAGTATTTTTTAATGGCAAGCTGAGCCGGTCGCTTTTCGCCTCAATCCCGATGGTAGGGCTGGCCCGCCATCAGGCTGGCGGCGCGATAGAGCTGCTCGGCCAGCATCGCCCGCGCCAGGGCGTGCGGCCAGGTCTGCGGTCCGAAGGCGATCTTCATTTTGGCGCGTGACGAAACTCCTGCATCCAAACCGTCCGCGCCGCCAATGACGAAGGTCAGGCGCGGCGTGCCGTCGTCCTTCAACTTGGCCAGCAGGGTGGCGAAGGCGCGTGAAGACATCGCCTCGCCATGTTCATCGCAGGCAATGAGGTAGCTGTCTTCGCTCCGGCGAAGGAGAGTCTCCGCGGTCTTGCCGCCTTTCTTGGCCTCCACTTCGACGACCTCGACCGGATAGAGACCATGGGCCCTGCCGACCTGACCGGCGCGCCGCACCCAGTCCTCAGCCAGAATGGCCTCCGGCGCCGTTCCCAGCCTGCCGACGCACAGAAGAGTGATCCTCAAGTGGCCGGGACGTGGGCCGGCGGGTCGACCGACCAGATCTTCTCGAGGTTGTAGTAGGTCCGCACTTCCGGTCGGAAGAGGTGGATGACGAGATCGCCGGCGTCGATCAGCACCCAGTCGCAGGCCGGCTGGCCCTCAACCCGGGCTCGGCCGCAACCGGCGTCCTTGAGGGTCCGAAGCACGTGATCGGCGATGGCTCCCACATGTCGATGCGAGCGGCCGGAGGCGACGATCAGGGCGTCGGTCAGCGAGCTCTTGTCTCTCAGATCGATGAAGAGGATGTCCTGCGCCTTCTCATCGTCGAGGCGCCTGAGGATCAGATTTTCGAGGGGGGTGCGGCCGGCGCTTTCGGGGGTCGGAGGTGTGACGGCGGCCGGCGCGGGTTTCTTGGAAGTCTTGGCGGAAGCGGAACGGGGGCTCAGAGGCGAACTCCTTGGCGAGCGGCTGTGAGACTCATTCTAGCACGCCCGGCGCGGACGGTCATGACGCTCCGTCAGGATTGCCACCGCGCCGGGTTTTCAAGGCCCGCAAGGCGGTCGATGACGTCCAGTTCCATGGCCCGGTGAGCCACACCCAAGCCGGCGGCGGAAGGAAGGCCAGCCGCCTCGCCGCGCCCTCGGGAAGACGCGCCGAAGCGAAGCGCCGAACGGCCGCCGAGGTCAGCGCCCGGATCGTCGAGCCGGGTCTGGCCACCACCGCGATCGGGATTTCGCCCATCAGCTGCGGCCATGCGCGCCAGCGCGGGAGGTCGACCAGGCTGTCGGCGCCCATGACCCAGACGAAGCGAACGGCTGGGAAGCGCAGCTTCAGTCGCCGCACTGTGTCGATGGTGTAGCGGGCGTCGAGTCGGCGTTCCGCATCACTCACAACGTGGCGGCCGCGCGCCCAGCCGCTCGCCGAGGCGAGCCGCGTCTCAAGTGGGACGGACGCGGCCTTCAGCGGATTCTGCGGCGACGCCAGCCAGATCACCTGATCGAGACCGAGGCGGCGCAGGGCGGTATCGGCGACATGGGCGTGGCCTTCGTGCGCCGGATTGAACGAGCCGCCGAACAAGCCCACCCGCATCCCGGGCTCGAGGTGCAGGCCGAGCCGCAGCGCCTCCGGAGCACCGCCGACCGCGGGCCGCGGCGCCCGCCCGGGCCGCGTGACGCTCATGCCGCGCCCAAAGCGAGATCGTCGGCGTGGATCAGCGGCCCGGCCGCCTCGCCGGTCAGGGCCTCGATGGCTTCGCTTCTCAGGCCGACGATGCGCCGGGCGTCGGCGGCGTCGTAGCGGGCGAGACCTCGCCCGACCTCCTTGCCGTCGACATCCAGCACCACCACGGCGTCACCCTTTCCGAACCGTCCGTGGACGGATCGGACCCCGGCGGCCAGGAGGCTGCGGCCCTGACGTAAGGCCGCGGCGGCCCCCGCGTCGACAGTCAGAGAGCCATGCGGCGCGAGCGAGCCGGCGATCCACGCCTTGTAGGCTGCCTTGGGCGTCGAGTGCGCCTCGATCAGGCTGGCCCCGGCGCCGGCTTCGACCGCCGACAGCGGCCCTTCGCGCCGGCCCAGGGTGATGAGGGTGGCGCAGCCGGCAGCGGCGGCGATACGCGCGGCGGCCAGCTTGGTCGCCATGCCCCCGCTTCCCACGCGCCGCGCCGCGTTTGGGCCGCCGGCCATGGCCTCGATCTCCGGCGTGATCGCCGCCACCCGGTCGAGGCGGCGGGCCTTAGGATCGCGGGCCGGATCGGCCGTGTAGAGGCCGTCGACATCCGAGAGCAGCACCAGCAAGTCGGCGCCGGCCATCTGGGCGACGCGCGCGGCCAGACGATCGTTGTCGCCCCAGCGCAATTCCTCGGTGGCGACGGTGTCGTTCTCGTTGACGATCGGCAGGGCGCCCAGTTCCAGCAGGGCCGTCAGGGTGGCGCGGGCATTGAGGAACTGGCGCCGCGACTCGGTGTCATGCGCTGTGAGCAGCAGCTGGCCCACCGGCGTCGGGGCCAGGGCCGCCTGCCAGGCGGCCATCAGCAGTGACTGGCCGGCCGCCGCCGCGGCCTGTTTCTCGGCGAGCGTGAGGGTCCGGTCCGGCAGGGCGAGACGGGCGCGGCCGATGGCGACTGCGCCCGATGACACCAGAACCAATTTCTGGCCGCGCGCCCGCATCCGGCCGGCATCGGCGGCGAAGGCGTCGAGCCAGGCACGATCGACGGCGCCGGAATGGCCCTCGGCCACCAGGGCCGATCCGATTTTGATGACGATGAGCCGGGCCTCGGCGAGGCTGGTCAAGGCTTCCAGGGTCCCTCGGCCGGGACGGCGGCGGCTTCGGCCGGCCGCGCGCGGGCGAAAGCGGCGCGCAGCAGCGGCTTGAGGCCCTCGCCCGTAACCGCCGAGACCAGATGGGGGGCCTGGCCGCAGGCTTTCTCCACCGCCCGGGTCGCCTTTTTTCGTGCTTTGGCGTCGAGCGCGTCGACCTTGTTGAGGGCGACGATTTCCGCCTTCGATTCCAGCCCAGCGCCATAGGCCGAAAGCTCGCCGCGGATGGTCCGCCAGGCGGCGGCCGGGTCGGGCTCCGTTGCGTCGATCAGGTGGATGAGCACGGCGGTGCGTTCGAGGTGGCCAAGGAAGCGGGTTCCCAATCCGGCGCCTTCCGACGCGCCCTCAATCA
>DASXBY010000102.1:0-6398 GCA_036491455.1 Caulobacteraceae bacterium
CATGAGATCAAGAATCCCCTGGCCGGCATCCGCGGCGCCGCCCAGCTTCTCAAGGCCGGCCTGACCCCGGCCGACATGGCGCTTGCCGAACTGATCGTCGAGGAGACCGAACGCATCCGTCGACTGGTCGATCGCATGGAGGCTTTCGGCCTCGATGAGAAGCCGGTTCGCGGGCCGGTCAACATCCACCGCGTGCTTGATCGGGTCCGGACCCTGGCCGCCAGCGGCGTCGCCGACGGCCTCGTCATCCGCGAGGCCTATGATCCGTCCCTACCGCCGGCCTTCGCCGAGGAGGACCATCTGATCCAGATCTTCCTCAACCTGATGAAGAACGCGGCCGAGGCGGCGCACGGACGCGGCGACGGGCGTGGCGAGATCACCATCGCCACCGCCTTCCGCCATGGCGCCCGGGCGGCGCCCGACCGCGGCATTCCGGCCCAGGCCGCGCCGCTCGAAATCAAGGTAATCGACAATGGGCCTGGCGTTCCCCCCGCCTTGCGCGAGCATCTGTTCGAACCCTTCGTGACCACCAAGGACCATGGCACGGGCCTTGGCCTCGCGCTCGTGGCCAGGCTGGTGGCCGCCCATGACGGCATGGTCGATTTCGAATCCGTGCCGGGCCGCACGGTGTTCCGCGTCCTGCTGCCCATCGCCCCCAACTGGTCCTTCGAAGAAGTCCTATGAACGCCAAGATCCTCATCGCCGACGACGATTCCTCGATCCGCCTGGTCCTCTCCCAGGCCTTTTCCCGCGCCGGCTTCGAGGTGCGCGCCACCGGCAACGCCGCGACTCTTCTGAAGTGGGTCTCGGACGGCGAAGGCGATCTGGTGGTGACCGATGTCGTCATGCCAGACGAAAACGTCTTCGACGTCCTGCCCCGCATCCGCAAGGAGCGACCGAAGCTGCCGGTGATCGTCATGAGCGCGCAGAACACGCTGCTGACCGCGGTCAGCGCCGCCGAGCTCGGCGTCTTCGAATACATGCCCAAGCCCTTCGACCTCGACGACATCGTCGCTCTGGCCAGGCGCGCCCTGTCGAAGCCGGCGAGCGGCGAGGCGGCCAAGGCCCAGGCCCGCGCCCATCGCGACGAGCGCCTGCCTCTGATCGGCCGCTCGGCCCCGATGCAGCAGCTCTACCGAACCCTGGCGCGGCTGGTGGGCACGGACCTCACTGTCCTGCTCGAGGGCGAGTCCGGCGTCGGCAAGACCCTCGCCGCGCGGGCGTTGCACGACCTTGGCCGGCGGCGGGAAGGACGCTTCGTGGCGGTCAACCTCGGCGCGGCCCCGCGCGAGCGGATCGACGCCGAGCTTTTTGGGACCATCGACGGCGCGCCTGGCAAGCTGGCCGAGGCTGACGGCGGCACCCTCCTGCTCGACGAGATCAGCGACCTGCCGCTGGATTCCCAAACCCGGCTGCTGCGCATGTTCGACGGCGCCGAACCGGCCCTCAACCCGCGAACTGGCCGACGGTGCGATGTCCGGGTCATCGCCGCCACGCACCGCGACCTTCGCGGCCTCGTCTCGCAGGGCTTGTTCCGCGAGGACCTGTTCTTCCGCCTCAATGTCGCGCCCATCCGGCTACCGCCGCTGCGCGAGCACGTCGAGGACATCCCTGAGCTGGCGCGGGCCTTCCTGCTGCGCGCCGCGCGCGAGGGCCTGCCGGCCAAGACCATCGACGACGCCGCGCTGGAACGACTCAAGCGCCACGACTGGCCAGGCAATGTGCGCGAACTGGAGAACCTGATCCGCCGGGTCTGCGCCCTCTACGCCGACGAGACGATCAATGCGCGGATCATCGAGTGCGAGCTTTCGTCCCATATGAGCGCGCGGACGGAGGAGGGACCGATCACGCTCTCGACTCTCGTCGAGCGTCACCTGGGCTCGATGTTCGCCAGCGAGAGCGACGGCGCGCCGCCGCCCGGGCTGTACGACCGTGTCCTCGCGGAGGTGGAGCGGCCACTCTTCCAGGTCACCCTGGCAGCGACGCGCGGCAACCAGGTCCGGGCCGCCGAGATCCTCGGCCTCAACCGCAATACTCTGCGCAAGCGGATCACCGATCTTGGTCTTGCCCGCTCAAAGCCCTGAAGCCGACACGATCGGGAGTGAAGCAGGCGTGCAACTGACCTGTTGAATTTGGGCGACAGCGCACTCTAGACTCCCCGTAACATGTCGAGCACGGAAACCACCATCGATACGGCGCCGCGCGGCCTGCTAGCCTCGACCGGCCTGCTAGGCGGCTGCTACGCGGCGGCCATGGCCCTGACGGGACTGGCGGTCTTCCTGGGCACTTCGCCGACCCTGACCGGACCTTTGGGCCCCGCAAGCCCGGTCGTGCTGGCGCTTCTGGCCCTGAGCGCCGCGGTGCTGGTCCCGCCGGCGGCGGCGCTGGTTTGGCGCATGGTCAGCCTGCTCCGACAGCGCGAGCGCGACGCCGGCGCAAGGCTGCACCTGCGGTTCGTCTTCCTGTTCGCTATGGCGGCGGTGGCTCCGGCGGTGATCGTCGCCCTGTTCTTCGGCGTGCTGGTGACCCGCGGGATCGACAACTGGTTCAACGCCAGGGTCGAGACGGTGGTCGAGAACTCGGCCACGGTGGCCCAGAGCTACCTCGACGAGCAGCAGCGCTACATCGGCCAGCACATGGGCGGCGCCATGGCCCAGGCGCTCGAAGTCGCCGCCCCGGCCATGGCCGACTCGCCGGTCGCCTTCTCGCGCTTCCTGCGCGACCTCACCGGAGACAACGGCTTCGCCGCCGCCTACGTCATCGATCGCGAGGGCCGTGTCTTGGCCCGGGCCGAGGACCAGGGCTCACCGGCCTTCCTCGATCCGCCGCCGGAGGCATTCCGTGTCGCCGACAGTGGCGTTGTGGAGCTGGTCCCCTTCGAGCGGTCGGATCTGTTTCGCGCCCTCTACCGGCTGCACGGCTATCCCGACGCCTATCTCTACGTCGTCCGCGCGGTGGATCCGGGGATCTTCCGCCACCTGCGGCTGACCGAGGCCTCGCTGGGGGCCTATCGCCAGGCCGCCGCCAGCCGCTCACGCATCCGCAGCGCTTTCGCCTTCAGCTACCTCGAGACCGTACTCCTGGTGCTGGTCGGGGCCGTGTGGCTGGGCATGGAGGCCGCCGGCGGCATCGCCGCGCCGGTCGCTCGCCTGGTGCAGGCCGCCGGTCGGGTGTCGGCCGGCGATCTGTCCGCCCGGGTGGCTATCGGCAAGGATCCCGAAGAGATCGCCGCCCTGTCGCGCGCCTTCAACCGCATGACCCGCGACCTCGAACAGCAGAGACGCGACCTGCGCTCGGCGCATGAGGATGCGGAGGCGCGACGCCAGTTCACCGAGGCCGTCCTGCTGGGGGTCAGCGCCGGGGTCATCGGCCTCGACCACGCGGGGCGGATTTCGGCGGTCAACCGGCAGGCGGAGGAACTGCTCGGGCTCGACCCACAGGCGAGCGAAAAGCACCCGCTCGCCGAGGCGGCGCCGGAGCTGGCCGAGGTCGCCGCCCGGGCCCTGACCGCGGACGAGGAGGCGGAAGGGGACGTCGACGTCACCCGCCACGGCGATACGCGGCGACTGAGAGTGAGGGCCCGGCGCAGCGCCCAGGGCCTGGTGCTGACCTTTGACGACATCACCCGGTTGGTGGCGGCCCAGCGCAACGCCGCCTGGCGGGACGTCGCCCGGCGCATCGCCCATGAGATCAAGAACCCACTTACGCCCATCCAGCTCTCTGCGGAGCGCCTGCGGCGAAAGTACCGGCGGGAGATATCGAGCGACCTGGAGACCTTCGATCGCTGCACCGACACCATCGTCCGCCAGGTCGGCGATATCGGCCGCATGGTCGACGAGTTCTCCGCCTTCGCCCGCATGCCGGCGCCGACCTTCGCGGCCAATGATCCGGCCGAATTGCTGCGCGAGGCCGTGTTCGCACAGAGGGTCGCCGATCCGGACGTTACCGTGGACATCGGCGAGCCGCCGGAGGGTCTCACCCTGATGTGCGACGGCCGCATCGTCGGCCAGGCCCTGACCAATGTGCTCAAGAACGCCGCCGAGGCGATCGCCGCGCGCCGCGCCGCAGAACCGGCCCTGGAAGGCAGGATCCGGGCGTCGCTGGTCGCCGAGGGACCCAGCATCGACTTCGTCATCGAGGACAATGGTGTCGGCTTGCCGGCCAAGGACCGCGACCGCCTGACCGAGCCCTATGTGACCACCCGGGCGAAGGGGACGGGCCTGGGCCTGGCCATCGTCAAGCGGATCCTTGAGGACCATGGCGGCGACCTGGTCATGGGCGACGCGGCTCAGGCGCCGGGCGCCCGCGTCACCCTGGCTTTTCCAATTTCCCGCGCCCGCTCGGCGCGCGCTCCAGATGAGAAGGTGAGAGCATGACCGGCGATGTGCTCGTCGTCGACGATGAGGCCGACATCCGCGAGCTGGTGGCCGCCATCCTGCAGGACGACGGTTATCAGGTCCGTACCGCGAAGGACTCCGAGACGGCGCTGGCGGCGATCCGCGGCCGCAAGCCGTCGCTGGTGGTGCTCGACATCTGGATGAGTGGCGGGGGGATGGACGGCCTCGAGCTGCTCGACGTGGTCAAGGCGCTCGACGCTGAGCTGCCGGTCATCATGATCTCTGGCCATGGCAACATCGAGATGGCCGTGAGCGCAATCAAGCGTGGCGCCTACGATTTCCTGGAAAAACCTTTCAAATCCGATCGCTTGTTGCTGCTGGTTGAACGGGCGCTTGAAGCCGCCAACTTGAAGCGCGAGAACCGGCGCCTGCGCAGCCAGGCGATCGTCCCCGATGGCATGCTGGGCGCCTCACAGGCGGCGCAGCAGCTGCGTCAGATGATCGCCAAGGTGGCGCCGGCCAACAGCCGGGTGCTGATCTCCGGGCCGCCGGGGGCCGGCAAGGAGACCGCGGCGCGCCTCATCCACGCCGCCAGCCCCAGGGCGCGCGGCGAGTTCGTGGCCATCAGCGCCGCCGGCATGACGCCGGGCAGTCTCGACCTCGAATTCTTCGGCGAGGAAGGCGAAGGCGGGCAGCCGGCCAATATCGGCGTCTTCGAGCGGGCCCACGGCGGCACCCTCTACATCGACGATGTCGCCGATATGCCGAGGGAAACCCAAAGCCGGTTGCTGCGGGTGCTGGTCGAGCAACGGTTCCGGCGCGTGGGCGGCGACACCGATGTGCAGGTGGATGTGCGGGTGATTTCCTCGACCTCGCGCGATCTGCGCGAGGAGATCGCCGCCGGGCGTCTGCGCGAGGACCTATTCCATCGCCTGAACGTGGTGCCCCTGCGGGTGCCCGGGCTCGGCGAGCGCCGCGAGGACATCCCCGAACTGATCGACTACTACCTCGAGCGGGTGAGCAACGCCTCGGGCATGCCCCGCCGCAAGCTCGCCGCCGACGCCTACGCCACGCTGCAGGTCCAGTCCTGGCCTGGGAACGTGCGCCAGCTGCGCAACGTCGTCGAACGGATCCTGATCCTCGCGCCCGGCGCTCCGGGCGACGCCATCTCCGCCGAGATGCTGCCGGCGGATTCCAGCGGGGCCCCGGCCGCCGCGGGCCTCGCCGCCGAGCGGATCATCGCCCTGCCGCTCAGGGAGGCCCGCGAGCTTTTCGAGAAGGAATATCTCAGCGCCCAGATCGTGCGCTTCGGCGGCAACATCTCGCGCACCGCCGGATTCATCGGCATGGAACGCTCGGCCCTGCACCGCAAGCTCAAGTCGCTTGGCTTCGGCCGGGCGGGCGAGGGGGACGGCGAGGGCGAGGCCTGATGTCGCGCATCGCCTATGTCAACGGCCGCTACCTGCCTCAGGCCGACGCCTGTGTGAACGTCGAGGACCGCGGCTATCAGTTCGGCGATGCGGTCTACGAGGTGTGGCTGGTCGCCGGCGGCCGCCTGTGTGACGCCGAAGGTCATTTCACCCGTCTCGCACGCAGCCTTGGCGAGCTCTCGATCCCCACGCCGATGAGCCGCAAGGCCCTGGAGGTCGTGCTTCGCGAGACCCTGCGCCGCAACAGGGTGAAGGACGGGCTTCTCTATCTGCAGATCTCGCGCGGGGTGGCGCGGCGCGACCATCCCTTCCCGGTCCCGGCCCCGCCGCCGGCCGTCGTCGTCACCGCCCGCAGTCTCGATCCGTCGGCGGGTGAGGCCAAGGCGGAGAGGGGCGTCGGCGTGATCACCACGCCCGAGAGTCGCTGGGGCCGCTGCGACATCAAGACCGTGAACCTCCTACCCAACGTGCTCGCCAAGCAGGCGGCCAAAGCGGCCGGCGCGTATGAGGCCTGGTTCGTCGACGAGCTTGGCTTCGTCAGCGAGGGCTCGTCGACCAACGCCTGGATCGTCGATCGCGAGGGCGTCCTGCGCACCCGCGACATCCAGGCCAATATCCTGAGGGGCGTCAC
>DASXBY010000103.1:0-1912 GCA_036491455.1 Caulobacteraceae bacterium
GCCGCGATCTCGGCGTCGAAGGCGCCGTGCCCGCTGGTCTCCGAGAGCTTCGACAGCTCATCGATCTTGGTTTCGAGCTCGGCGATCGGCCGCTCGAATTCCAGATAGTGGGCTGCCATCAGATTCCTAAACGCACCCGGCCCGAAAACCGGGCGAACCTAGAGCAATCGCGGGCGCCGTCAAATTGCCGACGATGGCCCACCTCGTTCCGGACTGTCGTTCGAATCGGCACGATATAGTCGCCCGCGCGTTGTCCTCCCCGCGAACCAATCAGGAGGAAATCGATGTTCCGCACTCTGGCGCTGATCGGGGGGCTTGTCCTTCTTACCGCCGCCGACTCGCCGCCGGCTCTCGAGAGCGCGTTCAAGGGGACGATCATATCGACCTATCCCGATGGGCGCACGGCTGAGCTGTGGATGAGCCCGGGCGGCACTTATGTCTCGATGGGCCGCAAACACGATCGCCACACCGGCACCTGGAAGGTCAAGGGCGACAAGGTCTGCTTCAAGCGCGGCTTGTTCGGCTATTGCACGGCGATCCCGACGGAGAGCGCCTCCTTTACCACCAAGGCGGTCACTGGCGAGACGATTCAGGTGCGGCTGGTCCCGGGGCGTCGGGAAGGCCACGACGGCTGAAAATGAGGCGCGCGACGCGCCCCATCACTTTCTTGGCCAAGCCGCCGAACACCAGGAAGCGCGCACCGGTGAAGTTGATCGCCCAAGCGGCGATGGAGCCCGCAAACAGGGCCACATAAGGATCGCCGATGATTGGCCGGTGCGTCGATTCCAGGGTCACGAAGATCCAGTAGTTGCAGAGGTTCCCGAACGCGCTGTTGGCGACGTAGGCCAGCCATTGGGCCATGAACCGCTGGCGCGTCAGGGCCTTGAAGACGAAGCGGCCGTTGATCAGGAAAGTCACGTTCATCGCGCACACAAGCGCAATCAGTCGCGCGCTCCACGGTTGCAGGCCCCATTCCAGGCCGAGCTTCAGCACCAGGGCGCTGATGGCGAAGCCGATCAGGGCGACACCGGAGAACTTGACCAGCAGGCGCCGCCTCTTCCGAGGAGTCGGGATTTCGGGAACTTCCATGCTCAGGAAACGTGACCGCACGTCGCCGGTTGCGGGGCGCGGCGGGGGCTGGCAGCAACTGGCGCTTGAATCTCGGCGTTTAGGACTGCGTGCAGACCCAGATCATCGACAGACCCGCTGCGCCGATCCGGCGCGTTCACGCCATCATCAATCCTGCCTCGGGAGGAGTCGGGCCAGGAGCCGCCGACGAAATGACGGCCCTCCTCGCCGAGTTCGGCCTCGACCATCACGTCAGCGAACTTCCCGACCGAGAGATTGAGCGCACCGTGAGGGCGGCCATAGACTCCGCTCCCGACGTCATGGTCGTTCTGGGTGGTGATGGCACGACCCGACTGGTGGCCGAGATGTGTGGCCCAAGCGGACCGCTTGTGATCCCGCTTTCCGGCGGGACCATGAACAAGCTTTACGGTGCGCTCTATGGGACGAAGCCCTGGCGCGAAGCGATTTTCGGCGCCCTCGAGGCTGGAGAAGAGCGATGGGTTCCCGGCGGCGAGGTCGGCGGCCGCGCCTTCTTCTGCTCGGCCGTGCTCGGTTCACCGGCTTTGTGGGCGCGGGCGCGCGAGGCGATCCGCGCGAGGCGCCTAACCCCCGCCTGGCGATACGCGACCATCGCCTTGGGCCGCGCCTTCCACGGACGCCTGCGCTACGAATTCGACGCCAGGGAGATCGGCCGCGGCCTGGCCATCGGCCTGATCTGCCCGACTGTCTCGCGCGCGCTCGATGGGGAGGACGAGGCCCTGGAGGCCGCCGTGCTTGACCTGCGCGACACCCGCGCCGGCGTGCGCCTGATCCTCAATCACGTCTTCGGCGACTGGCGTGAGGA
>DASXBY010000104.1:0-7851 GCA_036491455.1 Caulobacteraceae bacterium
CGCTGGGCGGTCACCTGACAGCCTTCCAGGCTCAATACGGTCACCGGGGTATGAGAGCCGGCCTCATCGAAGAGGCGGGTCATTCCCAGCTTTTTGGCGATCACGCCGGTTCGCATCGGACCCGCTCTCCCTAAAGCTTGATCTCGACGTCCACGCCAGCCGAGAGATCGAGCTTCATGAGCGCGTCCACGGTCTGCGGGGTCGGGTCGATGATATCGAGCACGCGCTTGTGCGTGCGAATTTCGAACTGCTCGCGTGACTTCTTATCGATGTGTGGCGAGCGGTTGACGGTGAAGCGTTCGATCAGCGTCGGCAACGGGATGGGGCCGCGTACGGTCGCGCCGGTCCGCTTGGCCGTGTTGACGATCTCGCGCGTGGAATGGTCCAGCACGCGGTGGTCAAAGGCCTTGAGCCGAATGCGGATGTTTTGACGATCCATATCGCTCGTATGTTCCCTTCGAGGCTCGGTGAGCCTGCGTGCGCCAGACCATTTCAAAGACCGGCTCGATCGACCCCGGACAGGGTCGCCGAACGCGTAAGCCCGCAAAAACGATAGGCCCGCGCGGAACCCCGCGGGGGCCTGAAGTCCCAGAACAGACGTCAAAAAGAGCGTCCGGCCAAGGTCGTCCCGCGGACCGCGTCTGCCGAGGGAAAACCCCCAGGCACAGCCGGTCCAACAGAGAGGCGCGCTTCTAGACGCGACACCTCTTGCCGTCAAGGGCCGGCCAAAGGATGCTAGATGTCACGAAAGCGCCCCGCCGGGCGCCTCCAATGGCTTGCGGGAACGCCTTATCATACAGGGACTGCGCGATTGAGCGGCAAATCCAACAGACGCCGCAATGCCGTGGCCCTGGCGATCTCCGCCGCGCTGCACATCCTCTTCCTTTCTTTCGTGATCAACGAGACGGCGAACCCGTATGCCCTGCCCCCGGCGCAGCAACCGCCCATCCAGCTCGAGATCTATCCGCAGGAGGAGGTGCCTCAGCCCCCGCCTCCGCCCGTCATCATTCCCCCCAAACTGAAACAGGCGCTGGAGAAGCAAACGCCGCCACCTCCACCGCCGCTGCCACCCACACCTGTTCCGCCCAAACCTGAACAACAGCCGCCGACGCCCATGGCGCCGGCGAAGGTGACGCCGCCTAAGCCAAATCCGCCAACACCGACCCCGCCGACGCCGCCAGCGCCGACCCAGGCGCGGCCGACGCCGCCGAAACAGAACCCGATCCCGGCCGCGCCAACGCCGGCCCGCACGCCCACGCCGCCAGCGCCGGCGCCAACCCCGTCGCCTGGGCCCTCACCCTCTCCGAAGCCACCGACGACGGCGACAATCATCACCCAGAGCGTGGTGACCGCTCGCACCCCTTCTCCCCAAGTCGTCATGAGGCCGAGCAAGCTCAATCTGCACAAGTCCAACCATGAGATCCCCTCGAACGTGCCGACCCTGCCGCTCGCGCCCGGCGGCGCCGTTGCTTCAGGCGGAGGCCCACAGGGCGGCGGCGCCCCGGGCGCGCCGGGCGCTTTGGGGGGGTCGCGTTTGAATGGCCTCAGCCCCTACCCATACGGAGCCCTGCCAAGCGGAGGGCCGGGCCTGCGCGGCACGCTGGTCGGCTGCGCTAACGCCAATGCGGTCAATCTCACCAACGTGGAACGGGCTCGCTGCGATGAGCGCTTTGGCGTAGAGGCTGCGCATGCGCCGGCGCTTGATGGCATCGACCCAGCCAAGCGCGCGCGGTTCGACCGTACGGCCGATAGACAAGAGCGAAGCAGGAACAGCGGCATGCCCGTAGGCACGGACAAAGGTAGCGGCACGATCGGAGGCCTGGGCGACACCCATCCCCTCACCATTCCTCTTCCGCAATGAGATCCAGGCCTATGCGATCAGTCCTCTGCGCCACGGCAGCGATCTGTCTGCTGGCAAGCACCGCCGCCGCCGACTCCATCCGGCCGGGTCTCTGGTCGACGACAAACACCGTCACGGCGCCGGTCCATCAGTCGAAGACCGAAAACCGCTGCATCACGCCGGAGGCGATCGCCAAGTTCACCGGTTGCTACATCAATCATCACTACAAATGTACGTGCCCGGAACAATCGAGCGCCGATGGGCGCATCATCTTCCATGGCGATTGTGTCGACGCCAAAGGGCATCACGTCCTGATCAACGGCGATGGGACATACACCCCCAGAACCTTGCAGTTGAGCGCACAGGGCGACACCACCTGGATGGGCCTGAAGCTGCACTTCGACACCCGTACAGACTCCCATTGGCTTTCCGACACCTGCCCACCCGGGTCGCCTGGCAGCGACGGCCGCTGAATCGTGGCGGGTGAGACGGCCGGCTACTCGGGTAAGTCCCTTGCCGAAAAGCTGGGGATCAACGCGGGCGTTAAAGTCTGGCTGCTCGATGCCTCGGACCACTACCTCGAGCTGCTGGGTCCCTTACCAACGGGCGCTGCAGTCGTCTCCGATCCCGGCGAGGCCGACATTTTGCATGCTTTCATGACCGATCGGGCGTCTCTCGCGGCCAGCACGGCACGCCTTACAGATAGCCCACGCCAGGGCGCGGCCCTATGGATTTCCTGGCCGAAGAAATCGTCGGCGCAGTTCGTCGACCTGACCGAGGACGGTGTGCGCGAAATCCTTCTTCCCACCGGCTGGGTGGACGTCAAGGTCTGCGCTATCGACGCCAACTGGTCGGGTCTGAAGTTTCTGCGCCGTCGGATCTGAGATCCGCGCGGCCGGCAGGCGGAGGCGATGGGTGCCGCCTCCGCCTGACCGCTCTAGACCGTCTCGGCTTCGATCTCCGCGGGCAGAGGCTCCATCTCGATGACCACGGCGCGGCTGGCGGCTAGGGCCTCGTCGCGCTTGCCGGCGATCCGCTGCAGACCGCGCAAGTATGAGCCTGTGCCGGCCGGTATGAGCCGTCCCACGATCACGTTCTCCTTCAGCCCCTCTAGCGAGTCGCGTTTGCCGTGGACAGCGGCGTCGGTGAGCACTCGGGTGGTCTCCTGGAAGGAGGCGGCCGAAATGAAGCTGCGGGTCTGAAGCGAGGCCTTGGTGATCCCAAGCAATACCGGCTGGGTGATCGCCGAACGGCCGCCGCGGGCTTCCGCCTTGGCGTTCTCTTCGTCGACATCGGGCTTGTCGAGGTGGTCGCCTTTGAGCAGGCCGGTGTCGCCTGGCTCCAGGATTTCGACCTTTTGAAGCATCTGACGAACGATTGTCTCGATGTGCTTGTCGTTGATCGGCACGCCCTGCAGTCGGTAGACGTCCTGGATCTCTTTGACCAGGAAGTCGGCCAGAGCCTCGATGCCCAGGATCCGCAGGATGTCGTGCGGATCGGGGTTACCATCGATGATGTACTCACCTCGGCGGATCTGGTCGCCGTCATGCACCGCGATGTGCTTGGCCTTGGGGATCAGGAACTCGACCGCTTCGCCATCGTCGGGGACGATGCGAATCCGGCGCTTGTTCTTGTAGTCCCGGCCGAACTCGACGCGGCCGTCCATCTCGGCGATCACCGCACAGTCTTTTGGGCGGCGAGCTTCGAAAAGTTCGGCCACCCGCGGCAGACCGCCAGTGATGTCGCGCGACTTGGCGCTTTCGGTGGGCAGTCTCGCCAGCACGTCGCCGGGCTTGACCTCGTCGTCGCTGTCGCCGACGGACAGGACCGCGCCCACCGGCAGCAGATAGCGGGCGTCACCGCCATTGCTGAGCTTCCGATAGCCGCCGTCGTCGTCGAGCACCGCAATGGCCGGCCGAAGGTCACCGCCCTTTGACGACGTCCGCCAGTCAATGACCACCCGATTGGTGATGCCGGTGGCCTCGTCTGCTTCCTCACGCACCGAAACCCCGTCAATCAGATCCTCGAAGCGGACCTTGCCGGCCACTTCGGTGATGATCGGGGTGGTGTACGGGTCCCATTCGGCGAAGCGTGCGCCGCGCGAGATCTTCGCACCGTCCTTGAACTTGAGGCGCGCGCCGTAGGGCGGGCGATAGGACTCGCGGTCGAGGCCGTCGACTTGCACCGTGACCTGCAGGTTGCGCGACAGCACAACAATGTCGCCATCGGGCGCCTTGACCGTGTGGCCAACCGAGAGCTTCAGGACGCCGTCGTTGGCCGCCTCGAAGAACGACTGTTCGGCCACCTGCACCGCGCCGCCGATGTGGAAGGTGCGCATGGTGAGCTGGGTGCCCGGCTCGCCGATCGACTGGGCGGCGATGACGCCTACAGCCTCGCCGATGTTCACCGGTGTTCCACGAGCGAGATCGCGGCCATAGCAGGCGCCGCAGACGCCGATCTTGGCTTCACAGGTGAGGACCGAACGGACCTTGGCTTGCAGCACCCCCGCCGCATCGATTGCGTCGATCATGTCCTCATCGAGGTAGGTGTCGGCGGGAACGACGACTTCATCGCTTCCGGGCGCCTGGATGGCCTCCGCCGAAAACCGGCCCAGAACTCTCTGGGCCAAAGACACCTGCACCTCGCCGGCTTCAGCCACCGCCCGCAGTGTGATTCCGCGCGTGGTGCCGCAATCCTCCTCAGTGATGATGCAATCCTGGGCCACGTCGACCAGGCGCCGGGTCAGATAGCCCGAGTTGGCGGTCTTGAGCGCCGTGTCGGCCAGACCCTTTCGGGCGCCGTGCGTGGAGTTGAAGTACTCCTGCACGGTCAGGCCTTCCTTGAAGTTGGAGATGATCGGCGTCTCGATGATCTCGCCGGACGGCTTGGCCATCAGGCCGCGCATGCCGCCCAGTTGCTTCATCTGGGCCTGCGAGCCGCGGGCGCCGGAGTTGGCCATCATCCACACCGAGTTGAGGTCGAGGTCGCGACCGTCGGCGCTCTTCCGCATGGTCGAGATTTCGCTCATCATCTCGTCGGAGACCCGATCGGTGGCCTTGGACCAGGCGTCAACGACCTTGTTGTACTTCTCGCCTTTGGTGATGAGTCCATCCGCGTACTGTTGTTCGTACTCCTCAACGAGCTTGCGGGTATTGTCGACGATCGCCGCTTTGCCGGTAGGGATGATGATGTCATCCTTTCCGAAGGAGATGCCGGCTTTGGCCGCCTCGCGGAAGCCCAGACCCATTACCTGGTCGGCGAAAATCACCGTCGCCTTCTGACCGCAGTGGCGATAGACCACGTCGATCAGGTTGCCGATCTCCTTCTTGGTCAGGCTTCGATCGACCAGGCTGTAGCGGATCGCCGGATGCTTGGGCAAAAGAGCGGCAATCTTCATTCGGCCCGGCGTAGTCTCGATCAGATTGCTGACGATATGGCCATCGGCGTCCATCTCGGAAAACCTGGCCCTGATCTTCGAGTGTAAGCTGACGACGCTCGCGGCCAGCGCCGAATCGATCTCACCGATATCGTAGAAGGCCTTGCCTTCACCCGGCTCCCCGTCCTTCGCCTGGGAAATGTAGTAGAGGCCCAGCACAATATCCTGAGAGGGGACGATGATCGGCTTGCCGTTAGCCGGCGAGAGAATGTTGTTCGTGCTCATCATCAGCACACGGGCTTCGAGCTGAGCCTCCAAAGACAGCGGCACGTGGACCGCCATCTGGTCGCCGTCAAAGTCCGCGTTGAAAGCGGTGCAGACCAACGGGTGGAGCTGGATCGCCTTTCCCTCGATGAGCTTGGGCTCAAACGCCTGAATGCCCAGGCGGTGCAGGGTCGGCGCGCGGTTGAGCATCACCGGATGTTCGCGGATCACCTCTTCGAGGATATCCCAGACCTGCGGCTGCTCGCGCTCGACCATGCGCTTGGACTGCTTGACCGTGCCAGACAGCCCCTTGGCGTCCAGCCTGGCGTAGATGAATGGCTTGAACAGTTCGAGCGCCATCTTCTTTGGCAGGCCGCACTCATGCAGCCTCAGTTCCGGACCGACGACGATGACCGAGCGGCCGGAATAGTCGACGCGCTTGCCGAGAAGATTCTGGCGGAATCGACCCTGCTTGCCCTTCAGCATGTCGGCCAGAGATTTCAGCGGCCGCTTGTTGGCGCCCGTTATCACCCGCCCGCGGCGGCCGTTATCGAAGAGGGCGTCGACAGCTTCCTGAAGCATCCGCTTTTCGTTGCGGATGATGATGTCCGGCGCGCGCAGCTCGATCAGGCGCTTGAGGCGATTGTTGCGGTTGATGACGCGGCGATAGAGGTCATTGAGATCGGAGGTGGCGAAACGCCCGCCATCAAGAGGCACGAGAGGCCGCAGCTCGGGTGGGATGACCGGAATCACGTCCAGGATCATCCATTCGGGCTTGTTGCCGCTGTCGATGAAGGCCTCGATGACCTTGAGCCGCTTTGAGGCCTTCTTCAGCTTGATCTCAGAGGTGGTGACCAGCAGTTCAGCCCGAAGCTTCTCCGCCTCGGCGCTCATATCCATGGCCTTGAGCAGCCTCTGGATCGCCTCGGCGCCGATTTCGGCGCTAAAGGAATCGTCGCCAAACTCCTCCTGGAACCGCAGGTACTCCTCTTCCGAAACCAGCTGGTGCTGTTTCAGCGCGGTGAGGCCCGGCTCCGTGACAATGTAGTATTCAAAATAGAGGACGCGCTCGATGTCCTTGAGCGGCATGTCCAGCACCATGGCGATGCGGCTGGGCAGCGATTTCAGGAACCAGATGTGCGCCACCGGCGAGGCCAGCTCGATGTGGCCCATCCGCTCGCGGCGGACGCGGGCGAGAGTCACCTCAACGCCGCACTTCTCGCAGATGATGCCCTTGTATTTCATGCGCTTGTACTTTCCGCACAGGCACTCGTAGTCCTTGGTCGGGCCGAAAATCCGGGCGCAGAACAGCCCGTCCCGCTCCGGCTTGAAGGTGCGGTAGTTGATGGTCTCGGGCTTCTTGATCTCGCCGAACGACCAGGAGCGGATCTTCTCCGGGCTGGCCAGCGAAATACGGATCTGGTCGAACGTCGGCGCGGCGACGACCGGATTGAAAATATTGAGGACTTCCTGATTCATTGGCCACCCGATTGAGTGAAGGATACGTTCGGACGCGGCTGGGGAGAGGCGCGACGCCTCTCCCTTCGCCCGATGGCGTCCAGTTCTGTGATCAAATCGATCAACTGTTCTCCAACTCCACGTTCAGGCCGAGAGACCGCATCTCCTTGACCAGAACATTGAAGCTTTCCGGGATGCCCGCTTCGAAGGCGTCATCGCCGCGAACGATCGATTCATAGACCTTGGTTCGACCTGCGACGTCGTCGGACTTCACCGTCAGCATTTCCTGCAGGGTGTAGGCCGCGCCATAGGCTTCAAGCGCCCAGACCTCCATCTCGCCGAAGCGCTGACCGCCGAACTGAGCCTTGCCGCCCAGCGGCTGCTGGGTGACCAGGCTGTAGGGTCCGATCGAGCGAGCGTGGATCTTGTCGTCCACCAGGTGGTGCAGCTTCAGCATATAGATGTAGCCGACGGTGACCGGCCGCTTGAACTCATCGCCTGTCTGACCGTCGTAAAGCTTCACCTGGCCGGAACGGTCGAGGCCGGCTTCTTCAAGCAGGTTCTCGATGTCCCCGATGTGGGCTCCGTCGAACACCGGTGTCGCGATCGGCACGCCCTTGGATAGATTGCGCGCCAGTTCGATCAGTTCCGCTTCATCCGTCGGCAGGGATTGCTCCTTGCCGTAGATTTCCTGAAGCCGCGTCACGAGCGCCTTCTTCTGTCCGCCAAGGCGCCAGGCCTCGAGGAGCTGGCCGAGCTGGCCCGCAACCTCACCAAGGGCGTGCCGATCGCCACCCCGGTGTTCGACGGCGCGCACATCGGCGACATCGAGCGGCTGCTGGAAGAGGCGGGGCTTTACCGCTCCGGCCAGGTGACGCTGGTGGACGGCCAGACCGGCGAGGCGTTCAAGCGG
>DASXBY010000105.1:0-16681 GCA_036491455.1 Caulobacteraceae bacterium
ACGTGGATGCCCTCGTTCTCGAAGTCATAGGCCCACAGCACGCCATAGCGCCGGCAGACCGTGCAGTTGCACGCCGTCGCGCCATCCGGCTCGCCCGCGAAGGTCCAGCTGACGGCGCCGCAGTGGCAGGATCCCTCGATCATCACGTCGTTTCCTTCAGCCGGGCTTCGAGCGCCGCCGACACGCCTTCAGCCAGCAGCAGCTCGCGGGCCCTGGCCTTATCGGAGGGCGTTGACGGGATCGTGGCCGCCAGCCTCGCCTTGGCGCGAAGCTCCGGATTGTCAGACTGCCGGACGGTCTGGGCGACCTCGGTCTCGTACATCCGGTCGGCGTCGCTGCCCGGCGGCCCCTGGCCCAGCAGCAAACGCCATAGGGCGAACGACACCGCGTCCGGCGGCATCGGATGGGCGCTCGCGGCTGCCGCGATCGCGCGCGCCGAGAGGTCGGCGTCCAGCAGTCGCGGGACGTTCAGCAGGCCCCAGCCGAGCTCGGTCTTGTCACCGCGGCTGTCGGCTGAATCGAACAGCGCAAGACGGCAGGCCTCGACCCGCCGCCAGGGCTCCGCCGGCAAGTCCGCTCCGTAGAGCTGCAGCCACAGGGCGCAGGCGGCGGCGATCTGCGGCGTCGAGGACGAGGTGCCCCTGCCGCGCATGGAAAAGCCATTCGGCGGGTGGGCGTAATCCATCCAGGCGATGTTGGGCGTATAGGCCGCCAACGCCTTGTCCATGACGTCATCCGGGCCCCAGCAGCCCTGCATCTGGCCGATCACGTCTGTCTTGTACGGCGCCTTGGCGTAGGTGGCGCCCAGCGCCGTGATCACCCGGTCGAAGGCGCTGGGATAGATGGTGAAGTGCGTGGCGATGTCGATAAGCTCAAGGAAGATGCTGTCGCCGGCGGCGGCCACGACCACCACCCCGGCGTCGTAGAGGGCGTTGACCGCGTCCGCCCAGAGCCGGGTCGGCAGGCCACCGTGGCTGAGGCTGACCACGTCGCAGCGCAGGCTCGGATCGCCGCACGGCGCCAGCGCCCAGTAGAGACCCTGGGCCAGGGTGCTGGTCCAGAGGTGGATCACGGATTCGCCGATCCGCACCGGCGCGATGACGGCGTCCGGCGCCCCCCCGACCAGGCCGCTGAAGCCCTGGCCCTGGAAGTCGAGGCTCATCTCGCCGCCGGCCAGCAGCGCCAGGGTCGCCGTGCCGTGACCGGGGTTGATGAGAAGGCCTGACCCGCCCGGATCCACGGCCCCTGGCCGGCCCAGCACGAAATCATAGGCCAGGGCCGGGTCGAGGTTCTTCGGCGTTGAGGCGTGGGCCGGCGTATAGCCGGTGTCGAGATGGGCGATCCGAACCCCCGCGCCGGTGGCCTTGGCGCGCACGTCGGCGAAGCCGGTAAAGCCGCTCTCCAGGTGCCAGCCGGGCGAGACCGGGCCAGGGGGCGGCCAGTTCGGATCGAGGCCCCGTTCCGATTCCGCGGCCGTGGCGGCGGCCGTCGCTGTCTCATGCAGGATGTCCGGCTCGACATAGTGGGCGTAGCCGAAGGCGGCCGCGGCGCGGTGCGCCTCGTCCCAGGGCGTGGCGCCGGACGGGCCCGCTTTCGGCCGGGCGGTCAGCCACCGCGGGGTCGGCGTCCCCGTCAGCGTCCTACGCGGCGCGAACGGCATCAGCGGCTGCAGGTCGTAGCCGCGCAGCACGGCGGAAGCCCGGGTGGCGAGTCTGCGCAGTGGCGACGGATCGGCCATCCTCACCAGCAGCCGTTCTCCACCCTTCAAGGCCATCGCGCGCCTCCCGGTTCAGGCCCGATCGTCGGCCGGGAATTCGCCGAGCCAGCGGGCGCCGCGGTAGGATTCCGCCACCACCCAGGCGCAGGCCGTCAGGGTCCAGGAGACCAGGGTCTCGCTCCACACCGATGGATCCTTCGAGCCGGCCAGAACCTGGGGCGCCCACACCAGCATGGTGAAGCCGAGGATCTGCAAGGCGGCCAGGGTCGCGGCCAGACGTGCGGCGACGCTGGTGAGGACGCCGACGCCGGCCAGGATGTAGGCCCAGCCGGTGAAAGTCGCCACGCCCTCGTGGCCCGCAATCCACTTCGGAACCAGGGAGGCGGTTTCCTTGAGATAGGCGAGGTGGGCGAAGCCGAAGGCGATCATGGCCAGGCCGAAGAGAGCCCGGGCGATGCGCAGGCCGTTCTCGCCGACCGCGAAGCCCCTGCGCCGGTCCCAGTCGTCGCCGAAGCAGGCGTAGAGCGCCCAGGCGGCGGCAAGGTAGACCGTCGTCTCTCCGGCGTTCTCCCAGGCGACCGACGAGGTCGGCTCGAGGACCGCGACTCGCAGCCGGGACACCAGCCACCAGACCAGGAGCAGGGCCAAAAGCAGGCGCGAGGCCAGGGCCGCCGTGCGCCGCCAAAGCAGGCCCGCGCCGCAGACCAGGGTGACGGCGGCGCACAGATAGGGAAGCCAGGCGTGCTCCGGCGCCCAGGCCGGGATCGGCTGCCAGGTCGGCGTGAAGCCGTGCCAGGCGAAGCCAGTGATCCCCAGGCCGATCATGGTGAGCGCGAAAACCAGCTCGCCCGGGCCGGTCAGCGGCCTCTGCCGAAGGTCTTTGTCCATGGTCGGGCCCCTCGAACCTTAAGAACCGAGGCAGCCACGGTAGTGGGTCACCGCCGCGGTGGCGTTCTGAACGCTCTCGTTGTCGACCGCGTCAATTTCACGTTGCGCCCGGAACCGGGCGTCCGATCCCTGGGGACCCTCGAAGAAGACGACGTCCACTTCGCATTGAGCGACGACGCCGCTGGCGGCGGATCTGAGGGGAACCTTCAGATGACGGGCATCCCAGGCCTTGTCCTTGAGGCAGGCGGCGACCTCCGCCCGGGGTTGTCCCGGCTGGGGATAGACCTCGCGCCAGTCTATGGGCCGCGCGCAACCCCCGAAGTCCTGAGCCGCCGCAGGCGCGGCGAGAAACAGGCACAGCGCTGCGACCGGCGAGGCGCTCGCCATATTGAGCTCACCGACCCGCATGGAAATAGCCCTCCCGATGGGGCCACTTTAAACCTCGGCGATGTCAGGGGAAATTGCTCGGATGTGCAACGGACTGGAGGCGGCGCCCTTTGCCGCGCCGCCTCCTTCGCCATGTCCGTGGCTGTGATCCGCCGGTGATTGGATTGCCCAGCGAACCGATGGAGGTTTGCCCCCAGGACTGGAGCCGCGCCTTGATCTGGATCAACATGACTGGATCGCCGCGCGGCCGATCCTAGGGGGCCGCGGACGAGTCCTCGTCTTCCGCCTCCCAGGCAAGCAGGCGTTCGCTGCGTGTGCGGAAGATCGCTGCCCCGCCGAACGATGGATCGCGGCCTTGGCCGAGGGCGGCTTCGATTTCGATCCAGTCTTCAGGTTCTAGCAAGGCATTCGCCCTGACGAAGAGGTCAGCTTCCTCGGCGCGCATGTGGGCGGATTCGGCGTCCATAAAACGGCGCGCCGCCTGTACAATGGTGTCGCGCGAAATGTCGGATTCGATCAGCAAGACCCGAACCGCTTCGCGAAAATCCTGGGCGTGCCGGTGAAGCGTCTGATGCGCCCTCGCCAGATCGGCGGCGTTGATGGACGGGGCCGGATCGATCTCTGCAAGCTTGGCCGCGATTACCTCCTCCTTGGGATGGTGGTGCTTGTCGGGATAGTCGAGGAAATACTCGGCCACGCCCACCACGACGTCGTAGTCCGGAGCTTCGCCGGAAGCGAAGACCTCGATCTGGTGGTCCAGGGCGGCCAGCAGCCGGCCCATGTTGAGATGGTCCTCGAGGAGGGTCTCGATCAAATTCTCCATCGCGGACCTCGCGGATCGAAAATCCCAACGGGGCTGGTCGGCGGAAAGCGCGCCACCAGCCGATCGCCCTGGCGAACCTCGATTTCATCCCGGTGCGGACTGCGGCCAACGGCGTCCAGCGCATGGTCGTCGTCCTCGAACCATTGCATCTCCTCCAAGCCGACCCGGTGGTCGGGACCTAGGTAATTGATCCTGTAGGGCGACATGTCCTTGACGCACGCTCCATCGCTTGTCGGCGCCATAGGGCGAACCGGTCGCCACGGCCTTGATTTTGGTCAAACGCCTTCGTTCATCGGACTAGGCTCGACCCAAGTGGTGGCAGCCCGTATGCGCCGGACGCCGCCGCGAATTGATCGACGTCAATGCGTGCGCCCTTGCTGGGCGTGCAGTGAGGGCGGACCAGGATCGGAGTGAGGAAAGATGGAAACGGTTGTCGAGGCGGAGGGCCGCGGATTTCACGTCGACGTGCTCATCGTCGGCGCTGGAATTTCGGGCGTCGGCGCGGCCTATCACCTGCAGAACCAGTGCCCCGCCAAAAGCTATGTGATCCTCGAGGCCAAGGACTCGTTCGGCGGCACCTGGGAGACGCACAAGTACCCCGGCGTGCGCTCGGATTCGGACCTCTACACGTTTGGCTACCGCTTCAAGCCCTGGATCGGGCCGCCGATCGCCAGCGGCGAGGAAATCCTCAAGTACATGGGCGAGGTGATCGAAGAGAACGGCATCGGCGGCCAAATCCTCTACGGACACCGGATCACCGCCTGCAAATGGTCGAGCGCGGACAACCACTGGCGCGTGGAGGCCATCGCCGACGGCGCCGAGGTGACGTTCACCTGCAATTTCCTGTGGATGTGCCAAGGCTACTACGACCACAACAGGCCCTACGTCCCCGATTGGCCAGGGCTCTCCAGTTACAAGGGCCAGTTCGTCCACGCCCAGCTGTGGGATCCGAATAACGACTACGCCGGCAAGCGCATCCTGGTGATCGGCTCAGGGGCGACCGCCGCGACGATCGTGCCTTCCTTCTGCGAGAAGGCGGCCAGGGTCACCATGCTGCAGCGCTCGCCGACCTACTTCTTCTGCAGTCCAAACCGCAACGAGCTGGCCGATCGACTGCGCCAGGTCGGCATCGACGAGCCGACGGTCCACCGCGTCGTCCGCACCCAGATCATGCATGACCAGAATGCGATGACGAAGCGCTGCGTGACCGAGCCTGATCAGGTGTTCGAAGAGCTCAAGGCGCTGATCCGCCAATATGCCGGCGAGGACTTTCAGTTCGAGCCGCACTTCATTCCCAAGTATCGGCCGTGGCAGCAGCGGCTCGCCTTCTGCCCGGACGGCGATGTCTTCAAGGCCGCCGCCGCCGGCAAGCTCGACGTCGTCACCGACACCATCGAGCGGTTCACGGAAAAAGGCGTGCTGACCGCCTCAGGCCAGGAAATCGAGGCCGACCTCATCGTCGCCGCCACCGGCTTTAGGCTGTCGGTGATGGGCGATATCCCGTTCAGCGTCGATGGCAAGGCGGTGAACTGGCACGACACCGTCACCTACCGCGGCATGATGTTCACCGGCGTTCCCAACATGCTCTGGGTGTTCGGCTACTTCCGCGCCAGCTGGACCCTACGCGTGGACTTGGTCGCCGACTTCGTCTGCAAGTTGCTGAACCACATGGACAGGCTGCACGCCCGGCGGGTCGAGGTCGCCCTTCGAGACCAGGATCGGGACATGTCGATCCTGCCGTGGATCGAGGAGGACAATTTCAACCCGGGCTACCTCATGCGCGGCCTGGACCAGCTGCCGCGGCGCGGCGACCGGCCTGAATGGCGGCACAACCAGGACTACTGGCGCGAGCGCCAGGAGATCCCGGCGATCGATCTCGACGCTGCCGAATTCGTCTACGACGGCGAGCGGCGCGCCCAAGTCGAGCCAGAGCCCGAGCTGGAAGCCGAGATGACCTGAAGCACCGCCCTCCCAAGTCGGCGCCAACCTTGAGCAACCTCGGCGCCGGCATGTACGTTGTCCATCAAGCAGAGCCGTCGCGGACGGACGTCGCACGCAATGAGGAGCGAGCCATGGATATCGACGATCCCAAGACCCCGCCGATCGCGGACCGGCGCATCGTGCTTCTGGGCCTGGGCGCCGCCGCCGCATCGGTGGGAACCGCCGCCGACGCCGCCTCACGCGCTCAGATCGATGCGCGCGCCGATGCGGCCATGTCGCGCCTCTATGCCGCAAGCCCAAAGGCCCGCGAGCTCGTCAGGCGTGCGCAAGGCGTGCTTGTCTTCCCGCACAACCTCAAGGCAGGGTTCATCTTCGGCGGCGAGGGCGGCGAGGGCGTGCTGCGCATTGGCGGCCGGTCGACCGAATACTTCAGCTTCGTGGCCGGATCCTTCGGCTTCCAGGCCGGCGCCCAGGAATACAGCTTGGCCATGTTCTTCATGACGCGCGCGGCGCTGGACTACCTGCGCAACTCTCAGGGCTGGGCGCTCGGCGGCGGCCCGGAAATCGTGGTGGTCGACCAGGGTTTGGCCGCGAACCTGGATACGACGAACCTCAGCCAGCCGGTCTACGCCATGTTCTTCGGCCAGAAAGGGCTGATGGGCGGCCTCACCCTGAACGGCTCCAAGATCACCCACATCCACCCGGACTGACGCGCGGGCGGAACGCAGCCCCCGGATGACGTCTCTCCCATAACCATAGGGAGAGGCGGAATCTCCTCGCCTGTGCGATAAGCTTCGTCCAATCCGGGGGCGCCATGGCGAACGTCCAGCAAGACCGCGTGGCCGCAGCCAAGACGCCGGGCAAACCGCTGCGGATCCCCCTCACCAATGTCCGGGACGGCAGCGCCTGGT
Organism: Caulobacteraceae bacterium; assembly: GCA_036491455.1. GTDB lineage: Bacteria > Pseudomonadota > Alphaproteobacteria > Caulobacterales > Caulobacteraceae > Acaudatibacter. The sequence continues at coordinate 6,668 of DASXBY010000105.1, forward strand.
CGGCGAGGCTCCGCGTCGGCGCCGGCGGCGCCGTGGTCAACGTCCTGCTCGACACCGGCAGCAGCAGCCTGGCGGTCGAATCCTCCGTATACGACGGAACGGATGACGAAGCCCTGATGGTGACCCCCCTGGCCCAGCTCATCACCTACGGCGGAGGGGGATGGGCCGGCCCGGTCGTCACCACCGACATCAGCTTGGGCGACGGCCCCGATGCGCTCGTGCTGAAGGATACCTCGATCGCCATCGCCGTCGTTCAGGAGGGGAGCCTCGGCGGCGTCAACGGCGTCATGGGCCTCGCCTACGGTGGCGAAAACCCGGCCTGGGACCTCTCGTCGTACCTCACCGGCAAGGGGTTGCCCGCCGCGACTTTCCCGTGGCCGTTCGGGACGGGCGACTGGGACGCACTCCTGGCTGAGTTCAAGGCGATCCCTAAGCCGACGCCGCCCCGGACCCTGGCCCCCTATCTCGACCAACTGGTAGGCAAGGGCCTCGTGGCCAATCGCTTCGCCTTCTATGCTCCAAGATCAGCCGTCAGCACACGGATGGGAAGCGATCCGGCGTCGCAGTCCAAAGACCCGCTCAACAACGGCGTCTTCGTCCTGGGCGGCGGCGAGGAAGAGGCCGACCTCTATGAGGGAGCCTTCGTCTCCGTCGCCATCGTCCATGACGCCTTCTACAACACCAACCTCACCTCGGTTCGCGTCGGCGCCGGCGCCCCAGTGAGGGCCGCGGCCCTGCAGCCGGCTTATCAGACCTCCCTTTTCTCCAACGCGCTGATCGACAGCGGCAGCGACCGGCTGAGGCTCGCGAGCGACGTCTACCAGGCGGTGCTGGCCGGCCTCGCCGCGGCGAACCCGGCCTTCGCCCGAATCGTCCAGGACGCCGTGGACGGACGGCCCGTCTCCACGGCAGCCCTCGACCTGGCGTCCTGGCCAGACATCGTCTTCACCCTGTCGGGTGAGACCGGCGAGGATGTGGCGCTCACCGTCGCGCCCGATACCTACTGGCAGACGGATTCGCCCGTCGCCGGCCAGGCCTCGTTCCGCATCACAGGGCCGATGTCGGAGGCGAACCAGTCCAACCTCGGCCTTCCGCTGCTTAACAATTATTACACGGTCTTCGATCGAGCGGCGGGCGCCCAGGGCGCGGTGCGCTTCGCGCCAATCCGTCGTCCGAGCGAGACCTGAGGGAGGCGCCCATGTTGAGCTACATCGAAGGCCCGATCCGGATTGTCACCCACAAGGTCGCCGGCCTGGTCTTCCGCTACGGCTGGCTCTGGCGGCGCGTGCAGCGCATTCCGGGCCTGCGCGATGTCATCAACGCCGCCTACATCTCCTCGATCGTGAACTCCACGCCGCCCAGGCCCTATCCGCTGTCGCTGTGGTCGGGCGGCGCGGTCGCCGCCAACTACCATCCGGGGCCGGATTACCAGCCGCCGGCTCAGGTCACCGACTATGTCTCCTGGACCGGCCTCGTCGACCGCGGCTTCACTGGCCGCCATCTGCCGCCTGTCGAGCCCTCGCCAGACCTGCCGCCCCTCGAGGCGATGGGGGAACTCTTCGCTCGCAGCAAGGACGCCGCGGGCCAAGAGATCATGATCCCCTCCAACACCTCGGCCCTCTTCTGCTTCTTCGCCCAGTGGTTCACCGACAGCTTCCTGCGCACCAATGCGATCGACGCCCGGCGCAACACCTCCAACCACGAGATCGACCTCTGCCAGATCTATGGGCTCGACGCCGCCGAGGCCGGCCTCCTGCGTAGCGGGCAGGGCGGCGAGCTGACCATGCGCGCCACCGATCGCGGCGAGCTGCTGCCGTTCCTCTATGAGCAGGGAAACCAGGCCGGTCTTGCGCTGCTCGTTCCGCGCTACGAGGGCCTCTTCTACGCGGCCAGCCTCGACGCCCTGGTAACCGCGACCGCGCCGCCCTTCGCCATGGAGCCTGGCCGCCGCAACCTCAGCTACGCCACCGGCGTCGAGCGCGGCAATTCCACGGTCTTCTACAACGCCATCAGCATCATCTTCGCGCGCGAGCACAACAGGCTGGCGCGGGCGATGCGCAAGGCTTGGCCAGACTGGGATGACGACCGGTTGTTCGCCCTGGCGCGCAACACCAACATTGTGATGTTGCTGCGCATCATCATCGAGGAATACATCAATCATCTGTCAGGCGCGAAGTTCAAGGTGTTCGTCGAACACCACTTTGCCGAGCGCCAGCGCTGGTACCGCACCAATCGCATCTGCCTGGAGTTCGACCTGCTCTATCGCTGGCATTCCCTGCCGCCGGACATCGTGACCCTGGCAGGCCAGCCGCTCGACCAGTCGCTCTTCCGTTACAACAACGCCCTCATCGAGCAGGTCGGCCCTGAGGCGCTCATCGACGCCGCCTCGCACACGGTGGCCGGCCGCATCGGCCTCTTCAACACCCCCTGGTTCCTGCTTAAGGCCGATCTCGCCGCCGTCAGTTTCGGCCGGATGTTCAAGCTCGCGCCCTACAACGCCTACCGCGCCCACTTCGGCATGGCGCCCTGCAAGTCCATCGCCGAGCTCGCCGGCGATGCCCGCACCACGGCCCTGCTCGAAAAGCTCTACCGCAGCGTCGACGATATCGATCTGGGGGTCGGGCTTCTGGCGGAGGACCGCTACGCCGGCTCACCGCTGGGCGATCTCATGCGCACCATGGTCGGGGTGGACGCCTTCTCCCAGGCCCTGACCAACCCGCTCCTCTCCGACAACATCTTCGGCGAGAGCGCCTTCGCCGACATCGGCCTCGCCGCCATCAACAAGACCGGCCGCTTCCAGGACATCGTCGCCCGCAACGCGGCCCCCGGAACCTGTCAGGACGCCAGGTTCGCCATCGACTCGTGAAGCGCGCGCTCATGCCGATCGTTGTGCACGCACCGGCGCCCCGGCGCGAGCGCCTGCGCGAGCGGCGTCATCTAGGGCCCGCGAGCGGCCGAAGGGCGCAGCGAGCTTGGGCCCGTGGGACTCCCGCGAGCGGCCGAAGGGCGCAGCGAGCTTGGGCCCGTGGGACTCCCGCGAGCGGCCGAAGGGCGCAGCGAGCTGGACCCGTGGAACTTCGCCGCTACTTTTTCTTCGCGGGCGGAGCCATGAAGTCGCGGGCTGCCGCGGCGCCTTTGGTTTTCGGCGGCGCCGTCTTCGGCTTGCGGATTTCCTTGTTGCTTCGCTTCTGACCCTTGGCCATCGCAACCTCACTCTTCTCATGCCCTCGGGAGAGCAGCCTCCGCGGGTTCGCCCTACATTACGACCCTTCCCGGCGCGCGCAATCGGGACCGCAGCTCCGCGCTGCCGGGCTCGATTGGGGCCCTCAGGGATTTGGCCTACAAAGGCGAAGAGCCAGGCCACGCAAGGTCAGATTTGCGGCGCCCAGCCCGGTGGGGCCATGAATTCTACGCAAGTCCGTCCCTTGGAGGGCGTTTCTCGACACCGCCGATAAACTTAGCCATATCGGACGAGCAAATCGCAAAACTCGCCATGCGGTGCAGGGAGCGGCGCCATGATCCTGCTGGTTGTAGTGGTCCTGATTGGGGCTTTGCTGATGGCGGGCTGGGTCGGGGCGCGGATAGGCGCGCGTGTGGCGGCCGGGCCAAACCCCAACAATGAGGGAGCTGGTGTTCTGCTGGGCGGTGCGATGGGCCTGATGGGCCTCTTGATCGGATTTACCTTCGCCATGTCCGCCGAACGGTTCGAAACACGGCGCGAACTTGTTGTGGCCGAGGCTAACGCCCTTTCGACGACCTATCTGCGCGACAGCCTGCTGCCTGGCGCATTCGGCCCCCGCCTCGACGCCCTGGTCACCCAGTACGGCGCCGCACGACTGGATTTCTTTGCTGCCGGCAGGGATGCCCGGCGCCTTGCCGATATCGGGCGACGGACCGGCGAACTGCAGGATCAGATCTGGAAGGAGACTGCGTCCGCGCTCAGGCTCCCACAGAGTGCTCCGGTCACGACGAGCGTACTACTCACCACAAACGAGATGTTCGACCTTGCGGCCTCGCGGCAGGCAGCACGACTGGCTCCGGTGCCCGGGGCGGTATTCTGGCTCCTGGCCTTGGTGTCGATCGGTACAGCTTCCTTGTGCGGCTTCAATCTCGCGCTCGCGGGAAACCGTCACCTTGCCGCGTCGTCGGCTGTCTTCGTGATGATCGCGGCATCCATCGCCTTGATCGTCGACCTGGATTGGCCGGCCACGGGACTTGTCTTGGTGCCTCAGCAACCGATGATCAGCCAAGTGGCCGACCTCAGGGCGCACGAATCGCGGCGGGGGGCCTTCACTCTGCCGGACGCGACCGCGCCTCCAGCGGGCGCGGCCAATCCGAACTGACGAGGCCGGACCGGCGCCACGACGCCGCCATGGGCGCTACTTAGGGCGGATCGACCTTATCTTCGAACCATGGATGTCAATGCGCGCCATCAGTCTCAGACGTCCGCCTTTCACCTTCTCAGACGTTCAGAGCGTCCGCTTTCGGGCGTGACTATCTCGCCTCGGTTATACGCTTCACATCCTGGCCCGTTAGTCGACTGAGGTGCGGGTGGCCGGCAGGCTGGTAACTGTAAAGCAGAGCCCGACGGTCCTCGTCGGAGCGGTTCGGCAGCGAGCGGTGCACCAGGAATGCGCCGAAAAAGGCGACCGCGCCGGCGCCGACCTCAAGCGGGATGAGCCGGTTCTCGTCGAAGGTCTCAGGATCCATCTCTCGGCTGCCGAAATCGCTGGCCTGCTTGCGCGCACCGAGGCCATCGCGGTGGCTGCCCGGCGCCACTTCCAGACAGCCCTTTTCCGGGGTGGCGTCGTCCAGAAACACCATGGCTGTCGCCACGCGGTCGGCGACCTGGGCTACGTCCGCCCAATAGGGATAGTCTTGATGGAGCCAGATCGACCCTCCCTTCCGCGCTCGCTTCAGGTTCAGCTTCTCGGTGAAGAGGTCGACCTCGTCCGCGCCGACTATGTCTTTGCTGGGATCGACAAGGCGCGGATCGCGGGCGAGTCGCGCTAGGGGTTCGGAGATCCGCACGAGAGGCTCCAGGCCCATCAGCAGCTCCGGCGCCTCGGGCTCCCACTTGGCGACGACGCCGAGTTCCTTCTCGAACTCGATCAGGTAGCCGCCGACGCGCAGTTTGTTGCGCGCCTTCTCCGTCGTCACCCGGCGAACCAGCGCCTCGCAGTCGGCGATGATGGCCGCGCACTCCGCCCCGTCGAACACCGCCTCGCGCAGCACATAGCCGTCGCGGTCCAGCAATGCCCGCTCCGCCGCGTCCATCCTGAAGGACTCGGTCATCCGCGCCTCCGACCCCGCCTCGCCATATTATGAGGCAAGTCGATCAACGGTGGGCAAGAAGAAAGTCGTGGGAGGCCACGCTGTAGGAGAGCAGCGGCCGAGCCGGGCGCCAGCACCTGCTTCCACGACTCTCCGAAAGTCTATTGCGCCGGCGGAGCGGGCGCGGGAGTCGCCGACGTCATGTGATGATGCACATGGTAATGGTAATGGTAGTGGACGTGCGTATGACTGTGCACGTGATGGCCGTGGGCGCGGCGGACGTGGCGTTTGGTCCTGGCCAGCGCCAGATTGGCGTCCCTGTCGGCGTCAGCGGCCAGGGCTTGCGCATGATCCGCTGTGGCCTGCGCGCGCTCGGCGGCGGCTTGCGCCGATTGCGCTGAGGCCCCGGCCGCCTGCGCCGCCGCCTGAGCCGAGTCGGCGGTCGCTTGCGCCCTTCGCGCGGCTTCATGAGCCGCCAGGGCCGCACCGTTAGCGGCGTCGGCGCTGCTTTGCGCATGGTCCGCGGTGGCTTGCGCCTTCTCCACCGACTCGACTGTCGCGCACCCGCTGAACGCCAGCGCGGCGGCCATCAGGCCAACCATCGAAATTGTGTTCACGAACCGGTGGGCGGCCAGCGGGATCAGGGTGTGGTCTGTGGGCGTGATCAGCATCGGACCTGGAGTTGGCGTGGCGTTGATTGGCATGGCGCGCTCCATCGGGAGGTCTGGATGTTGGAGTGTCCGATCAGATCGCGGTGCGATGCTAGTCGGTCTAACCCTTAAGCGCGCTGAATCTTGACCCGATGGATGCGGACGCCCTTCCGGGGCGGCGGACGTCTCGCGAAGAAGAGCCCACGACATTGCGATGTGGCGGAGTCCGCTTTCGGGCGACTGGCCAAGGCCCGCTAACGACCCAAGGCGGACTCTCGGAACTCCTTTACGCCGTCGCGGCGGATTGCTCCGCCGCCAGGCGCGCTTCGGCCTCCGCGATCATGGCCTGGAAGCGCGGGTCATCGCGCAGGGGCGCCATGTCCGGGTCGGTCTTGGTCCACTCGAGATCGGTGCGGGTGACCTGGGCGATGTAGGGGCCAAGCAGGCCCAGCGCGCCCTCGGTATCCTGGAGATAGGTGCTGAGGGTGCAGGCGAAGTTGTAGCGCATGAGCTGATTGTCCGGGTCGACCAGCAGCGCGCGGCGGATCCAGTCGCGGGTCCGGTCTCCTTCGCCAAGGACTGCCAGTGCGACCACACCATAGCTCATCACCAACCCATTGCCGCGGTCCTGGCTCAGGACCGCTTCGGCGCGGGCGAGGGCCATGCGAGCCGCCCGCCGCGCCCCGTCTATATCGCCGAGCGCGGTGTAGCAGGTGATCAGCAAACCGGAAGATTCGACGTCGGTTTCGATCAGCGCCGCCGCCATTTCATAGTATGGTACGGCGTCGGCGAAGCGCCCTTGCCTGAAACAGAGCTGGGCGGCGGCATAGTGAGCCTCGAAGCACTCGGGGTCGAATTTGAGGGCGGTCCCGATTTCCTCCCAGGCCTCGTCGTAACGGCCCTCGGTCCGAAGCTTGCTCGCCTTGGCGGCGTGGGCCTCGGCGAGGTCCGGATCGAGCGCCAGCGCCTTCTCGACCGCCGCCGAGCCGTCGATGTCTAGTCGACCGTGGCGGAAGCGAAGGCTTGACTGCGCCCACCCCATCAGCGCCCAGGCGCCGGCATAGGCCGGGTCGATCTCGACGGCCCGGCTGGCAAGACGGAGAACGGCCTCATCTCGCGAAACGCCAAAGTTGCCGGCCCGCCTGTATTGACGGGCCATCAGGTAGAGGTCGTAGGCCTCGGCGCTGTCGGTGCCGCGCCGCTCGATGGCCTTCTTTTCCTCAGGCAGCAGCTTGAGTTTCAGAGCCGCTACGATGGCCTCGGATATCTCGTCCTGCAGCGCGAATATGTCGGTGAGGTCGCGGTCGTAGCGCTCGGCCCACAGGTGATTGCCGGTGTCGCCATCGATGAGCTGCGCGGTGATTCGCACCCGGGCGCCAGCCTTGCGCACGCTGCCCTCCAGCACGTGGCTGACGTTCAGCTCCCGGGCCACTTGGCGGAGGTCGGGGGATTTGCCTTTGTAGGCGAAGGCCGAGTTGCGGGCAGTCACCTGCACGGCCGATACTTTGGAAAGGTCGGTGATGATGTCCTCGCTGATCCCGTCGCTGAAATATTCTTGTTCGGGATCGCCGCTCATGTTGGAGAACGGCAGGACGCAGATGGATAGCTTGCGGACGGTGGGTTGGATGGCGGCAGTTTCGAGCGAGGGCGCATCGCCCGAGATCAGTTCGGCGACGCTCGCCGCGACCTTCTTCCAGCCGTGCGCCTCCAGGTCGCCGTCCCAACCGGTCATGTCCGCGCATTGGATTTCATTGAACGGCAAAGGTGGGATGGCGCCGTCGAGCCTGAGCTGGACCAGGGTTCCGGCTTCGCGGGCGACGTTGGCCTCGGCCCTGACCCACTGAGACTTCGCAGCCTCCGCCGACCACACCACGACCACCGCCTTGGCCGAGCGCAGCCGCTCCTCGATCACCTCGGCGTAGGCGCGATGAGCCGGCAGCTCATCGTCGCGCCAGACGTCATAGCCGAGCCCGCGCAGGGCCTCGGCGATCCGTTTCGCCTGGGTTTCCGTCGAGCGAGCATAGGAAATGAAGATGTCGGACATGCTGACGCGACACCGCCCCAAAGTCGCTGCCGTGACCTTATCGAGGGCGATTGGCGGGAGGCAAGGGAAAGGCCGTCAGGCCCTCAGCACTGCCCGGTGCGAATGTCCGCTAACCACCCTTCTCCGACGTTCGGAAGGTCCGCTTTCGGACGCCGACGCTCCCTCTTCAAGCCTATTTCTTGAGCTGGATTGTCAATCCCGACGGTCCAAGCTTCAGATCGAGCCCGGCGGATGAGCTGTGGGCGTCTATCACGACGCCGGCTCCGTTCTGCATCGATAAGGCTCCAGCGCCGCCGCCAACCGTCGCGGCGGCCTCGCCAGCGGCATAGGTGCCCTCGATGTCGCTCACCTTGTTCAGGTGATAGACCTCACCGGAGGCGTGGTAATTGTTGGCGCCTACCTCGCCGACCGAAAGACCGCTGACCTTCAGGGGATAGTCGCGGCCGTGGTAGCGCAGCGTTCCTGAACCCCAGTGCACGCCGGCGATGAAGGCGACCCCGCCGCCGTGAAAGGTTATGGTCCCGTCCGGCGTATCGGCCGCCATGGATGGGGCGGAACTCATGATCGCCGCAAACGCCGCAAGCGCACTCACTCGAATGAATCGATTCACGGGCTCTCCTCCCGCCACAGACGCTTCGCCACGCTGCATGCGCCCACTGGAGGGGCCGCAATGACCGCCTCCGAGGCATCCGGCCTTTGTGGCGCCAGCGCGCTCGCGCAGTTAAGCTCCCCACGGGATATTCTGCCGAACCGTTCACGGTGGGACAATTAGGCGAAATCCCGAGATAGGGCGCGCCATTCTTTCGGGTCCGGCCCGGGTTTCATCGCCCGTGCTGCGCGGCGGAGCCCGAGCCGCCAGCTGCGCCCATTTGCGCACAAGGGACGTGGAGAGTGCGCGTGAGCGTCCGCTTTCGAGCTGCGAGCCGAGTGGCTGCTGGGAGTTGCTCTAAGAGCTGAGTATGTTGATCGCGCGCGACGCGACCACGAGGATGACCAACAACGAGATCGAGCTTTCGAGCATCATCAGCATCTTGGCCCGGGACGTCAGCGGCGCGACCTCGGTGGTGCTAAACGCAGTCGCCGTCGAATAGGCGAGGTAGAGATAGTCGACGAAGGTCGGCCGCCAGCCAGCGGGCACGTCATCGGCTGACGCTCCGGTTTGCGGAAAGAGCCAATCGGGTCGCGCCCCCGGGGTGTTCATCCGGGCTTCCGGACCGCCGCGATCGATCTGCCAGTACAGCAGTGAGAACGCCAGCACGTTGGTGAGCCAGATCGCGACGCTCGACCCAAGAAGCTGCAGGCCTCCGAGCTCCCTCGACTTGTGAATCATGATGTGGATCAGGTGGGCTAGGTTTGCGAGCGTCGCGAGCGTCGCCACAACAAACAACGACAGTGTCGTCGTGCGCTCGATGCGCATCCACCACGGTCTGGTGGGCGTCAGTCCGACCGCAACGATCGGCGTGAGCGCCACGGCGCCGACCACGTACGTCACCCAGCCAGGTAGCAGCGTGGTGCGTCCCGGCAGGAACGCCAGCACCCCAATCACGGCGGCTATCGTAACTGCGACTGGCCAACGCGGCTCGATTCGGGGCGCCCGGACCGGCTCGTCCATCAGTTACACAAGGCGTCAGACACGGATGCGACCCCACTCCTCGTCGTTGTCGAAACTCTAGCGACGGCGATCTTCTGTGGGCAAGGGAAAGGTGGCCAGAGCGATCGCGCGCGCCGGCGCGAACGTCCGCTTCTCACCCCTCTCGGACGTTCGGAACGTCCGCTTTCGGGCGGGTGCTCGAGACCGCTGACGCCCCTTGGCGGGCCATGAAGCCGACATTCAGTCCAGCCCCAACACCTTTGCGGCGTTGTCGTGCACCCACTTGCGCCGGACGGCGTCGGTCAGGGGCAGATCGTCGGTCTCGCGGACCAGCTGGGTCAACGGGATCATGCTCGTGCCCCAGCCGCTGCCGAAAATGATCCGGTCCTGCAGCACGCGCGCGCCGTAGTAGAGCAGCGGCTCATAGCCCGCGCCGGGCGCCAGCAGCTGCTTCA
>DASXBY010000106.1:0-51010 GCA_036491455.1 Caulobacteraceae bacterium
GGCCGAGCGCACGGCGAGCGAAGCGGTCAGCGCCCATCTCGAAGGCCGCCTCAACCCCGACGCCTTCTTGCTGATCGAAGCCGGCGATCTTGGCCGTGATTCAGGCGTCAGGAAGCTTGCTGAAAAGGCCGCCGGTTGCGCCGTTATTCCCTGCTACGAGGACGAGGCCGGCGATCTCATCCAGTTCACGCGCGAGGCCCTGGCGAAGGAGAATCTGGCCCTCACCGCCGAGGCCCAACAGGTCTTCGTTCAACGCCTGCCGCATGAACGCGGCGTGGCCCGCCAGGAAATGGAGCGCCTCATCCTTTACCTGGGTCCCGGATCGGGCGTGACGGCGGGCCCAAAAGATCTGGAAGACTTTCTCGGCGTCGAACCGGAGGCGTCTCTCGCCGAGGCGGCCAGCGAAGCCTTCGGGGGCCGGCTGGCGTCGGCCCAGGCAAGTCTGAGGCGCGCGGCGCGTGAAGGCTTGGGCGGCGCGGCCGCGGTGCGGGCCATGAGCGGCCATCTTGCACGGCTCCGGCGCGTGGCGATCGCTCATCAGTCCGGGGCCTCGCTCCAGGAAGCGGTCAAGGGCGCGGGCGTTTTCTGGAAGGCCGAACGGGAGATGACGCGCCAGGCCCGTGCCTGGACCCTGGCCGAGCTCGACACGGCCCAGCCCGAGCTTCTGGCCGCCGACCAGGCCTGCAAACAGGCGGGCGCCCCCGACGAGCTGATCGCCGAGCGACTGGCGCTGAGCTTCGCCGGCCGGGCCCGGCGTTTGGGACTCTGAGGCCGACAGGGTCCGAAATCCGCCAGCCAACGAGGCCCTCTGGCGGGAGAATGGACGCCTCACACAGGAGCGCCCGATCATGGCTTCGATCCGCAAAGAAATTCGTCTGTCCGCCCATCCGGACCAAGTCTGGGACGTCGTCCGAGACGTCGGCGCGGTCCATACCCGCTTCGCCCCAGGCTTCGTCGTCGACGTAGCGATGGAGGAAGGCGCCCGTCTCGTCACTTTTGCCAACGGCCTTGTGGCGCGGGAGGTCATCGTCGATGTCGATGAAGACGCGCGCCGACTCGCCTATTCTGTGCGCAGCGAGCGCCTGACGCACCACAATGCCTCTTTCCAGGTCTTGGCCGAGGCGGAGGGGTCGCGGCTCGTGTGGATCGCCGACGTTCTGCCGGACGCTGCGGCTGTCACCGTCGGCGAAATGATGGAGCAGGGCATGATCGCGGCCCGCGTGGCCTTGGATGCAGCTATCCCGGCTGTTTCCCGGTCGGCCTGACCTGCGCGGCGGCCGGCTTAGGCGCGTTTTGGGCCTTGGCGGCGCTCAGCCAGTAAGCCGCAGCGGCCGGATCCTTGGCTACGCCTCGGCCGTCGCGATACATCCCCGCCAGAGCGATCTGGGCGTTGCTCACGCCCTGATCGGCCGCCCGTCGGTACCAGACGGCCGCCTGGGCTTCGTCCTTTGTCACCCCACGCCCCTGCTCGTAGATGGAACCGAGGGCCAGTTGCGCCATGGCATCGCCGCTGTCCGCCAGTTTGCGCAGCCCGGGCAGGGCCTTGGCCGCAACCTGTTCGGGCGTCAGGGCGACGCCGTGATCATAGGCGCCCCGGTTGTAGTAGTAGATGCCGCGCAATTGTCCCTGGGCGTCAGCGCCGCTTTGCGCCGCCGCCTTGTCGAGCCACGCCAGACCCAGCTTGTCGTCCTGCGGGACGCCCTGGCCGCGGGCATAGAAAAGCGCCAGCAGCAGCTCGGCGTGGGCATCTCCCTGCGCCGCCGATTTCTGAAGCCACGCGGCGGCGGTGGCGTCGTTTTTCGGCACTCCCTGGCCGCCGACATACATCGTGGCAATCTCGTATTGCGCGGCCGGATTTCCGCTCGTCGCCAGCGGGCTGAGCAGTCGCAGCGCCCCGGCATAATCCCCTTTGGCAAGGGCGGCCGTTCCGTCCTCGAGCGGGCCAGCGAATGCAGTTCCAGCGACCGACAGCAGCACCGCCAGAAGCGCCCCGACGCTTGCGTTCACGTCACACCTCCATCGCCTCCCGCGCCCCATTAGCACGCGCTGACCTTCTGCGACGCGCCTTCTAACTTTCTTCCCAGACTTGCTTGAATACGCAACTGCTCGGTTGCATATATCCGTCCATGGACGCCGATCCCGTCTTCAAGGCCTTGGCCGATCCGGTCAGGCGCTCGCTCCTAGACAGCCTCCGCGAATGCGGCGGCCAGACCTTGAGCGAACTCTGCCTGGGTCACGCCATGAGTCGGCAGGCGGTGACCAAGCACCTCAACATCCTGGAGGCGGCCAACCTGGTGGTCAGCGAGCGGCGCGGCCGCGAACGCCTGAACCACCTCAACCCGGTGCCGATCCAGGAAATCGCCGATCGCTGGATCGGCCGATTTCAACGCGCGCCCCTGCGCGCCCTCGCCGACCTCAAACAAGCCCTGGAGAACCCCGATGAGCAAAGCTAGCCGTTTCGTCTACGTCACTTTCATTCGCGCCACGCCTCAAAAGGTGTGGGACGCCCTCATCCAGCCGGAGCAGACGCGGCTTTACTGGCACGGCGTCACCCAAGCCTCCGATTGGACGCCGGGCGCGGACTGGAAGATGACCCTTGCCGACGGCCGGGTCGCCGACGCCGGCCGCGTGGTCGAGATCGAACCGCCACGCCGCCTCGTCCTCGAATGGCGCAACGAATTCATGCCGGAATTGAAGGCCGAAGGGTTCTCGCGGTGTCAGTTCGAGCTCTCCGAGGAGCACGGCGTCACGCGCCTGGCGGTCACGCACGAGATCGACGTCGAAGGATCAAAGTTCATCGAAGCTGTTTCGGGCGGCTGGCCGATGATCCTGTCGAGCCTCAAAAGCCTGCTAGAGACCGGCACGCCGCTGGGCGAACCCCTCAACAGGATCGCCTGATACAGGAGACCCGCCTTGGCGAGCGACCGCTTCGTCTACGTCATCTACGTCCCGCACGTCAGGAGACCGTGTGGCGGGCTCTGATCGAGCCGGAAATCACGCGCCGGTTCAGGCAGGAAACTGTTCAGGAGAGCGACTGGACCATCGACTCGGACTGGCTCCTCCGGATACCCGATGGTCGTGTCGGCGGGGCCCGCAAGGTGCTCGAACTCGATCCGCCGCGACGCCTCAGCGTCAGCTGGCGCAAACAGTTCATTCCAAGCCTGGCGGAGGAAGGCTACTCCCGCTGCAGTTACGACCTGGAGACACAGGGCGACTCCGTGCGACTCGCCCTGACCCATGAAATCGACCTGAAGGATTCTAAGTTCATTGCGGGAGTCTCTGGAGGCTGGCCGGTGATCCTCTCCAGCCTCAAGAGCCTGCTCGAGACCGGCGAGTCGATCGAATCGACCCGGACCTGGCCGAAGGGCTTCTAAGCAAGCGCCAGGGTCAGTCCCGCTTGCGGCCGGGCGGGGGCCGCATCAGGCGCGCGCAGAGATCGTCGAGCTGTTCCAGGCTCTGGTAGGAGATGCGAACCGCGCCGGCGCCGCCCTGGTCGCGTATCTCGACCTTGAGGCCCAGCACCTCGGCGAGGTCACTTTCCAGCGCGGCTGTATCCGCATTCTTCGAGGGCTTTTTCTTCGGCTTGCCGCCCGCTTCGGAAGCGGCGCGGGCCCGCCGCGCCAGGGCCTCGGCCTGTCGTACGTTGAGATCGCCGCGGATGATACGCTCTGCCAGGGTCTCCGCGTCTTCGAGGTCGAGCAGAGCGCGGGCGTGGCCGGCGGTGAGCCGCCCGGCTTCCAGATGTTCCTGCACCCGATCGGGCAGCCGCATCAGGCGCAAAGTATTGGCGACGTGGCTTCGGCTCTTGCCGACGATGCCGGCGATCGTCTCGTGGGTGCGGTTGAACCGCTTGATCATCACCGCGTAACCGCGGGCTTCCTCCAGGGCATTGAGGTCGGCTCGCTGAATGTTCTCGATCATCGCCAGTTCGAGCACCTCGAGATCGTCAAGCTCGCGGACGAGGGCCGGGATCTGGTGCAGGCCGGCAAGTTGCGCCGCCCGCCAGCGCCGCTCGCCGGTGACGATCTGGTATTCGCCCGGCGCCTCGGCCACGGGCCTGACGAGGATCGGCTGGATCACGCCGCGCTCGCGGATGGACTCAGCCAGCTCCTGCAGGTCCTCGGTGTCGAAATGCCGTCTCGGCTGGTCGACGTTGCGACGGACCAATTCAATCGGAAGTTCCTGCACGCCCGCCGCCCGACGGGCCTCCTGGCTGGTCGCCGACTGCGCCTCTTCCATGAGGGCGGAAAGGCCCCGCCCCAGTCCTCGCCGGTTCTCAGCCATGCTTGCCCTTCCCTTCCCGCGTCAGCATTTCGCGGGCCAGTTCGATGTAGGCCTGGCTGCCCGCGCATTCGAAGTCGTAGAGCAGCACCGGCTTGCCGAATCCCGGCGCCTCCGAGACCCGCACGTTGCGCGGGATCATGGTCTGGAAGACCTTGTCGCCCAGGTAGTCGCGAACGTCCTTGGCGACCTGCTTCGAGAGGGTGTTGCGGCGGTCGTACATGGTCAGGACGATGCCCTGGATCGTCAGCGACGTATTGTGGGCGCCTTTCACCAGGTCGATGGTGTGCATCAGCTGCGAGAGGCCCTCAAGGGCGAAGAACTCGCACTGTAGCGGCACGAGCACCGCGTCGGCGGCCGCCATGGCGTTCAGGGTCAGCAGGTTGAGGGAGGGCGGGCAGTCGATCAGCGCATAGCTGTAGCGGCCCTCGGCCCGTGCTGGCGCCAGGGCGTCTCGCAGACGGTAGGCCCGGCGCGGTTTGGCGCCGAGCTCCAACTCCACGCCGGAAAGGTCCGGCTCCGACGGCAGCAGGTCGAGCCCCGGCACCGCCGTCTCGACGACGGCCGAGGCGACCGGCGTCTCCTCCATGATCACGTCATAGGTGGTGAGCTTGCGCGCCGGACCGGGGACGCCGAGGCCGGTGGAGGCGTTTCCTTGCGGGTCGATATCGACGAGCAGCACCTTCTCGCCCACCGCAGCCAGGGCGGTGCCAAGATTGATGGCCGTCGTGGTTTTGCCGACGCCGCCCTTCTGATTTGATATAGCCAATATTTTCAATGGCTTAGCGGCCACACACGAGCTCCGTGATCTCGAGGATTCGTCCGCGCGCATCGCTAAGGCTCGGATGGATCGTCACCTTGAATCGCCATGATTTCCGCGCTTCCGCAAGCTCTGTTTCGACCTCCGCGCCCTTCAGAAAGAGGCCGCGTGTGCGCCCCCTGAGCGAGGGCGCGGCGAAGCCAAGCAGGCGGGTCAGCGGCGCGCAGGCGCGGGCGGTGACGACGTCTGTTTTCAGCGGTAAGGCCTCCGCCCGCTCGTTGTGCACGATCGCCGGGAGGGCGAGTGCTTCCACAACTTCCTTGAGGAAGGCGCAGCGCTTGACCATGCTATCGACGAGGTGGATCTCAGCGCCCGGCTCCCCCTTCAGGAAGATCGCCAGGACGACGCCCGGAAAGCCCGCCCCGGCGCCAAGGTCGACCCAGCGTTTCGCGCCGGGCGCCAATCGGAGAAGTTGCGCGCTATCGAGGAAATGCCGCCGCCAAAAGTCTGCAAGCGTGCTGGCGCCGACGAGGTTCATGCGCGTGTTGCCGGCTTCCAGCATTTGGCGAAACCGGATAGCGTCGGCAAGATGGGTCTCTCCGAGACCCAGCTCGCTCAATAGATCCTTGAGATCGTCAGGCGGCCCGGCGGCGTCGCGCATGGGCGAGAAGGGCCGTCAGGGCGCCCGGCGTAACGCCTTCGATCCGCGAGGCTTGGCCAAGCGTCGCCGGCCGCACCTCGGCCAGTTTCTCGCGCGCTTCGTTGGAGAGACCCGCGAGCGTCGCGTAGTCCAGGTCGGGCGGAAGGGCGAGGCCCTCATCGCGGCGGAAGAGTTCGACGTCCGCCTCCTGGCGGTCCAGATAGCCATGGTAGGCGGCATCGATTTCGATCTGTTCGCGGGCCTCCGCCGACCAGTCGCAAATTTCCGGCCAGACCCCCGTCAGGGCCTCGAAGGTGATGTCCTTGCGAGCCAAGAGGTGGAAAAGGTTACGTTTCTGGCCATCGGGATTGACCCGGAAACCCGCCCGAGCGGCTTCCTGCGGGGTCATGGACAGGGCCAAGGCCCTGGTCCTTGCCGCGTCAATGTCCGTCGATTTGGCCGCGAAGGCCGCCGACCGCGCCGAGCCAATGCATCCATAGGCTTCGCCGCGCGGGGTCAGGCGCTGATCGGCATTGTCGGCGCGAAGCCGCAGGCGATATTCCGCGCGGCTGGTGAACATCCGATAGGGCTCGGTCACGCCTGCCGTTACCAGATCGTCGATCATCACCCCGATATAGGCTTCCTCACGGCCCAGCACGGCGGGCGCCACGCCGCCCGCCGCCCGCGCCGCATTCAGCCCCGCCATCAGGCCCTGGGCCGCCGCCTCCTCGTAACCGGTCGTGCCGTTGATCTGTCCGGCCAGATAGAGGCCCGGAAGGCGTTTGGTTTCGAGCGACGGCGTCAGTTCGCGCGGATCCACATAGTCATATTCGATGGCGTAGCCATGCCGGACAACCTTCACATCGCTCAAGCCGGGAATCGTGCGCAGGAAAGCATCCTGGGTCGCGGCGGAGACCGAGGTCGAGATTCCATTCGGATAGACCGTGGGATCGTCGATCCCTTCCGGCTCCAGGAAGATCTGATGGCTCTCGCGATCGGCGAAGCGCACGACCTTGTCCTCGATGGAGGGACAATACCGAGGTCCGCGCCCGTGCAGGCGCCCGCCATAGACGGCAGATTCCGCAAGATTCTCCTGGATGATAGCGTGTGTTTGCGCGGTCGTCGCCGTGATGCCACAGCGCACCTGCCGACGATCGATCCCGGCGGTGAGAAAGGAAAACGGGACCGGCGGTTCGTCGCCCGCCTGCATCTCCAGCCCGTCCCAGTGAATCGTCCGGCCATCGAGCCTTGGCGGCGTACCGGTCTTAAGCCGGCCCATCTTCAGACCGAGCCCATAGAGCCGGTCCGACAGTCCGATCGACGGTGCTTCACCCACGCGGCCTGCAGCTTGACGCACATCGCCCCGATGGATGACGCCCTTCAAAAACGTCCCGGTGGTCAATACCACGGCCCCGGCGCGCCAGACCTCCCCCGCATCGTCGATCACGCCGGCTACCCGCCCGCCTTCGACGAGAAGGTCCTCAACCGCGGCGGCGTAGAGCTGGAGATGGCCCACGTCTTCAAGGGACGCACGCATGGCTGCGCGATAGAGGCTTCGGTCCATCTGCGCCCGCGGCCCGCGCACGGCGGCACCCCGCGACCGGTTCAACATCCGGAACTGGATGCCGGCCGCATCCGCCACTTGCCCCATGAGGCCGTCGAGGGCGTCGATCTCACGCACCAGATGACCCTTTCCTAAGCCACCGATCGCCGGGTTGCAGGACATCTCCCCGATCGTTTCGAGCTTATGAGTCAACAGCGCCGTGCGCGCGCCATAGCGAGCCGCCGCGGCCGCGGCCTCGCAGCCGGCGTGGCCGCCGCCGATGACGATCACATCAAAAGGCTTGGACGTAGGGAACATGTCGCCCGGCTCCATACTCCCGCGAGGGCCGCAGGTCGATCCACCCGCCATAGTTTCACGTGAAACATAGAGGTCGCCCTCTGTTTCACGTGAAACAAGTCACTTGCCGATGCAAAAGGTGGCGAAGACCTTCCCTAGGATCTCATCGGCGCCAATCCGACCGCTGATCCGTTCCAGGGACCGGGCCGCCAGGCGCGCGTCCTCAGCCGCGAGCTCCGGCTCATCCAGCTGCGTCAGTGCGCGCTCAAGATGTTCCCGCGCCTCCCGTAGATGGGCTTCATGGCGGGCGCGAGTCGCCGCCGGGAACTCCGCTCCAGCCAGATCCTGCCGCACACGGACGGACAAGGCAGCTTCCACCGTAGACGCGCCATCATTCAGTAGGGAAATGGAGATCACGTGGACGCCTCGGGTCCGTGCGCCTTGTCGAGCGGCGGCCTCATCTCCACCAGCAGTCTGATCGGACTTGTTCAGTATACAGATGTCACCAGGGCGCACGAGGTCCAACGCCTCCCGCCAGAGGCCTACTCGTTCAGCGCGATCGACGACCCATAGCCGGAGATCGGCGCCCTCCGCCCAAGCTCTGGCTCGCCTGACACCCTCCGACTCGATCGGGTCAGACGTACGGCGGATTCCCGCCATGTCCGCCAGCACAAGTTTGAAGCCGTCAAGGATCAAAGAAGTCTCGATAATGTCGCGCGTGGCCCCAGGAATTGGGGTGACGATGGCCGCGTCGCGGCCACTTAAGCCATTGAGAAGGCTACTTTTTCCTGAGTTCGGGGCGCCGACTATGGCAACTCTGTAGCCCTCGCGCACACGTCGCCCTCGGCCTTCGTCGGCCAAGGCGGAATCCAGGTCGGAAGCCAAGCCTTGCAGCGCGGCCCTCGCCTGTTGGGCGACGTCGACTGGCACGTCCTCATCGGGAAAGTCCACGGCGGCTTCGAGCCGAGCGAGGGCATCGACAAGCGTCTCCCGCCAGGTTCGGTAGCGAGCGCCCAGGCGGCCCTCCAGCTGACCCAGCGCCTGCCGGGCCTGGGCCGTTGTTTCCGCATCCGTCAGGTCGGCGATTGCCTCGGCCTGGTCGAGATCGAGCTTGCCGTTCTCGAAGGCTCGGCGGGTGAATTCGCCCGCCTCGGCCAGTCTCAGGCCGAGCCCGAGAATCGTCTCGGTGACACCATCGACAACCCCGGCGCCGCCATGCAGGTGCAGCTCGGCGCAGTCTTCTCCGGTGTAACTATGCGGACCGGCGAAAAAGAGCGTCACGGCGGTATCGAGCGGCCGCCCATCGGTCGATCGAAGCCGGCGGACACGCGCCTGGCTGTGAGCCGGCTTGCCACCGCCGAGGGTGATGAGCGCCTCCCGGGCGCGGGGACCTGACAGTCGGATGATGGCGACGGCTGCTCGCCCCGGCGCGGTGGCCAGGGCGAAGATCGTATCACTCACCTCTGGATGGCCGAGCCCGCCGCCGCCGTCATCAGTTTCATAAACTGCTCGGACGCCTGACCGCCGAAGGCCATCCAGGACTTCATCAGCTCTTCGGGCGCCGCCATCGCCAGGTTGGCGTCCAGCCGCGATTTCATTTCCTTGACCAGGTGGTCGTTCAGGGCCTTCACGTCGGGCAGGCCCAGAAAGGCCCGGGCCTCCTGCGGGGTGCAGTCCACTTCGACCTTCAATTTCATGGGTCCGGTCTCCGCTGTTCGCACGACAATGTTATGGGCCAAGCCACCCCCCGCGCGCTAGAGGCTCGCGCGACGCAGAAGAAGGGCCAAGCCATGGGAGAGATGATCGCCATTCCGAGGGCCGGCGCCTCGTTCGGCGCCTATGCCGCCCGACCGGATACGCCAAAGGCGCCGGGGCTGATCGTCATTCAGGAGATTTTTGGGGTCAACCAGGTGATGCGTGACCTGACCGACGCGTTCGCCCGGCAGGGCTATTTCGCCGTCTGCCCCGACCTCTTCTGGCGCATCGAGCCAGGGATCGACATCACCGACAAGACCGAAGTCGAGTGGCAGCGGGCCTTCGAGCTCTACAACGCCTTCGATGTCGACAAGGGCGTGAAGGACATCGGCGCGACAATCGCTCGCGTGCGCGGTGACCCTGGCTGCAACGGCGCTGTCGGCGCGGTGGGTTTCTGCCTGGGCGGCCTGCTTTCCTTCCTCACCGCGACCCGGACCGATATCGACGCGGCCGCCTGCTTCTACGGCGTGGGCATAGAGCAGCGCCTTCGCGAGGCCGACGCCCTGGTGACGCCCGTGCTCCTGCACATCGCCGAGGAAGACCAGTTCGTGCCCAAAGCCGCGCAGTCCCTCATCATCGAGGCGCTGAAAAACCGCTCACTGGCCGAAATCTACACCTATCCTGGCCGTGACCACGCTTTCGCCCGTGAGGGCGGAGAGCATTACGACGTGGCCGACGCCGCGCGCGCCATGTCGCGAACCCTCACCTTCCTGGAAGGCCGCCTCGCCCGATAGAGCCTAACTTGCTGAATTACCTCGCCAATCGGCCAAGGTCTCAGGTGTTCATCGACTGGAAGAAATCGGCGTTGTTCTTGGAGTTGCGCAGCTTGTCGAGCAGGAACTCGATCGCGTCCTGCGGCCCCATGGGGGACAGGATGCGCCGTAGAACGAAGGTCTTCTGCAGCTGATCCTTGGGCGTGATCAACTCCTCTTTGCGGGTGCCGGACTTGAGCACGTCGATGGCTGGATAGATCCGCTTGTCGGCGACCTTGCGGTCGAGCACGATCTCGGAGTTGCCCGTGCCCTTGAACTCTTCGAAGATCACCTCGTCCATGCGGCTGCCGGTGTCGATCAGCGCCGTCGAGATGATCGTCAGTGAGCCGCCCTCCTCGATGTTCCGCGCCGCGCCGAAGAACCGCTTCGGCCGTTGCAGGGCGTTGGCGTCGACGCCCCCGGTCAGGACCTTGCCGGAGGACGGCACCACGGTGTTATAGGCCCGGCCCAGCCGGGTGATGTTATCCAGAAGGATGATCACGTCGCGCTTGTGCTCGACCAGACGTTTGGCCTTTTCGATCACCATTTCCGCAACTTGGACGTGGCGGGCCGCCGGCTCGTCGAACGTCGAGGAGATGACCTCACCTTTCACCGTGCGCTGCATGTCGGTGACTTCCTCGGGACGCTCGTCGACGAGGAGCACGATCAGGTAGCACTCCGGGTGATTGGCGGCGATCGACTTGGCGATGTTCTGCATCATGATCGTCTTGCCGACCCTTGGCGGCGCCACGATCAGGCAGCGCTGGCCCTTGCCGAGCGGGCAGACGATATCGATCACGCGGCCGGTCCGGTCCTTCAGCGTCGGATCGTCGATCTCCATGACAATCCGCTCGTCGGGATAAAGCGGTGTCAGGTTGTCGAAGTGCACCTTGTGGCGCACGTTTTCGGGGTTTTCGAAGTTGATCTGGTCGACCTTGACCAGGGCGAAGTACCGCTCGCCTTCGCGCGGGGCGCGAATGCCGCCATCGACCGTGTCGCCCGTGCGCAGGCCAAAGCGGCGGATCTGCGACGGGCTCACATAGATATCGTCCGGACCGGGAAGATAATTGGCTTCCGGACTGCGCAGAAAGCCGAAACCGTCCTGGACAACCTCCAGGGTGCCGGAGGCGAAGATCTCGACGCCTTCCTCGGCCAGGGTCTTCAGGATCGCAAACATCATGTCCTGCTTGCGCATAGCGTTCGCGTTCTCGATCTCGAACTGCTCGGCGAAGGCGAGAAGATCGGCGGGCGATTTCTCCTTCAGCTCCTGCAGCGACATGCGCGTCAGTCCAAGCGCCGCGATCGCCTTGGCAGCCTCGCTGGGTTCGCCTTCGCGGGCGCCGATGGCTTCGTCCGAGGCCTCGGGCGCGATGATTTCAAGTGTGTCTGTCATGGGATTGGTCTGTATTCAGATGATTTATGAGTGGGGTTTGTTCGGAGCGGAGGCAGATCTTCTGTTGGAAAACGGACCTCGAGCGGATGATCGGATGATCCGGCGACGATGTTACCTATGGGGTCGGATCGCGCGCTGGCCACGGTCGGGCAGGAGGCGTGATCCTGAAGGAGGCGGGGGAAACGCGAGCCCTTTGACCGGGGGCCGCGTTTCGGCCGGGAACAAATCCCAACGCGCGCGCGCCGTCAAGAGACTTCCCTTCGCCGGTCGTTCTCGTCAGGCGAACTTGGTCGTCACCGATAGCACCACGACGATCGCGGCCAGGAACGGAAGTTCGTTGGTCGCCCGCCAGAACCGCTCGCTGCGCCGGCTCGCTCCGGCGGCGATCCGCTTGCGCTCGACGAGGAGGAAATGGTGCCACCAGATCAGGAATGCAACCCCGGCGAGCTTGAGCAGCATCCAGGGCCGCAGCAGGAACCCCCAGCCCCACTGCAATTGGCTGGCGTCGTACCAGGCGAGCGCCGCGCCCAGGCCGATGACGGCGATGAATGCCGGCCGCATGATCATCGTCAGCAGCTTCGCTTCCATGACCTTGAAAGTCTCGTCCATCTGCGAGCCGGCCTCGGCCCGTGTGTGATAGGCGAAGAGCCGCGGCAGATAGAGCAGCCCCGCCATCCACGCGATCACCGCGAGGATATGGAGCCCGATCAACAGATTGTGGATCACGCCGCGTCCTTCCCCTCGCGCGCACAGCGGGCGTAGCCGGCCGGACAGGCAATGCCGTCAGGTCCGACTCCGGCGCGCTCCAGCCGCTCCAGGATCGCCGTCGCCAGCCCCTCGATGAACCTCGGTCGAACACCCACAGTCGGCGCGCGAAGATAGCATGGCGCCCCAGCCTCGCGGGCCAGGGCAGCGTAGTCGCGATCGAGCTCGATCAAGGTCTCGACATGCTCGGAGACGAACGACACGGGATCGACCAACACTCCCATTCCGTCCCGCGCCGCCTGGCGGATCGCTTCGGGAGTCGATGGACCCAGCCATTGAAGCGGTCCGACGCGACTCTGATAGCAGACCTGCCAATCCCAGCTTGTCCCCAGCCGCCCGGCGATCGCGCGGCAAGTCGATTCGACCTGCCAGGCGTAGGGATCGCCCCGTTTCGCCGTGCGGATTGGGATGCCGTGAGCAGAGAAGAGCAGCTTTACCGGCGGCTCGCCGGCGCTTCGCCAGACCTCGCCGATTGCCTCGGCGTGAGCGGTGATGAGGCCCTCATTCTGCGGCCAGCAGCAGATCGCATGCACCTCGCCAGGACCGGTGTAGCGGGCGCGCCAAGCCTTCAGCGAGGACTCCGTGGTCGTGATCGAAAATTGCGGATAGAGGGGCGTCAGGACGATATCGGTCGGGGCGAACCGGGCCACTTCCGCGGCCATGGCATCGATGGTCGGCGACCAATAGCGCATGGCGATGAACAGTCGCGCATCCAGACCACGCTTGGCTAGTTCGACGCCCAGGGCGTCAGCCTGGGCTTGCGTCTCGGCAAGAAGCGGCGAACCGCCACCCATAGCCTGATAGTTTGCTCGGGCGGTCCGGGCCCTCGAATAGGCGATGAAGTCGCTGAGGGGACGTCTCAAGACCCCCGGAAGATCGATGATCGCCGGGTCGGAAAACAGGTTCTTCAGAAATGGCTGGACGTCATCGAGATCCCTCGGGCCGCCGAGGTTGAACAGGACGACGGCGACCCTGCGATCCCCCCTCCCCATTCTCAGGCGCCCCGCACGCGATCGACGACCCGGGCGATGTGGTCGACGGGCGTATCGGGCAGCACCCCATGGCCGAGGTTGAAGATGTAAGGCCCGTTGCCCCATTGCTCGACCAGTTGATCCACGCGCCGGTCCAGCGCGTCACCGCCGGCGCGCAGCAGAAGCGGATCCAGAGCGCCCTGGATCGCCAACCGCTCCTGCAGCCTGCGGCCCAGCTCCGCCGGAGCCTGAACGTCCAGCCCCACGCCTTGCACGCCGGCGCTCAGCGCATAACCTTCCACCAGAGCGCCGGCCCCACGCGGAAACCCGATCACCGGCGCCTGAACGCCCTCGGCCCGCAGATGATCGACGATCCGCCGGTGCGGTCGCGTGATCAGCCGCTCGAACACATCTTCGGGCAAAAGCTCGGCCCAGGACTCAAATATCTGCAGAACCTCGGCCCCGGCTCGCGCCTGCATCAGCAGATAGTCGGCTGTCGCATCCGCCAGGATGTCGACGAGTGCCTCGACAAAGACCGGATCCGCGAACAGCCGGGCGCGGGCCTCTCCCTGCTCGCCACCGCGGCCCTGGAGCATATAGGTCGCAACCGTCCATGGGCCGCCGGCAAAACCGATCAGAGCGCGCGATGGCTCGAGCTGCGACCGGACTCGCCTCAGGGTCTCACCCACCGTCGAAAGTCGCTCGCCGCAGCTCTCGACCCCGTCCCTCAGCTGCGAAAGCGCCGGCAGCGGACCCAGATGCGGACCTTCGCCGGCCTCGAACCAGACCTCCTGTCCAAGGGCGCGGGGGATGAGCAGGATATCGGCAAAGACGATCGCCGCGTCAAAGGCGAACCGTCGCATCGGCTGCAGCGTGACTTCCGCTGCCTTCTCCGGATCAAAGCAGAGCGTGAAGAAATCGGGGACCGACTGCCTGAGCTCCCTGTACTCCGGCAGACAACGGCCAGCCTGGCGCATGAACCAGATTGGCGGGCGATCCAGCGTCTCACCGGCCAAGGCGCGAAGGAGGGGAGCGTTCATGTCATTTCGACTTAGACGCACCAAGCCTGGGGGCTCAAGCCCAGCTGGTCTTCCTCTTCAGAAAGGTAAAAAGGGATTTCTTTTGATTGAAGAAGAAAGAGTCGGGGAAAGCGGGGATCGTTCGCGGGAGAGTTTCGTAAATCCGCGGGAATCCACATCCGATGTCGGTGTTTTCCACGTCGATCTGCGCAACCATCTCACAGGCTGTGGATCGCTACAACAATTTGGAAACCTGGAAGAAATGCGCGGATTATCACGCCGTCCTCCCCGCCTTGCGGCGGGAGTTTTCCCGGGCCTGGGGGTCAAGCACCGATGACGCCTGTTAAGGGTGAACGGCGGGCGGACAACCATGGCTGGGCGAGAGGACTTTTCCCCGGAGCTGGAACGACGCCACCGAAACCCTGTGGACCGCGCCGGTCGACTTTCACCGCGGGAGGCCCTCGATTAAGAGTCAGTTAACCATGACCGCACAGAAAAATTTCTCGAACGAGCGCCCGGCATGACCCCAACCCGCTTGGCGACCTACTTCCACGTCCACTTGGTGTCGGACTCGACGGGCGAAACCCTCAACGCCATGGCGCGCGCGGTGTGCGCCCGTTTCAACAACGTCCTGCCGATCGAGCATATTTACGCTCTGGTGCGCTCGCAGAAGCAGCTGGAGCGTGCGCTTGGCGAGATCTCGGAAGCGCCGGGCGTCGTGTTGCACACGATCGTCGATCAGGCCCTGAGATCGGCGCTTGAGTCGGGCTGCCAGAAGCTCGACATGCCCTGCATCGGGGCCCTGGATCCGCTGGTGTCGATCCTGTCGCGGTATCTGGGGGCGCCGCTGTCGACCCGTGTCGGGGCGCAGTACTCGCTGGACACGGACTACTTCAATCGCATGGAAGCTCTGTCGTTCGCCCTCGGCCACGATGACGGACAGGGCGGTCCCGATCTGACCCGCGCCGATGTCGTCCTCGTCGGAGTCTCGCGAACTTCCAAGACCCCGACCTGTATCTATCTAGCCCATCGGGGGGTCAGGGCCGCCAACGTGCCGCTCGTGCCGAGCACGCCGCTACCCGCCAGCCTTTCGGCCCTCAACGGCGTCCCGGTGGTGGGCCTGACCGTGTCTCCGGACAGGCTTGTCCAGCTGCGCCGAAATCGCTTGAGGGCCCTGCGGGAGGAGCGGGACAGCAGCTATGTCGACAGCGAGTCGGTTCGCGCCGAGACGATCGCCGCCCGGCGGCTATTCGACCGCTGCGGCTGGCCCGTAATCGACGTCACCCGCAGGTCCGTCGAAGAGACGGCGGCCGCGGTGATCAACATCATCTCGGGTGGCCGCGGACAGGTGGAGATGCTGGGGTGACGGTGCTGGCCTCCGCCAGTCCCGTCCGGGCCCAGATCCTCCGGTCGGCGGGAGTGGCGTTCGAGATCATCCCGGCGCAGATCGACGAGGAGGCGTTTAAAGGGGCTTTCCTGGCGAAGGGGAAAGGACCCGAGGAGGTCGCCGGTGACTTGGCTGTGGCCAAGGCGCAGGCGGTTTCCCGCGGCCGGAGTGACATCGTGATCGGCGCCGATCAGACGCTCGACCTCGATGGCGAGCTCGTGAGCAAGGTGAACCATCTGGACGAGGCGCGGGAATGCCTTCTGCGCCTGCGCGGCCGCAGCCATCGACTTCACGCGGGCGCGGCGTTAGCCCGGGATGGGGAGATAAGGTGGCGCTACGTCGCCAGCGTGAACCTGAAGATGCGGGCCTTTTCCGATTCGTTCCTCGAAGCCTACCTGACCCGGTGCGGCGACTCTCTTCCGGGCTCTGTGGGCTGCTATCATTTCGAGGGTTTCGGCGTGCAACTCTTCGAGCGGGTCATCGGCGACTATCACGCCATACTGGGGCTGCCCTTGATCAGACTTCTCGCCGCCCTGCGCAGCGAAGGCGTGGCGCCTGAATGAGGCTCTCCGCGTCGACCAAAGTCGCTGGCGTGGCCGGACTGCCCATCGGCCACTCCCTCAGCCCGACTTTGCACAACGCATGGATCGAGGCGGCCGGTCTGGATGCGGTCTACGTCGCCTTCGAGCCAAAGGACTTCAGAGCCTTCGCCGCGGGCTGCCGGGGCGGAGTCATCCGCGGCCTCAATGTGACCGCGCCCTTCAAGGGGCAGGCCCTCGACTTGGCCGACGATGTTTCGCCTCAGTCGGCGCGGGCCGAGGCCGCCAACATTCTGATTTTCGAATCTGGAGGCGAGATCCGGGCGGATAATACCGACGGCCAAGGGCTCCTGGCGGCCCTGGCTGAGCAGGCCGGCGGCTTCGATCCGGCGGTCGGTCCCGCGGTGATCTTGGGCGCGGGCGGCGCAGCCCGCGGCGCCGCGGCGGCGCTTATGGATGCGGGGACGCCCAGGGTTTGCGTCGTCAACCGGTCAGCGGAGCGGGCGCGCGCCCTGGCCAACAGCCTCTCCGGCCCCCTGGAAATCCTGGAGATGGATGCGCTTCCAGAGGTCCTTGCGGGCGCCAATGTCGTCATCAACGCCACCTCGGCCGACCCGAAGATCCCATTCGAGTTTGCCGCCGGCTCAACGGTGGTGATGGATATGGTCTACCTGCCCCTGACAACGCCCTTCCTTGCACGGGCCAAGGCGAGGGGCCTGCGAACGGTCGATGGCCTGGCGATGCTGATCGGCCAGGCGCGGCCGAGCTTCGAGGCCTTGTTCGGCGTCGCCGCGCCAGATGTCGACGTCCGCAGCCTCGCCGTCGAAGTCCTGGAGGGCCGACGATGATCGTCGTGGCGCTGACAGGCTCGGTGGGGATGGGCAAGTCGTCGACGGCGGCGATGTTCGCCGAGGCCGGCATCCCGGTCTATGACGCAGATGAGGAAGTCCGTCGCCTCTATGCGCCGGGCGGAGCGGCCGTGGCCAAGGTCGAGGCGGAGTTTCCCGGCGTCGTCGTCGATGGCGCGGTGGACCGCGGGCGGCTGGGCGAGCGCGTGCTCGGCAATCCGGCGGCCCTGGCCAAGCTGAACGGGCTCGTCCATCCGCTCATGGGCGAGGCGCGTGCGGCGTTTTTCGGTCAGGCGCGAGAGGCCAAGGCGCCGATCGTCGTGCTCGACATTCCCCTGCTGTTCGAGACCGGGGGTGAGCGCAACGTCGACAAGGTCGTGGTTGTCAGCGCGCCAGCGGACATGCAGCGGGAGCGGGTGTTGGGCCGGCCGGGCATGACCGAGGCGAAATTCGCCGCCCTCCTCGCCGCGCAGGTTCCTGACTCCGAAAAGCGGGAGCGCGCGGACTTCGTGGTCGACACCAGCCAGGATTTCGACCACGCGCGGCGACAGGTGAAAGCCATCCTCGACGCCTTGCGCGCCAGCGGCAAAGCACCGCATGAGAAGGGCTGAATGGCGCGCGAAATCGTCCTGGACGTCGAGACCACCGGACTCAGCCCGAAACAGGGCCATCGCATCATCGAAATCGGCTGCGTCGAGATCGACGACTTCCTGCCGACCGGCCGGCAATTCCACACCTACGTCCATCCAGAGCGGGACATCGACCCGGACGCGGAGCGCGTGCACGGCATCTCACTCGCGTTCCTTGGGGACAAACCGCGGTTCGCCGACGCGGCCGTGGCGAACGCCTTGGCGGAGTTCGTCGGCGACGCGACCCTGGTGGCGCACAACGCCGGCTTCGACCGCGAATTCATCAATCACGAATTGTCGCTGGCCGGCCATCCGATCCTGCCGGAGACGCGGTGGGTCGACACGCTGGCTCTCGCCCAGCGGCGCTATCCGGGCATGCACAATTCGCTCGATTCGCTTTGCAAGCGTTTCAAGGTTTCCCTGTCGGAGCGGGAGAAACACGGCGCTCTGGTCGACGCACGGCTGCTGGCGCGGGTGTATTTCGAACTCCAGGGCGGCCGCGAGCGGGCGCTTGACCTGGCGGGCGTAGGAGCGGCGGCCGCTGCCGCCGCCTCGCGATCGGCCTATGGACCGCGGCTGAGGCCCCTGGCGTCCCGGGTGACTATCGAGGAGGCTGCCGCCCACTTGGCGTTCGTGGGCCAGATCAACGATGCAATCTGGCTGAAGACCGGTTGATCCTCAGGCCAGGCTTGTCGGCGCTCCCTGGCCCTGTTGCGCGAGGCGCGCAGCGTAGATGCCGCCGAAATCGATCGGCTCGAGCCTGAATGGCGGGAAGCCGCCCTCCGCCGTCAGGTCGGCGATCAGTCGCCTGGCGAAGGGGAACAGATAGCGCGGGCACTCGATCATCAGAACGGGCTCGATGTCCGCGGCCGGAACGCCCATGATCTGGAACAGGCCGGCGTAGGCCAACTCCAGATGGAAGACCGTCTCTGCGTCGCGCGAAGCCCGCGCCGTAAGCTTGAGCTCCGCTTCGTAGAGGCCGTCTTCCCGACCATTGGCGTTCAATTCGACATTAAGGTCGATCTGGGGCGGCGTGGCTCCGACGCGCAGCGACTCCGGCGCCCGCGGGCTCTCGAAAGAGAGATCCTTGATGTATTGCGCCAGGATGCGGATTCCGGGCTGAGAAGGCCCCTCGGAGCCGTTGCCGCCCGGTGCGGCGCCGTCGGTGGGGATGTCGGACATGCGCGGATGAACTCTCTGAAAATGGGCGAAGCGCGGGTCCGCGCGGCGAGCGGGCTCGCTAACATGCCCTGCACTGCAGTGGCAACGCGTCGGCGAGCCCCCATGGATGTCGAGCCGAAGCAGCGGCTGACGTCCGGCGTCTGATGGCCTATATTAGGACAATCGAACGCTTGTGATTTTCAACGTCATGCAGCTTCTTGAGTTTGTCATTCTCGGCGTTCTGGCCGGCGTTGTGCTCTTCCAGCTCTACGCTGTTCTCGGGCGCAAGGTGGGCCGAGGCCCGGAAACGGCGACCCAGGTCCCGCTGGCCCCCGGCGCGCCTGAACCACGGCCGGCGATCGCCCTCCCCGGGCAGGAGGCCGCGCCTCTGACCGGCGTGGCCGCACTGCGCGCCCGCGACGCCAGCTTCGATCCAACCCAGTTCCTTCAAGGCTCAAAGCAGGCCTACCAGACCATTGTGCGGGCCTTCACCGAAGGTGACCGGGCCACGCTCAAGCCGCTGCTGGCGCCGGCGGTGATGGATGGTTTCGAGACGGTGATGCGCGAGCGCGAAGCGGCGGGCCGCACCGAAACAGTGGAATTCCTTCAGCCTCCACGGGCTGATCTCGAGACGGTCAGCCTGGCCGACGATCTGGCGCGCGCCGCCGTCCGCTTCCTCGCCGAACTCCGCAACAAGACGCGGGACAGTTCCGGCGAATCGGTCGACGACCATCGAACGGCGGAAGTCTGGACCTTCGAGCGCAACATCAAGAGCCGAAATCCCAACTGGACTCTGATCCACGTCGATCCTGCCGAGGCTTAGGAGGCCTAGGTGAGACTTGGGGGCGGGATTGCGACGGCGGGCGTGGCGTTCGCCCTGGCGGCCTGCGCCCAGACGACTTCGGTCCCGGAGTCGGCTCAACGAACGTCGCAAGCCATTGAGCTCTCCGATCTTCCCGGCTGGGAGCAGGAGGACCATGTCACCGCACTGGGGGCGGTGCGGGCCGCCTGTGTGGTCTCGCGCGATCCGGAAATGCCGTTCGCCTGCGCGAACCTGCCCACCGACCCGGACGAGCGCCGTGCCCGCGCCTGGCTCGAGCGCAATTTCTACGCCGTTCCCTTGGGGGGCGAGGGTCGGCTGACGGGCTATTTCATGCCGGTCTATGAAGCGCGGCGAACGCGCAGCGAGGCCTTTTCCGCGCCGGTCCGGCCAAGGCCGTCGGACCTGCCGACCGTCGACGACACCGTCGCCGGCCGGGCGACCTACGCGGATCGGGCCGAGATCGAGGCGCGTCCGGCGCCAAACGCGCTCGCCTGGATGCGGCCGGAGGACCTGTTTTTCATGCAGGTGCAGGGCGCGGGGGTGCTCGAATTCCCAGACGGCGACCGGGCCAAGGCTGTCTTCGACGGCAGCAACGGAGCGGCGTTCGTCGGCATCGCTCAGCCCATGCGAAGCCAGGGCTTGATCTCGGACGCGGATTCCTCGGCCGACGCGATCCATGACTGGCTGGCGGCCCACCGCGGCGAAGAGGCCCAAGCGATCATGGATCTGGATCCGCGCTATGGCTTCTACAGGCTGACGGCCGATGATGGCCAGGACCCGGCCGGATCGGCCGGGGTCCGCCTGCCGCCGGGACGGGCCGCGGCCGTAGATCCGGCTTACCATGCCACCGGCGAGCTCCTGTGGATCGATGGCGATTCACCGAGCCTGGCCGGCGCGTTTCCGGCCTACCGTCGCCTGGTGGCGGCGCTCGACGCGGGCGGTGCGATCAAAGGCCCAGTGCGGGCCGATCTCTACGTCGGCCGTGGCGAGGCGGCCGGGCGCGAAGCTGGTCGCATCCGCCACGTCCTCACCCTTTACCGGCTCGCACCCCGCTGAATCTCCGGGACGACGATCTCAGGGTCTGGGCGGTCGTCGCCGCCACGGTGCGGCCCCTGCCGGGCCGGCATGCGCCGTCGCAACCCTCGGCGAAGCCGAGCCAAATGCACAGCCGACCGCAACCTGTGCCGGCGCCTCGACGCCGGGAGGCCCCTGCCAAGCCGCAAAGCATCGAACCGCGCCGGTTTCGGCGCCTGTCGCGTGGAGTGCCCGGCGATCGCATCGATCTGCATGGCCTCAACCAGGACGAGGCGCGGGCCGAACTCATCGCCTTCCTTGAGGATTGCGTTCGCCGCGGGGTACGCGGCGCTCTGGTCATCACCGGCAAAGGAACCCTGGGGGACGGAATTCTCCGTCGGCGCGTGCCGGACTGGCTGGCGGAAACGCCGCTCCGCCGGCTGGTGGCCGGGCTCTCCGAGGCTCACCGCCGCCACGGCGGCGCCGGCGCCCTCTATGTTGCGCTTAAGCGTCACGACCGGATCTGAATGGGCCGCGCGAAGCTCGCGATCTTTTCCGCTCCGCCGCCTTGGCCTAACGCACCACCGAAGTGGCGAAGGGATTGGTGATGGCCTGGCGGAATCTGACATGGTCCGTGACGCTGATCGCGGGAGGCGCCGTCGCCCAGCCGGTGCCGCAGCCAACGCCACCATCGCCGCCGATCGAGGCGCCCCGGGATGTCCCCTACCCTGGGCAGCTGAAGCTTCTGGTCGACGCCACGGACCTCGCCCACGGCATCTTCAATGTGCGGGAAACCGTGCCGGTGGCGGCCTCCGGACCGTTTACGCTCCTGTTCCCCAAATGGCTGCCGGGAAATCACGGGCCCAGCGGCCCGCTCGACAAGCTCGCCGGCCTCAAGGTTTCGGCCAATGGCGTTCCGATCCCCTGGACGCGCGATCCGGTCGACGTCTTCGCCTTCCATGTCCAGATTCCGGCCGGCGTCAGCGCGGTCGATCTTTCGTTCCAGTTCCTGTCGTCGGTTTCCAGGCCGGAAGGCCGGATCATGATGACGCCGGACATGTTGAGCCTGCAGTGGAACACCGTGGCGCTCTATCCGGCGGGCTACTTCTCGCGCGACATCGAGGTCGAACCGAGCGTCCGGCTGCCCGCCGGGTTCACCGGCGCGACGGCGCTGGAAGCCAGTTCCGTAGCGGGGGACACCACAACCTACAAGCCGGTGAGCTTCAACACTCTGATCGATTCGCCGATGATCGCGGGTCGCTACTTCCGACGCTTCGACCTCGATCCGGGCGGACCGGCCCGCGTCAGTCTGGACGTCATCGCCGATCGTGCCGATGAACTCGACACAACCCCCGCCCAGATCGACGCCCACAAGGCGCTCGTCACCCAGGCCTACCGGCTCTTCGGATCGCACCATTACGACCACTACGACTTCCTGTTCTCGCTCAGCAGCAAGATGGGCGGAATCGGCCTCGAGCATCATCGGTCGAGCGAGGACGGCGCGAATCCCCGGTACTTCCTGGACTGGGACCGGACGCCATCAGTCCGGGACCTCCTGGCCCATGAATTCACCCATTCCTGGAACGGCAAATTCCGCCGGCCGGCGGACATTTGGACGCCGAATTTTAACACGCCGATGCGCGACAGCCTGCTGTGGGTCTACGAAGGCCAGACCCAGTATTGGGGCTATGTGCTGGCCGCGCGCGCCGGCCTGATCACGTCTCAGGAAGCGCTCGACGCGATTGCGCTGACGGCCGCCACCTACGACGCCCGGATAGGGCGCGAATGGCGGGATCTGGAAGACACCACGATGGATCCGATCATCGCGATGCGCCGGCCCATCCCGTGGGTGAGCTGGCAGAGAAGCGAGGACTATTACTCGGAAGGCGAGCTGATCTGGCTCGATGTCGATACCCTGATCCGCCAGCAATCGGGCGGGAAACGGTCGCTGGACGATTTCGCCCGCGCCTTCTTCGGCGTCGACAACGGGAGCTTCGTAACGCGGACCTACTCGTTCGACGACCTCGTCGCCGCGCTCAATGCGGTCCAGCCCCATGACTGGGCGGCCCTCCTGCACGCGCGCCTGACAGGTCATGGCCCAGGTGCGCCGCTCGATGGCCTCGCCCGAGGCGGCTACCGTCTCGCCTACGACGACCACGAAAGCGGATATCTGCAAAGCTTCGAGCGCGAGCGGCGGGTGCTTGTCCTCAGCTTCTCGATCGGGGCGACGATCGGAACGGATGGCGTCCTGAGCGGAGTCGACTGGCAAGGGCCGGCGTTCAAGGCCGGCCTCACCGTCGGAAATCAGATCGTGGCGGTGAACGGCGACGCCTATAGCCCGGAAGATCTGAAGGACATCATCACGGCGGCCAAGACCTCCGCCGCGCCCATCGAACTTCTGGTGAAGGACAACAACCAATACCGAACCGTCGCCGTCGACTACCACGGCGGTCTTCGCTATCCACATCTGACGCCGGTTGGGACCGGCCCGCGGTCGCTCGATCAGATCCTGGCGCCGCGCCGCGGCTAGCGAGTCCGGGAACGCAACTCTTCGACGCCCGAACGCCCCTCGCGGGCGCGCAGCACGTCGGCGACGTCTTCGAGATCAATATCGAGCGCGGCCAGCAGGGCAAGCCAGTGATAGACGAGATCGGCACTCTCGGCGACGACGGCCGTGCGGTCGCCTTGTACCGCCGCCAGAGCGGTCTCCATCGCCTCTTCGGCCAGCTTTTTCGCCGCCAGCGCCGGGTCGGCGATTAGCCGCGCAGACCAGGACGCCTCAGGATCGGCGCCGCGTCTCGCCTCGATCGTTCGGGCGAGCGACTCGATCGTTTCGCCAAGCTTCGGCATTCAATCCTCCTTCAGTCGAGGCGGACATCCACGCCCGCTGCGGCCATGGCGGCCTTGGCCTCGCCGATCGTCACCTCGCCGAAGTGGAAGATCGAAGCCGCCAGCACGGCGTCGGCGCCGCCCTCCTTCACCGCCTGGACCAGATGCCCCGTCACGCCCGCTCCGCCGCTGGCGATTACCGGAATGCCCACGGCGGCGGTGACGGCCTTGAGCAGGTCGAGATCATAGCCGGTCTTAGCGCCGTCGCGGTCCATGGAGGTAAGCAGGATTTCGCCGGCGCCCAGTTCGGCCGCCGAGCGGGCGTAGTCGACGGCGTCAAGACCGGTGTCGCGCCGCCCGCCATAAGTGAAGACGCGCCAGCCATTCCCCGTCCGTCGCGCGTCCACGGCGGCGACCACCGCCTGCGAGCCGAAGGCGTCCGCGCACCGCGGGATCAGGCCCGAATCCTCCACTGCGGCCGTGTTGACACTGACCTTGTCGGCGCCAGCCCGCAACAGGGCGCGGGCGTCGTCGGCCGAACGGACGCCGCCGCCGACGGCCAAAGGCATGAAACAGACATCCGCCGTTCGCGCCACGACATCGAGGATGGCCCGGCGGCCCTCGTGGCTGGCGGTGATGTCGAGGAACATCAGCTCGTCGGCGCCGGCGACGTCATAGGCCGCGGCCTGCTCGACGGGATCGCCCGCATCGCGCAGGGCCACGAACTGCACTCCCTTCACCACCCGGCCGTCCTTGACGTCCAGACAGGGAATGACCCGCACCTTCAGCATCGCGCCGCCGCCAGGGCCTCGGCGGGGGCGATCGCGCCGGCGTAGAGCGCCCGGCCGAGCACCGCGCCGGAGACCGGCGTCCCGGGACGCGCCAACAGGCGCTCGATGTCCGCCACGCTGGCCAGGCCGCCGGCGGCGATCACCGGAATGCCGACCTCGTCGGCGATGGCCCCGAACACCTCGATGTTGAAACCCAGCTGCGCGCCGTCGCGATCGATGTCGGTGACAATCAGCGCGGCCACGCCTGCGTCCTCGAAGCGCCGGGCCACGCTCGCCGCGTCGAAGGCTGTGTCCTCCGTCCAGCCTTCGATGGCCACCCGGCCGCCCCGGACATCGACGCTGACAGCGATCTGTTCAGGCCAGCGGCGGGCGGCGGCGCGCACGAGTTCTGGATCGCGCACGGCGGCGGTGCCCAGGATGACGCGGCTGACGCCCGCCTCGAGCCAGCGCTCGATGTGAGCCATGGTCCTGACGCCGCCCCCGAGCTGGACGGGAATCGACACCGCCGCGAGGATTCCGGCGACCGCCGCATCATTGACCGCCCGCCCGGCGGCCGATCCGTCCAGGTCGACGACATGCAGCCAGGCAAAGCCCGCAGCGGCCCAAACCCTCGCCTGGTCCGCCGGGTCCTCGTTGAACACCGTCGCGGTGGCGAAATCGCCGCGCACGACGCGCACGCAGCGCCCGCCCTGGAGGTCGATCGCCGGGTAGAGGATCACGGGCGCCACGCGAGAAAATTGGCCAGGAGGCGAAGACCGGCGGACTGCGATTTTTCGGGATGGAATTGCACGCCGGCGAGATTGTCCCTGGCTACCGCGGCGGCGAAACGACCGCCATGATCGGTCCAGGCCGAGGCCTCGCCCGCCTTCCGAACCTGTAGGGCGTAGGAGTGGGTGAAATACATGTCCGTGCCGGTCGGAAGGCCGTCAAAGAGAGGGGTCCCACGATCGAAATCGAGGCCGTTCCAGCCCACGTGCGGCACCTTGAAGCGAGCTTCGCTGGGCGCAAGACGAACGACATCGCCGGCAATCCAGTCGAAACCGGGCGTTTCGCCGAATTCGAGGCCGCGGGTGGCCATCAGCTGCATGCCGACGCAGATGCCGAGGAACGGTGCGCCACGCTCGATGCAGGCGGTCCCGATCGCCTCGACCACGCCCACCCGTTCCATCAAAGCGCGGCGACAGGCGCTGAAGGCGCCAACGCCCGGAAGGACGACCGCGTCGGCCTTGGCGATGAGGTCCGGATCGTCCGTCGTCGCAACTGTTGGCGGACGGGCGAGCTCGGCGGCAGCGCGCGTCAGCGCCTTTTCGGCCGAGCGCAGGTTGCCGGATCCATAGTCGATGAGCGCGACCGTAGCGGACATATCGCGGGCTAGAGCACGCCTTTGGTGGAGGGCGCGCGTCCCTGAGCCTTGGGGTCAAGTTCGACCGCATCCCGAAGCGCGCGGGCGAGCGCCTTGAAGCCACTTTCGGCGATGTGGTGGGAGTTGTCGCCATAGAGAGTCTCGAGGTGCACGCAGGCGCCTGCGTGCATGGCGAAGGCGTGGTGGAATTCCTTGAAGAGTTCGGTGTCCATCTCCCCGACCTTCGGGCGCGAGAACTTCACCCGCCAGACCAGATAAGGCCGGTTCGACAGGTCCACGGCGCAGCGCGTCAGGGTCTCGTCCATCGGGATGTAGGCATGGCCAAAGCGGCGGACGCCCTTGAATCCGTCCAGGGCGCGATGGAAGGCCTGGCCGATGACGATGCCGGTGTCCTCAACCGTATGGTGCATGTCGATGTGGAGGTCGCCCTCGGTCGACACTTCCAAATCAAAGCCGCCATGGCGAGCGAAACTGTCCAGCATGTGGTCGAAGAACCCGACGCCGGTGCTGATCTTCGACGCGCCGGTCCCGTCGAGATCCAAGCGGACCCGGATGCGGGTCTCCTTGGTGTCGCGCGCGACCTCGGCGATACGTGACATGTCAGGCCCCTCCGACGGGAGTGAGATCGGCCAGGCGGGTCTGCGGACGGGGTCCGAAATGGCCAATCACCTCCGCGGCGGCCGTCGAGCCAAGTCGGCCACACTCTGCCAGAGGCAGGTCGCCCGCCAGGCCAACGAGAAAGCCGGCGGCGTACTGATCCCCGGCGCCAGTGGTGTCGACCACATGATCGACCGGCTCAGCCGCCACCGTTGTCCGTGCGCCGCCTGCCAGGATGACTGAACCCTTGGCGCCGCGTGTCACGGCCGCGATCTTCACCCGCCCGTCCAAAGCCGACAATCCCGACTCGAAGTCACATTCAAAAAGGGACTCGACCTCGGCTTCGTTGGCGAAGAGGACGTCGACCTCGGTGTCGATGAATGACAGCAGCGCCTGACGATGGCGCTCGACGACGAAGGCGTCGGAGAGGCTGAGGGCGATGGTGCGGTCGGCGGCCCTGGCGGCCGCGGCGGCCTTGCCGAAGGCTGCGCGCGCGTCCTCGGGATCAAACAGATAGCCTTCGAGATAGAGGATTCGCGCGGCGGCGACCGCCGCGGGGTCGACGTCATCCGGCGTCAGACGCAACGCCGCGCCCAAGAAGGTGCACATGGTCCGCTCGCCGTCCGGCGTCACATTGATGAGGCAGCGACCGGTGGCCGCCCCGCTGTTCAGAGGCGGGGTGTCGAAGCGCGCCCCGACGGCCCGGATGTCATGGGTGAAGACATCGCCCAGGGCGTCCCTGGCTACTTTGCCGACGAACAGCGATCGCCCGCCGAAACTGGCCACCCCGGCGATGGTGTTGGCCGCCGACCCGCCGGAGGCCTCGACCCCCGCGGCCATGCGTCCGTAGAGATCACGCGCGCGCGCCTCGTCGATGAGGCGCATCGAGCCCTTGTCCAGGCCCTCGGCGGCGAGGAAGGCGTCATCAGCCCTGGCCAGGACATCGACAATGGCATTGCCGATCGCGGCGACGTCGTAGGCGGCGGTCATGATGTCTCCTGGCGAGGGAAGGGGCGAGGTACACCAGGACACTGGCGCTGGCGAGAGGCGCAATCCACCCGCCCTCAAACCCCGATCAGAGGCCCAGGAATAGTTCCCGCGAGGGACAGAGGTCGCTCACCACGCAGTCCCCGCATTTGGGACGCCGCGCCAGACAGACATAGCGCCCGTGCAGGATCAGCCAGTGATGGGCGCGGCTGCGCCGCTCGGGCGGGACGACGCGCATCAGGTCGGCCTCCACCTGCTCCGGGGTCCTGGCCATGGACAGCCCGAGGCGATGGGCGACGCGAAAGACGTGCGTGTCGACGGCGATGGCCGCCTCGGCGCCGAGCTCGTTGAGCACGACGCTTGCCGTTTTGCGGCCGACGCCCGGCAGGGTCTGCAGGGCCTGGCGCTCAAGGGGAACCTCGCCGCCGTACTGGTTGAGGAGGATCCGCGAGAGGGCGACCACGTTGCGGGCCTTGGTGCGGAAAAGGCCGATGCGGGCAATGTAAGGGATGAGGCCCGCCTCGCCCAGATCCACGATGGCTTGTGGCGTACCGGCGGTCTTGAACAATATCGCCGTCGCCAGATTGACCGAGACATCGGTCGCCTGGGCCGAGAGCACCACCGAAACCAGGAGGGTGAAGGGCGAGGAATAGCCGAGTTCGGTGCGAGGATCGGCGGTCCTGGCGGCGAAGCGGTCGAAGATCTCCTTGATCCGCCGTCGTTCCTTGGAAGCCCCAGCCATGGCTCGACCATCGCCCGCTTCGCCGGCCTCGCCAAGGCGCCGCCGCGAGCCTATGTCGGGCGGCGCAATGGAAGGCCCGTACTACATGGACGCGGTGATCACGCCGCACCGGTCCCTGTCACGCCGCGGCTTCATCATCCTGATCGCTGTGCTGACTGGCATCAACTCCTTGACGGCGCTGCTGTTTCTCGCCTTGCGCGCGGTTCCCGTGCCGCTCTTCATCGGTCTGGACATCGTCGCCCTAATGGCGGCGCTGGTCGCCAGTCGGCGGGCCGCCCGCAACCTTGAGCGTGTTCAGGTGACAAGCGCGGAGGTGCGTGTGGTTCGCGAAACGCCCAAGGGCGCGCGTACGGTGTGGCTCTCGCCCACCGCCTTCACGCGCGTGGCGCTGGTAGGAGAGGATGGGGACGACCAGGACCTGCAGATCCGGCTCTCCAACCGCGGCGTCGCCGTGGCCAGGGCACTGACCCGGACTGAACGGCGCGATTTCGCCGTCGCCCTGGAGCGGGCGATTCGCCGCGCTCGGACGGGCCCCGCGGCGGCCTAGACCTGCAGCCTGAGCGCCTCGCCGAGCAGCTCCTGAAGCCGTGGGGTGCGCGGAAACGGCTCGCCGCGGTAGTGGCGGAAGCCTTCGGCGTATTCGACACCGAATTCGCGGCCGCGTCGGCGCGCCTGAGCCTCCATGGCCGCCGTGGCGTCGGCGAGGCCGTGCTGCTTCTCAAGCCAGGCGACCTGACTTTCATGCACCCTCAGCATTTGCTGCTTGATGCGGAACGTCGCGCGAATGTCGGCCGCGAAATCCGCGACCACGGGCCGACCATCGCGGTCGCGCAGGCCGATCGGGTCGGTGAAATAGAGGTGCGGGATGGACGCCAGCGGGGCGGCGTCGCCGCTCTTATAGTTCGGAGCCGATGCGGCGAAGCAGGCGTCTCGGGCGAGCGCGCTCGCGGCCTCATGGTCGGGATGATAGTCGGTGGGGGCGGCGGCGATGACGATGGCCGGCGCGCTCACTCGCACCAGCTCCGTTACCTTCCGGCGAGTGAGATCGTCATTGAAGACGCCGAGGTCGGGCGCGCCCACGCAAACGTAGTCCGCCCCGATCATCGCCGCCGCCCGGGCTGCTTCGCCGCAACGCACGCGCGCCGTCTCCTCCGCCGTCAGATCTCGCGACCCGCATTCGCCGGCTGTCAGAGTGGCGATGAGAATATCGCAGCCCGCGCGCGACAGGTGGGCGAGGGCGCCGGCGGCCAGAGTCTCGATGTCGTCCGGATGGGCGTGGATCGCGAGGATTCTGACCATGTGGCAGTCTTAGGGCCGCTCTCCGGGCCCGACTAGCCGCGCCACTCGATCCAGGCGCCATGTGGATGTGCGTGCGCAAGAAGCCGTTCGTCGCCCACGGGCCACTGGGTCAGACGCAGCTCCATGACGGCCGGGTTCGAGGGCGAGGGCTCCATGCGCAGCCAGGCAAGGGGCCCCGAGGTTGTGGCTTCCTCTCCAAACGCATTCAGCGTCTCGACGAGCGCCGTTTGGCTTTCCCTCGGCATGTACTGGAAGAATACCGAGTGGAACGCCACGGTGACGACTCCCTCTTTCGGCGCGGCGTTCGCGCGGGTCCAGTCGACGGCGTCGCTGCGTTCGACGACAATATGCTGCGCCAGGGCCTCGGCGACCGCCGAGTCGAACCTTGCCAGGCGATCCAGCTGGTCGGCCCAGATGTAGGCCCTGAGGCGGCGCCGTTGAGCGGGGTCCGCCAGGTCGATGGGGCTTCGATCGCACGCGGCCCGCGCGACGACCTCGATTGTGGCGTCGAGAGGCGGCGGCGCGCCTCGCCATTCGGTGTCCATCAAGACGGACGCCGTCTCCGGCCCCCAGGTCATCCCAGGGGCGAGCTGATAGCGCCGGCGGTCCCAAAGCTGATTAAGGCCGGCGCTGGCGCCGAGCTCGAGGATGCGCATGGGAAAGGACGTCGCCTCGGCGACCGCCAGGAACCCCGGCAGCAGCACAGCCGAGCGCCGCACCTCGTTGGTCTGCGGCTCTCGCCGCATGAAATCGGCGACGGAGTCGGGATTTGTCTGCATGTGGTGCATGGTGAGCGGCCAGGCCGCCGCCAGGTCGCCGGCCCGGTTCGCGGCGGGATAGGCTCTTGCCAGAGGCGAATCCGGTTCGGCCAGGGCGCCGTCGTGAATCGCTCCGAGCCAGCGCAGCGCTACGGCCTGCTCCCAAATCTCCTTCCGGGAACCGCCCGCCCACGGCCGGAAGGCGGAAGCGAAGGCCTCGTCTGCCAGCACTGCCTCGGCCGCGCGCTCGAGCAGGCCACCGGTAAAGGGCGCTCCCATGGCCGCGCACGCGCCCGCCTGGACACCCAGGACATCGATCACCGCTTCAAAATCGCTCATGCGGCGGCCATGGAACGGCTCACCGCCGCCGGTCAATCTTGAACGGGCGGATCAATCATCGAGGACCCCTTCGGCGTCGAGGAGCAAGCGCTGCTCACTGATCTCGACAGCCAGAAGACGGACGGACCGCCACGAGAGCCGATGAATGGGGCTCGGACCCAGGTCCCTCAGCGCGCGGGCGTGGGCCGGCACGCCATAGCCCTTGTGGGCGGCGAAACCGTAGCCTGGAAAGGTTTCGTCCATGGCGACCATCACCCGGTCGCGCGCGGTCTTAGCGAGGATCGACGCGGCGGCGATCGAGGCCGAAATGCCGTCGCCACCGACGACGGCCCTGGAAGCACAGGGCAGGTCGAAAACGTGATCGCCGTCGACGAGGGCGAAGGCAGGGGACTGGCTGAGCGCTTCGACGGCCCTGCGCATGGCCAGGCCCGTGGCGCCCAGGACGTTGTGCTCTGCGATCTCCTCGACCGAGGCGAACGCGACCGCCCAGGCCACGGCATATTGCTTGATGCTGGCTTCCGCGGCTTCGCGCTGGCGAGGATTGAGCCGCTTCGAATCGTCCAGACCTTCGATGCGACTTCGCGATGGCAGGATGACGGCGGCGGCGCACACCGGGCCCGCCCAAGGACCGCGTCCGGCCTCATCGACGCCGCAAACCGGTGAAGGACTTGCGCGCTCCAGGCGCAGATGGACCCGCGGACGACTCATCTCAAAGCGGCGATTTCTGAATGGCGGAAACAGTCTGTCACGTGATCATTGACCATCCCCACGGCCTGCATGAAGGCATAGGTGATGACCGGCCCGCAGAAGCGGAATCCCTTGGCTCTGAGCGCCTTGGCCACCTCGACGGCTAGCGGGGTCTGAGCCGGCACATCGCCCATTTGGCCCCAGCTGTTCTGAACCGGTCTTCCGTCAACGAACGCCCACAGGAATGCGGAGAAATCGTCTCCGCGCTCGCGCATGTCGAGCCAGATGCGCGCGCCTGAAATGGTGGCGTCGATCTTGGCGCGCGATCTTACGATGCCTGGATCGCCCAGAAGCCGCTCGCGGTCCTTCTCGTCAAATCGCGCCACAGCCTCGGGATCGAATCCGGCGAAGGCGTCGCGGAAGGCCTCGCGTTTGCGCAGGATGGTGATCCAGGCCAGGCCCGCCTGAAATCCGTCCAGCACCAGCTTTTCCCAGAGGGCCCGGCTGTCGTATTCCGGTATGCCCCATTCGTCGTCGTGGTAGGCGACATAGAGCGCGTCTCCGGGCGTCGCCCATCGGCAACGGGTGAGACTGAGATCCATGCGCATACTCAACGTCGCCGACTTCAACTGGATGACGGGCGCCGAGCGCCACACCGCAAACCTGTCTTTGTTTGACATCTGCCGCAAGTTCAGCCTTGCGGCTACCCGCGCCGATCACCTGGTGGTCGAATTCTCCGACCGGGCCGTGGCGCGCGCGGGGCCCAGGCTTGCCGGCCTCGGCGAAGCGCGGGCGAACCGGCGATTCCTGCAGGTGGTCGACGAACTGAGGCCGGACCTCATCCTGCTTCATTTCGCCGACCGGATCAGCCAAGCGACGCTGATGGAGGCGAGAGCGCTGGCGCCGGGTGTCACGATCGCGGACATCAACATTGATCCGATCGACAGCGACAAGAACCGGCGGCGGCTGGGGCAGCGCAGGGGAGTGGCGGATGCTCTCTTTGTTACGACCGCCGAGCCGACCCTGGGTCGTTATGTCGGCAAAGGCGCATTCGCGGCGTTTCTGCCCAACCCGGTCGACGCCGCGATCGAGACCGGCCGAGCTTTCGACAATGAGCGTCCGGCGGTCGATCTCCTGTTTCCGGCCTCCGATGAGGGGCCGCGCGAAGTCGGAGACGAATTCCTGACGCCCGCGGAGGCGGTCGGTCGCCTTCAGGACCAGACTCCGGGCCTGCGGCTATCGGCGCCAGGGATCGGCCGTGAGCCGAAAGCCAGGGGCCGGTTCTATTTCGATGCCTTGATGTCGGCCCGCGCCGGATGGTCGCTGTCGCGTCGCGCAAGCCTGCCGCTCTACGCCTCCGACCGCATGGCGCATTTTTTTGGTTGGGGGCTGGCAGTCATCCAGGATCGGCGATCGGGCTTCGACCGGTTCTACGCTTCCGACGAGTGCGTTTTTTATGACGGCTTCGATCAGCTGGCGCACGGCGTCAGAGCCATCCTGGCCGACGACGCGGCGGCGCGGGCGATGGCCAGGCGAGGCTGGAAAAAGACCTGGGCGTTGTTCGACAGCCGGCGGGTGCTGACCTATGTCCTCGCCCAGCTCTTCGACGAGGGCGGCGCGATGGGCTACGAATGGCCCTGCGAGCGATGGAGAGACTAGGCCGAGGCGGAGGGAATCAGCCAGTCGGGCAACAGCGGCCGCCAGGCCCGCCCGTCGGGCAAATGCCGATCGCCCGAGTCAAGGCGATCCAACCTCAGGCTGGCGATCGCTATGCCTTCGGCGCTCGAGTGAACCTCTCCTGCGCGAAGCTTGCCGGCCAGGAGTTCGGCGCCGGCGGAAACAGCCTCGCCGTTGTAGCCGATCGCGGCCATGCGTGTCTTGACCGTTCCGCGACGCTTCATTCGCGATGTTGTCTCTTGGCCGACATAACAGCCCTTCCTGAAATCGATGCCGTTCAGAAGATCGAAATCGGCCTCGATCGGATAGGTGCGGTCGTAGCCCCAGTCGGCCGATCCGGGCACGCACAGGCGCATGCGGTGGGTGTCATAGGCCCTTAGGTCCGCGATCGCGGCTTCCGGCGGAGCCGATTGCCCGTATCCGCGATAGCCGAGGACGGGCAGGCGCGGATCGATGTTCCAACCGATCGGCGGGCCGGGCACGCCCCACAGTGCCGCCACGCCGATGTCCGATCGCCTGATCTCGACCTTGGCCCGCAGCCGATAGAGGCCGAGCCGTTCAACGAGTGCCTCGGCGCGATCCGCCGCGCAGTCCAGCTGGCAGCCTTGGCCGCGACCCAGAATGAACAGATCAAAGAGGAGTCGCCCCTGAGGCGTCAGCAGGGCGCCGAAGCGAACCTCGCCGTCCGCGAGCGTCTCGACATCCTGCGACAACAGGCCCTGGAGAAAGCTTCGCCAGTCGGCGCCCGCGACCTCGATCACGGCGCGGTCGGAAAGCTGAGCGAAGACGGTCCCGGAAGCCATGCCGCTAATGTGGCCGCGCCCGCGCTGGAGCGCCAGCGGCCGTCGGCCTATAGAGGCGCACGAGATGACGCGCCGGCCCTTCCCGATCCTGTTCATTGCGCCCAGCCGGATCGGCGATGCGGTGTTGGCGTCCGGGCTCGTCAAGACCCTCCACGACCAGATCCCAGGCGCGCGTTTCACCTTCGCCGGGAGCGAGCTGACGGCGCCGCTTTTTGCCGAGACGCCCGGCGTGGAGCAGGTGATCGTGATCGAAAAACGCCCGCTGTCCCAGCACTGGATAAGGCTGTGGAACGAAGTGCGCGATCGGAGGTGGGGCCTGGTTGTCGATCTCCGCGGCTCCGGCCTCTCAGGCCTTCTTCGCAGGTCGAAGCGCGCCGTCTATCGCTCGACCGGCGATCGCGAACACAAGGTGATCGAAGCGGCGAGGTTGCTGAAACTGGAGAAAGTGCCGCCAGCTCCGTTCCTTTTCACCGCGGAAGAGACCGAACAGAAGGCCGAACGACTGACTGCCGGCGACGGACCGATACTTGCGATGGCCCCGGCCGCCAACTGGATGGGAAAGGCCTGGCCGGCCGAACGATTCGCCCAGGTCGCGCGGCGCCTTCTGGGCGCCGGCGGCGCGCTCGAGGGCGGTCGGGTAATGGTCTTGGGCGCCTGGCGCGACCGCGACGCCGTCGCCAGCGTTAAGGCGGTCGTCGCCCGAAATCGTCTGATCGACCTTGTGGGCGTAGAGAGCCTGCTGGTTTGCTTCGCTGCGCTCAAACGCGCGCGCCTTTTCATCGGCAATGATTCAGGCCTGATGCACCTGGCCGCCGCAGCAGCCGCCCCGACGCTGGGGCTTTTCGGACCCTCGGACGACACCCGCTACGCCCCCTGGGGCAAGGCGGCGCGCGCCCTGCGCGGTCCGAGGCCGTTCGAGGAGTTCCTCGCCATTGATCCGACCCTCAGCAACTCCGTCTGCCATATGACCGATCTGTCGGCGGCCGCAGTCCTGGCCGCCGCCGAGACCCTCATCGCCGACACCGCCCCGGAACCTGTCGATGCCTGAAACCTTCGATCTCATTGTGCGTGGCGGCGAAGTGGTCAATCACGCCGGCCGAGGCCGGGCGGACGTCGGCGTACGTGGCGGAAAGTTCGCCGCCGTCGGCGATCTTTCCAAAGCCTCGGCGGGCGAGACGATCGACGCTCGCGGCCTCACCGTGATGCCGGGCGTCATCGACAGCCAGGTGCATTTCCGAGAGCCGGGCCTGGAGTGGAAGGAGGATCTGGAGAGCGGTTCGC
This sequence comes from Caulobacteraceae bacterium, assembly GCA_036491455.1. Classification (GTDB taxonomy): domain Bacteria; phylum Pseudomonadota; class Alphaproteobacteria; order Caulobacterales; family Caulobacteraceae; genus Acaudatibacter. The sequence continues at coordinate 34,731 of DASXBY010000106.1, forward strand.
GCTGCGCGGTCCTGGGCGGCGTGACGGCGGTCTTCGAGATGCCCAACACCGAACCGACCACCACCGACGCCGATGCGCTTGCCGACAAGCTCGCCAGGGCCAAGGGGCGCATGCATTGTGACCACGCCTTCTATATCGGCGGTACGCACGAGAACGCGGCCTTCCTGGGCGAGCTCGAGCGGTTGCCGGGGTGCTGCGGCGTGAAGGTGTTTATGGGCGCCTCGACCGGAACGCTTCTGGTCCCCGACGACGAAGGCGTGGCGGCTGTCCTCAGGCACATCAGCCGGCGCGCCGCGTTTCACTCCGAAGACGAATACAGGCTCGTGGAGCGTCGGCCCCTGGCCCGCCCCGGCGACTGGACCAGCCATCCCGAGGTTCGTGACGCGGAAACGGCGATCCGCTCGACCCATCGGCTGGTCGGCATGGCCCGTGCGCTCGGCAAGCGCATCCATGTGCTCCACGTCACCACCGCCGAGGAGATCGCCTATCTCGCTGAGCACAAGGATGTCGCCAGCGTCGAGGTGACGCCACAGCATCTGACGTTGGTAGCGCCGGAAGCCTATGAGCGCCTCCACGCCTTCGCCCAGATGAACCCGCCGATCCGCGACGCCGGCCATCGGGCCGGTCTTTGGCGCGGGATCGAAATGGGCGTCGCCGACGTGCTTGGCTCGGACCACGCCCCTCATACCCGTGAAGAGAAGGCCAGACCCTATCCGGCCTCGCCCTCGGGTATGCCCGGCGTCCAGACGCTGCTTCCGGTCATGCTCAACCATGTGGCACACGGGCGCCTGACGCTGGAGCGGCTGGTGGACCTCACCAGCCACGGGCCGCAAAGGATCTTCGGGCTGGCCGACAAAGGCAGGATGGCTGAGGGCTTCGACGCCGACCTCACTCTGGTCGATCTCAAGGCGCGCCGCACCCTACGCCATGCAGACATGGCCACGCGGAGTGGCTGGACACCGTTCGACGGTCTGGAGGTCACCGGATGGCCGGTCACGACGATCATTCGGGGCGAATCCGTCATGCGCGAGGATCAGGTTGTGGCCGAGGGCCGGGGTGAGCCCGTGAGGTTCCTTGAGACTTTGCCGGCGGATTGAGGCGGCATGGCCGCCGTGCTGAATTTGCCGCAGAGCCTGTCTGACAGCGAGATAGTCCTCGATTCCTACCAGGCGGGCGACGCCGAGGCCCACCTCGGGGGCGAGGGCGCGGAAATGCGCCGTCGGTTCGAGGCGCGCGCTCCGTCGACGCTAGGTCAGACGCTCAACATCGTCCTCCGCTGGGCGGCGCGCCTGGAGCCCAGCACCATCAACTATGCCTTGCGCGACCGGAAAGGCCGATTGCTCGGCGGCTGCGAGGCTCGCCGGACGTCAGACGCGATCGTGGAAGTCTCCTACTGGGTGTTTCCCGATCACCGGGGCCGCGGCTTTGCCGCCCGCGCGCCGGCCCTTCTGGCTGATACGCTCCAAAACATCGACCGCCCTGATCGGATCGAAGCGCACGTCGATCCCGACAACCGGTCGTCACGAAAGACCGCCGAGCGGGCCGGCTTCGTCAGATTCGGCGATGTTGACGACAGCGCCATGGCCGGCGGCGTCGTGCGACGTCGCCTTTACGTCCACAAGCTGAGCTGGCCACCTCTGGTTTTCCAGAGGTGGCCGACCCTAGCTCTTGTTATGCGGCAGGCTGCAGCCGCCGCCGATGCCCTTGGCCTCAGCGCACACCAGCGGCGACTTCGGCGTGATCGGGCTGAGCGAATATTCGATCATGTAGCCGGGCAGTCCGTCGGAGCAGCCGACTTCAATGTAGCCATGCTGATCCGGCGTCACGCCGACCACCCGGGCCGCCGAGACGGTGCAGCTGGTCTTGCCGAGCGTCTTGAGATCCGCAGTCAGTTTTGGATAGGCCGTCTCGGGCTTGGTGAGGGTGCAGCGGAAGCTCATCAGCTCAGAGTGCGCGCAATCATAGATCACTCCAGGAGCACTGCCGGTGACCGGAAATTCGGCGATGGCGCCATCGGGTCGGTTTGAGCAGGAAAGTTCAACGATTTCCTTGCCTGGAGCCGAGGCCTCGAATGGCGCGTAGCCCGAAACGTCGCAGTCGAAGCCGGCCTTCTTGGCCAGCGACGAATAGAGACTGTTCTGCTCGGTTTTGGCTTGGCGCGTGTCGGTCAGCTTGCAGCCACCGGCGATCACGTCTGCGTCGACGCAGTCGATGGCCTTGGTGAAAGCGCCCTTGGCGTCGGTCTGGAGCATGTAGCCTTTGCCGTCCTGGCAGGAGACCTCGTAGTAGGTGCTGCCGCTGCCGGCGACGCCGATGAACCCGCGATCCTTGACGGCGCACGGCTTGCCCGATTGCTTCAGCAGATTGTCGATGACCGACATCTGCGCCGCCCTGTCGGTGAGCTCGCAGTGAACAGTGGAGTTCGGGTCGAACATCAGGCACGACTCGGCGGACTCGGGCTGGCTGAGGCTCGGCGGCTCCGAAATCTGCAGGATGTAGCCCGGCGGGCCTTCCTTACAGGACAGCTCAAAGAACACATTCGTCGACGAGTGGCCCATGGGCCGGATCTTGTCCGGGGTGCAATGCACGCCCGACTTCTGGACATAGGGAAGGATGCCGGCTTGCGGATCGGCGTTGCCGGGCAGAACGCACTGGGTGGCGGTCTTGTTACCAGCCGCGGCGGCGCCCGCCGCCTCCATGCACGTGAACAGCGAGGCCTTCGGATCGGTACTGACTTGCTGCACGAGCAATCCCTCGCCGCCGGTGCAGGCGACCTCGTAGAGCGTCGTCTTGGCTTTCGTCTTGGGGTCAGTCGCTTCGCCGACGAAGCGCGCGTCTGACACCTGGCAGTCCGACCCGGCGTCCTTGACCAAGGCCGGCGCGGCGGCCATCCCCTTTTCACGGCTTTCCTTAGTCACGGTTGGAGCGCCCGCGGCCAAGGCGAAGCTCGGCAACGCAAGCATGGCTACCAAAGCGGCGGCCCAGCCGGCAATGCGCATGATCAGACGTCTCCTTCCGTTCGATCCCCGGCGCTCCCATGCCCGGCCGGCGCCGGCGGGTCAAGCGCGGCACGCCCTTGGATTCCCGGCTGCGCCACGTCACAAGAAGCGAACCAGTCGGGAGCTCTCCATGACCGAAGCCATTGCCTCCGCGTTCGGACCCTTCAGCACCGCCCGCGAAGTTGCCGCCGGCCACGACCTTTCCGGCAAGTCCGCGATCGTCACCGGCGGCGCCACGGGCATCGGGATCGAGACGGCCCGGGCGCTGGCCGAGGCCGGGGCGGCAGTGACCCTGGCGGTCCGCAACCGCGCTGCGGGCGAGGCGGCGGCGGCGGATATCAATCGAGCCGCGAAGAACGCCAACGTGGGACCGCTCGACCTGTCCGATCTGGCTTCCGTGCGCGCGTTCGCGGCCGATTGGGGGCGGGCGCCGCTTCACATCCTGATCAACAACGCCGGCGTCATGGCATGTCCGCAAAGCTATACTGCCGACGGTCTGGAGATGCAGATCGGGACCAACCACTTTGGCCATTTTCTGCTCTCCGTCCTGCTGGCCGACGCCCTCCGCGCCGGGGCGCAGAACCAGGGAAGGCCAGCCCGGGTGGTCGAGCTCTCTTCGATCGGTCACCGGCGCAGCGGCGTGGATTTTGACGACCCGCACTATCGGCGGCGGCCCTATGACAAATGGGATGCCTATGGTCAGTCCAAAACCGCCAACGCCCTTTTCGCGGTCGCCTTCAACCAGCGCTTCGGAACGGAGGGCGTCCACGCCAACTCGGTGATGCCCGGCGGGATCATGACGCCGCTTCAGCGCCATCTCACCCGCGAGGAGATGATCGGCATGGGCTGGATGGACGAGGCCGGCACGGTCCGTCAGGGCTTCAAGACCCCCGAGCAGGGCGCCTCGACCAGCGTCTGGGCGGCGGTGGGCGGGGAACTGGAGGGCGTCGGGGGCCTCTATCTCGAGGATTGTCGCCAAGCCGCTCCGTTCAATCCGGAAGCGCCCTTCCAAGGCGTGAAGGACTATGCGCTCGATCCGGTCGCCGCCGATCGTCTCTGGGCGCTGTCGGTGGAGACGACCGGCGCTTAGGACGACAAATCGGCCCTAGCTTCCGAGGGGGCGGCGCGACGGCCTTCGCCGGGTCGGACCTTTGCCATCGGCGATCTCTATCGCGCCCCTGAAAGCGGGGCGCCCTTTCTCAAACGCAAGAACGCTGTCGTAGAACGAGATCGAAAAGGTATCCCGCGAGAAGTCGTCGCGTTCGACTTGCCCGAGCGAATGGCTGGCGTTGAGCTTGTCGACGAGGCCTTTGGCGACATTGAAGAAGTTGGCCGGGTCGCCAAGGCCACCTCCGAACTTCGGCCAGTAGGCGGTGTGCAGATCCTCGATCATATAGACCGCGTTCTTGCCCAGCTGAGGGTAGAGAAAATCAAAGGTGGCGGCCACATGGGCCATCTGGTGGCTGCCGTCATCCAGCACCACGTCTGGAACCCCAAACTCGTCAAGAACGCTTTGAAGGAACCCGACGTCGGATTGGTCGCCGATGCGGACATTGATCCCTTCGGCTTCATGCGACTTGCATTTGCGATCGATATCGATCCCAACAATCTGGGCCATGGGCCCAAAATAACGTCGCCACAAATCAAGGGACCCGCCCTTGGCCACGCCGATCTCCAGAAAGGTCAGGGTTCGGCCGCGCCACGGCGCGAAATGCCGCTCGTAGATCGGAAAATAGTGGGTCCATTTGTGGATTGCCTTGCCCTGGTTGGTCAGGAAGTCTTGCCAAAGATCCATATCCGGCCCCGAAGATGTTTCAGCCGACGCCGCCATAAGCCGCCCTCCGCCGGAGGGAAAGTCGCGGTGTCGAGTTGATGTCAGCTGAGATCCCAATCGCCGTCCTTCGCCTTGACGAAGCCCGCTTGCCAAAGCGCGGATCTGGCAGCCTCCACTTCGTTTTCGGCGACCATCAGGCGGACCGGAATCGCAGCCGAGAGAAGGTCGCCCGTGGCGCTGTCGAAAACCTGGAACCCCACTCCGGCGCGGGCGAGGACGGCTCTGACGGCGCTGAGCTTGACAGGATCCTTGGTGGCAAGAAGGACAATCATTGGCTCACGGTCATGGCCTCGCCGGGCCCATTGACTTAACCTTGCGTGGCTGGAGAACAAGCGCCATGACCGCGCCGCCGCCGTCGACCACGGCACGCAACGCCCTGGTGATCATCGCCGTGGTTGTGACAGGCGCAGCCTTCCATTGGATGGGGGCGATCATCACCCCCCTGTTGTTGGCCATCTTCCTGGCGATCATGGTCGACGGATTTTCACGATTTATCCGAAGTCGCCTGCCCGCCCTTCCGGCGCGGGCAGCGATGGCGGCGGCGATCGCCGTCTGGGCTGTGCTGATCATGGTGGCGGTAATCGTCGTGACGGCGAACGCCGAGGGTTTTTTGGCCACGCTAGGTCGCGATCGTCCCAAACTTGACGCGCTTCTAGCCAACACGGCGGCGAGCTTGGGCCCGCGGGCGCCACACTCCGTGGCTCAACTGCTCGTCCGGTTCGATCCCATGCAGTACGCGCCGGCTTTGGCCCAGGCGCTGCAGAACTTTGGCTCGGCCGCGGTTCTGGTTCTGGTCTATCTTGGCTTCCTGATCGCCGCGCGACATGCCTTCGAGCGCAAGACGGTGATGCTGTTCGCCAACCGGGACACTCGGCACGAGGCGCTCAACGTTTTCCTGCACATCCGCGACGCGATCGAACGCTATCTGTGGATTCAGACGGTCACCGGCTTTGCGATCGCGGCTGGTTCGTTCGGGGTGATGATGGTGGTCGGCCTCGACCACGCCTTCTTCTGGGCCTTCCTCGTGTTCTTGCTCAACTATGTGCCGATCCTCGGGGCCGCGGTTGCGATCGCCATGCCGGCGCTCTTCGCGTTGCTGCAGTTCGGCGACTGGCAACACGCTCTGATCGTGCTGGGCGGTCTGTCCGCAATCGCATTCGTCGTAGGCAATATCTTCCTGCCGAGGATGCAGGGGAAGGGCCTGAACATGGACCCGTTGATCGTCATGCTCTCGCTGGCTTTCTGGGGGACGATCTGGGGCCTGCCGGGTATGTTCCTGTCGACCCCCCTCACGGTGTTGGCGATGGTGGTGCTTGCCCAATTCGAGGGCTCGCAGTGGATCGCTATCCTTCTCTCCGGTGACGGGGATCCATTGGCACTCGGCGTTGGCGAGGAGCGGCAGCAAGCGGCTTCCGGCGCATGAATCATCCATTGGGTCGCCGCATCTGGCGTTCAAAATCGCGTCAGAAGGCCGTATGGGTGGCCTGATGATGCTCAAAACACTGCCCGGCGGGGAATTTACCTTCAAGTCATTGGAGCCTGCCCTGGGCGCCATCCTCGGCCATCTGCGCCCGGCGCAGCGCACGTTTCTGAGCCGCGTGCTTGAGGATTTCCGACCGGGCGAACTTCCCGGCGTGGGCGTGAATGACCTTGCCTCGGTCCTCGCCAAGTTTTGGATTTTCGCCGCCGAGCGGACGGGGGCCGCGCCGACGGTGAGACTGATCCGCGCGACCGGCACCGGTGGCCGAAACCTGGATTTCGATTTGCTTGAGATCGTTCAGCCTGACGCTCCGTTCCTGGTCGACAGTGTCATGGGCGAAGTCAGTGAGTCCGGCGCCGACGTGAAGGCGATGTTCCACCCGATCGTCGACGAAGGCGGCGGACGCGCCTCGATGATCCAGGTCTGGCTCGCGCCGGTCGGCGAAGATCGGCGGGCTGGGCTGATCGAGAGGGTCCTGGCCGCGATGGCCGACGTGCACGCCGCGGTCGGCGATTTTCCGGCGATGCTCGAACTCCTCGCCCACACCATCGACGATCTTGAGCGCGCCGCGCCCCTGCTGGAACACCGCCTCGGTCCAGACTTGGTGAATGAGGATATTGAGTTCCTTCGCTGGATCGACGCCGGCCACTTCGTATTCCTCGGCGCCCGCGTTTACGATTATCCGAGGACCGCAGATGGCGGCTATGCAGCCGAACAGCCCAGCTATGATCCCGCCAAAGGATTGGGCCTCCTGCGCGATCCCGAGCGGCTGGTTTTGCGGCGGTCCAGCGAACCCCTGGTCCTGGCCTCCACCCTGCGCTGGCGGACCGAAGCGGCCGCTCCAGTGATCGTGGCCAAGGCCAATATCCGCTCCAGGGTCCACCGTCGCGCGCACATGGACTATGTCGGTGTTCGGCGTCACGGACTTCAGGGCGAGCCTGTCGGGGAAACCAGGTTCATTGGCCTGTTCACGGCCCAGGCCTACGAAGAACCTGCCCGCGAGATCCCACTGCTGCGCCGCAAGATTGACCAGGTGATGGCCGAGGCCGGCTTCGCCAAGGGCAGCCACAACGCCGTGCGCCTAGCCTACATCCTGGAGACGTTTCCGCGGGACGAACTCTTTCAGGTGAGCGTCGAAGAGCTTCGCGACACCGCTCTCGACATCCTGCACCTGCTCGACCGACCCAAGGTGAAGCTGTTCGTGCGGCGTGACCCCTACGATCGCTTCGTTTCAATCCTGCTTTATGCGCCACGCGAGCGCTATGACGAGCGATTGCGAGAGCGAGCGGGACAGCTCTTCGCCGAGGCGTTCGGCGGTCATGTGTCGGCCTCGGTGCCAAGCTATTTCGACGACCCGCTCGCCCGCATCCACTACATCATCGGCATTCCACCGGACTGTTACAGGGAACCAGACCGGACGTGGCTCGAAGCTGAGGCGGACCGGATCGCCCGCACCTGGGCCGACGACTTCGAGGCAGCCGTCCGGGCCAGTGTCGAGAACTCCGCCGCCGCGAGCCGGTTGGCGGCGGCCTACAGAGATGCGTTCCCCGCTGGCTACTGCGACCGTTTCGACGGAGGCGAGGCTCTGCGAGACGCCAAGGCCATGGAAGCGCTGGGCGATGGCGGCGAGATTTCGGTGCGCGCCTATCGCACCGCCGCCGACTCGCCCCTGCAATTCCGGTTCAAGCTGTATCGGCGCGGCGAGGAGCCGGCGCCCCTGGCTCGCGTCCTGCCGATCCTGGGTGACATGGGTCTGGCAGCGTTGGTCGAGGACGGATTCACGGTTCGTCCGGCGTTCCGACCAGGCGAGGCCGCGCCCGTCTGGGTCCACGAGTTCGTGGTGGAGGATCCCGAAGGGGAGCACCTGACTTTCGAGGAGCGCCGGGGGCCGTTCGAATCCACCTTCATGGCGGCCTGGACAGGACGGATTGAGAGCGACGGCTTCAATCGCCTGGTCCTCGAACTCGGCGTGCCGTGGCGGGAAGCCGCGCTGGTGCGCGCGCTCTCGCGCTATCGCTATCAATCCGGATTGGACCCGCGTCCCTCGGTGCAGGCTCAGGCGGTGGCGTCGAATCCGCACGTGGCGCGCCTTCTCCTCGATCTTTTCGCCGCCCGTCTGGATCCGGCTCGGGAGGCGGGCCTCGAGGCGCGTGGTCGTGAGGCCCAGCACCTCTGGAGCCAGATCGAGGAGGCGCTACGGGACGTGGAGAGCCTCGACCATGATCGTGTGCTGCGGCGGATGGCGGCGCTGGTCCTCGCCATCACCCGTACCAACTACTATCAGATCGACCGGTCGGGCGAGCCCAAGCTCCATATAAGCTTCAAGGTCGCCAGCCGGGAGTTGGTCGATCTCCCGTCGCCCAAACCCTATCGCGAGATCTTCGTGGCCGCGCCTAGCGTTGAGGGCGTCCACCTGCGATTGGGCCCCGTCGCGCGCGGCGGCCTTCGCTGGTCGGATCGGCGTGATGATTTCCGCACCGAGGTCCTGGGCCTGGTCAAGGCGCAGCAGGTCAAGAACGCCGTCATCGTCCCCGTGGGTTCAAAGGGGGGCTTCTATCCCAAGCGTCTGCCGCGAGGCGGTTCGGCCGAGGAAGTGCGGGCCGAAGCCGTCGAAGCCTACAAGACTTTTCTCGAGGGCCTTCTCGACATCACTGACAACATCGATGCGCAAGGCGGTGTGGTCCATCCGGACAAAGTCGTGATCCACGACGGCGAGGACCCCTACCTCGTAGTGGCCGCCGACAAAGGCACGGCGACATTTTCGGATATCGCCAACGGGGTGGCCGAGGCCTACGGATTCTGGCTCGGCGACGCCTTCGCCTCGGGCGGGTCGGCCGGCTACGACCACAAACGGATGGGGATCACCGCCCGCGGCGCCTGGGAAGGCGTTAGGCGCCATTTTCGGGAAATGGGAATCGACATTCAGCACGACCCGGTGACGGCCATCGGGGTCGGCGATATGTCGGGTGACGTATTCGGCAATGGCATGTTGCTGTCGAAGACCCTGAAGCTGCGGGCCGCCTTCGACCACAGACATGTCTTTATCGATCCGGATCCGGAGCCGGCCAAGGCTTGGGAGGAACGCAAGCGCCTGTTCGACCTGCCCCGCTCGTCGTGGGACGACTATGATCGCAAGCTGATTTCGGCCGGCGGCGGCGTCTGGCCGAGGCTCACCAAGTCGATTGAGCTGAGCGATGAGATCAAGGCGATTCTTGACCTGAAAGCCGACGCACTTGCGCCGGCCGAGCTCATCAATGCAATCCTCAAAAGTCGCTCCGATCTCCTCTACCTGGGCGGTATCGGCACTTATGTGAAGTCGACGTGGGAGACCCACCTGGACGTCGGCGACAAGGCCAATGACGCTGTGAGGGTCAACGGGCGCGATCTGCGCTGCAAGGTTGTTGGCGAGGGGGCGAACCTTGGCCTGACCCAAGCCGGTCGCATCGAGTTCGCCCTGGGCGGGGGGCGCATCGACACCGACGCTATCGACAACTCAGCCGGCGTTGATACCTCCGACCACGAGGTGAACATCAAGATCCTTACCGGCATGGCCGAGCGCGCAGGCGCGCTCGCCGCGAAAGATCGTGATCCGCTTCTGGCCTCAATGACCGGTGAGATCGCCGATCACGTTCTCGAACACAATTATGATCAGACCCTGGCGCTGTCGCTGCTTGAAGCCGAAGGCCCCGACGCGCTCGACAACCAAGCTCGGTTCATGTCCAGGCTGGAGAACATAGGCCGGCTCGACCGTGCGCTGGAGGGCCTTCCCGATGCGGCGGCTCTGATCGAACGGTCCAAGGCGGAGAAAGGCCTCACGCGTCCTGAGCTGGCGATTTTGCTGGCCTATGGAAAGCTTGATCTGTTCGACGATATCGTCGCCTCTGCGGCGCCGGACGATCCGTGGTTCGTCAAGATTCTCGAGGACTATTTTCCCCGACCGCTCCGGCGATTCGACGCGGAGATGAAGCGGCATCGCCTGCGCAGGGAAATCATCGCCACGGTCGTCGGGAACGACATTGTCAACGTCTGCGGCCCGACCTTCCCCGGGCGCCTGCGGGCCGCGGCGGGCTGTGACACTGCGGCGCTGGTGACGGCCTTCGAGGCGGCGCGCCAGACATTGCGATTGTCAGACGCTTGGGATCGCGTGGCAAAGCTGGATGGCAAGGCGCCTTGGTCCGGCCAGGCGGCGCTGTTCCGCGAACTGGTCGATCTTCTCCGAGGCCAGACCTACTGGCTCGCGCGGCGGGCGGGCAAGGATCCGCGGGTCCAGACCCTGGTGAGCGCTTACCGTCCGGCCGTCGACGCCCTCAAAGAGATGGTTCCTGCGGTGCTCTCGCCCTTCGAACAAAAGGCGGCTGTGCGGCGGGCCAATGTCTGGATCAAGGCCGGCGCGCCGAAGGCTGTCGCCCATTCCGTCGCGCTGATGCGGCCCCTTACGCAGGCGGCCTCGTTGAGCGACCTGGCCAAGGAACGCGCCTGGCCGCTGCCGCCCACAGCCCAGATCTATCACAAGGTGGGCGGGATATTCGGATTTGACCGCCTGCGGGCGGCCGCGACCGCCGGAGCCGCCGTCGCCGATCCCTATGAACGTCTCGCCGTTCGCCGACTCATCGAGGACATGGTCGGCGAGCAGGCCGGACTCACCGGCGCGATCATGGATGCGTGCGGGCCGCCACCGGAGACCGAGCGCCCCGATCGCGCGACGCATGCCATCCACGCCTGGATTTCGGACCGCGCCGAAACCGTGCGTTCGGCGCGAAGGACGATCGAAGAGGTGGAACGCGCGCCGGGCGGCTGGAGTTTCGCGAAGCTGTCCATTGCCAACGCCGCCCTTCGCGAACTCGCGGGCAGCTGAGAAAAGGATCACCGGATGAAATACCGCAAACTTGGCGCCAGCGACCTCACGGTGTCGGAGATTTCACTGGGCTCCTGGCTTACCTATGGCGTGGGCGTCGAACGAGACGCGGCCCGGGCGTGTGTCGATCGCGCCTTTGATCTAGGGATCAACTTCATCGACACGGCCAATGTCTATGGCCGAGGCGCCGCCGAGAGTTTCCTTGGTGAAGCCCTGGCCGGCCGGCCCCGCGATTCCTACGTCCTCGCGACCAAGGTGTTTGGCGAAATGGGGTCCGATGACCGCGGCCTCTCAAGGGCGCAGGTCCACAAGCAGATCGACGCGTCGCTCGCGCGGCTGCGGACAGACTTCGTCGACCTCTATCAATGTCACAGGTACGACGCCGATACGCCGCTCCAGGAGACCATGGAGGCGCTGACGGAGGTGGTGAAGGCGGGCAAGGCGCGCTGGATCGGCTTTTCCGAATGGTCGCCGCAGCACATCGCCGACGCTTTCGCGCTCGACGGCGTGGAGCGGTTCGTTTCCAGCCAGCCGCAATATTCCCTGCTATGGCGCCGGCCAGAGCAGAAGGTGTTTCCGTACTGTCGCGATCACGGCGTCTCGCAGATCGTCTGGTCGCCCCTGGCCCAGGGCGTCCTCACGGGGAAGTATTCCCCGGCGAACAAGCCTGCGTCCGATACCCGCGCAGCCAGCGAATCCATGAGCGGGGCGATGTCCGGCTGGATGCGCCCGGAAGTGCTGGAGGCGGTGGAGAAACTCAAGCCCCTCGCCGCGAGGGCTGGTTGCACCCTGGGGCAGTTCGCCCTCGCCTGGGTGCTTCGCGAGGAGAATGTCGCCTCGGCGATTGTCGGGGCGAGCCGACCCTCGCAGCTCGACGAAAACGCCGCTGCAAGCGACCTTGTTGTCGATCCCGCACTGTTCGCCCAGGCGGAAGAGATCTGCGCTGCGGTCCCGAGGGCCTAGGCGGCTAGAGACGATCCCGGTGTCGGTCAGGCGTCGAGCAGGCGGACTCGAAGCTCCACATTGCTCTCGTCGAGCATCGTTCGACCAGCGTTCACATAGAAGCCCTGAGCAGCATCGGTGAGCGCGCATGCGGCATAGACCTGGACCCGAACAAGGCCGCCCTGATAGCTCGGCCAAACGACGCTCAGCTGACCGGTCTCGACGAACGCGACCTGGGTTCTCAGCTTTTCGCGCAAGGCCCAGATATGGCGACGTTCCTCGGGTGGCCGCCAGCTCAGCGGGTCATTGATGGCCAGGACGGGAACCTGTGGCTCTCCGTCTTCCAGGAAAATGTAGTCGATGATGGTGGTGTCCAGCACTGACACGGTTTTACGCCCCCCTGTGTCACGCTCACATTGAGCCCGAGTGAGCGAATCAGGAGTCTAGTAGGATTTGGTTAATGATCCGCAAGGCGTCCGATTAGCGCCGTCCCTGCCTAATGTCTGAACACCCTGACCCCGGTGAAAGCCATGCAGATGCCTGCTTTGTCGGCCGCGGCGATCACTTCGCTGTCGCGGATCGATCCCCCGGGCTGGATGACGGATGTCGCCCCGGCCTCGACCGCCTGAAGCAGCCCGTCCGCGAACGGAAAGAAAGCGTCAGACGCGCAGGCCGATCCGACTGCCAGTGATTGGGGCGCCTTGGCGGCCTCGGATGCTTCGGCGGCGCGGATGGCGGCGATGCGCGCAGAATCGCGACGGTTCATCTGGCCGGCGCCAATGCCAGCGGTCTGACCATCTTTGGCGAAGACAATGGCGTTTGATTTCACGTGTTTGGCGACGGTGAATGCGAACAACATGTCCCGCACCTGAGAGGCTGAGGGCTGCCGCTTGGTGACGATCTTGAGGTCGTCAGGCCTAAGTCGCGCAGCATCCCTCGCCTGGACCAGGAATCCACCGGCGACGGATTTGAAAGTTTCGCCGGGGGCCTGTGGGTCGGGCAGTCCGTCGGTGATCAGGAGGCGCAGGTTCTTCTTGCGGCTAAACACCGCCAGGGCGGCTGCATCGGCGCCGGGGGCGATCACCACCTCGGTAAAGATTTCAACGATGGCCCTGGCCGCCGCCTCGTCCAGAGGGCTGTTGGCTGCGACTATGCCGCCGAAGGCCGACACAGGATCGCATTCCAGCGCGCGTCTGTACGCTTCCTCCAGACTCGCCCCCAGCGCCACGCCGCACGGATTGGCGTGTTTGATGATTGCTACGGCCGGGCCGCTTGTTGGGTCGAACTCGGAGACCAGCTCCACTGCGGCATCGGTGTCATTGATATTGTTGTAACCGAGGACCTTGCCCTGGACCTGACGAGCGGTGGCGACGCCGGGCCGAGGCGTGGGAAACACATAGAGTGCCGCGCCTTGATGCGGGTTTTCGCCATAGCGCATGGCCTGTTTGAGCTCACCGGCGATGATCTTGCGCCGAGGCCAGTCCTGGGCGCGGCCTGCGAACCAGGCGGCAATGGCCGAGTCATAGGAGGCGGTTCGGGCGAAGGCGCGCGCGGCAAGGTTTCGGCGAAGCTCCAGTCCTGTCCCGCCGTCCGCCTTGAGGGATTCCAGCACTTCAACGATGTCCGCAGCCGCGGTGCATACTGCGACGTAGGCGTGATTCTTCGCGGCCGAGCGGATCATGGCCGGACCGCCGATGTCGATGTTCTCGACGCTGGTCTCGAAGTCTGCGCCCGAGGCGACGGTCGCCTCGAACGGATAGAGGTTCACGTACAGGAGATCGATGCCGGCGATGTCGTGCTCGGCCATGGCCGTGGCATGGTCCGGGGCGTCGCGTACGCCCAGCAGAGCGCCGTGCACGGCCGGATGCAGGGTCTTTACCCGGCCGTCCATCATTTCCGGGAAGCCGGTAATTTCCGACACATCCCTGACCTCGACACCGCCTTCAGCGATCGCAGCCCTCGTGCCGCCGGTGGAAATCAGCTCGACGCCCAGGGCGGTGAGTTCGCGGGCGAGCTCGGTCAAACCCGTCTTGTCGGAAAGGGAGATCAGGGCCCGACGAACCGGGACCCGGTCGGGGGCGGGAGGAAAGGAGGGCGCGCTCATTGGGAGTCTCCATCTTTGAGATGAGGCGCCCAGGCGTGCGGCTTTGACCTCGCGCGCTCCCCGGTGGTGACCCACCTTGATCGCCAGTCACGCGCAGGCGGCCTGGAAGATAGAGTCGGGCGAGAGGGTGTCAATTCCTCCCGCGGGTCAATCGCCTCTCAGGGCGGCGATATTGGCCGCATAGCGGGCCGGTCCGCCTTTGAATGCGGCGCTGCCCGCCACAAGCGCGTTGGCGCCGGCGGCGATGCAGGCGCGGGCGACCACCGGGTCCACGCCGCCATCCACCTCGAGGTCGATGGTCCGGCCTGATTCCTCAATCATGGCGCGCAATCGTTCAATCTTGGCCAGTTGCGATGCAATGAAGGTCTGGCCGCCAAATCCCGGGTTGACACTCATCACCAGGACCTGGTCGGCCTCGTCCAGGGCCCAGGCGATCGACTCCGGCGAAGTCGCCGGATTGAGGACCACGCCCGGCTTCACGCCCAGCTCGCGGATGCGACGGAGGGTCCGGTTGAGATGCGGCCCCGCCTCGGGGTGGACCAGCATGTGATTGGCGCCTGCCTCGGCAAAGGCCTCGAGGAAGGGGTCGGCCGGCGCGATCATCAGGTGGACGTCCAGCGGGATCCTCACGTGTGGCCGGATCGCCTTGACGACCATTGGGCCAATGGTGAGGTTGGGCACGAAATGGCCGTCCATGACATCGACGTGCAGCCAGTCGGCGCCGGCGGCCTCGATCGCGCGCGCCTCTTCGCCTAGGCGGGCGAAATCCGCCGAGAGGATTGAAGGGGCGATGATCGGCCTGGTCATCGGAGAGGCGTTTAAGGCCTAGCCTTCGGCGAGGCCAGGGGGAGGGGAACATGCGCATCAGTCTAGCGGCCCTCGCGCTCATGGCGGCCCTTGCGACGGAGGCGCACGCAGCGCCCGCCGCCGCTCCGGCCAAGCCCTTCAGGGCGGTCAAGGTTACCTGGGGGGTATAGACGTATCTTCACCGACGACATGACCGGCGCCAAGGCGCAGCGCCTAAAGCATGTGAATGGCGCCTGCGCGCAGGTTGACGCGGCCTGGATGCGGACGGTCTTTCAGCACCAGGTCGGCCCCATGTTCCAACCCACAGTGTGCGTCGCAGCCATGACCGGAAATGTGTGCGCGAAGGGAAATGAACTGAAGGTCAAGGCGTTCCCGCAGGCGCTGGCCTGGTTCCTGGCGAACCGTGGATTCATCACCGGGAAAAAGCGCAGGCCCTGTCCTCGGCGCGCTAACGGCGGCGGCGGAACCGGGCGATGAAGAATCCGTCCAAACCGCCCGCGATTTGGTGGGGCAGGATGCGGAGCCAGCCCTCCGGGGTCGACGAGACTGAAGGCGCGCCGCCTTCCCCCGGCGCGATCGGCTCGGTGGAAAAGTCCGGGTTCGCGGCGAGGAAGGCTGACGTCCGGTCCTCGCCTTCCTCGCGCTCCAGCGAACAGACGGCATAGACAAGGCGGCCGCCGGGCTTCAGCCGGCGGGCGGCGGAGGTAAGAAGGCGCACCTGAGCGGCGGCAAGCGGGGCTATGTCGGCCGGCCGGACGTTCCACAAAACGTCCGGATGCCGCCGGAATGTACCGGTGGCCGAGCAGGGCGCATCCAGGAGAACGCCGTCGAACTCGCGAGCATCTGACCAACCGGCCGCGTCGACGGCGACAGTCTCCGCCGAAAGGTTGAGGCGCGCGAGGTTCTCCCTCAGCCGCCGCAGGCGCGTCGGAGAACGGTCCAGCGCGGTGACGACCGCGCCGTCCGACGCTAACTGAAAGGTTTTGCCGCCTGGGGCCGCGCAGAGATCAAGTACGATCTGGCCGGACGAGGCCCCCAGCAGGCGCGCCGGGATGGCGGCGGAGGCGTCCTGGACCCACCAGGCGCCCGCGTCATAGCCTGGCCAGACGGCCAATTCACCGCGCCGGGGGGTGCGGAGCGATCCGCCCGGCAAGATCTCCGCTTCCAGGTCGGCAACAAGGGCAGAATCCGGCCGGGCCTTCGTCGTCAAGTCGGTCGCCGGCTCGGCGGCGATCATGCCG
This sequence comes from Caulobacteraceae bacterium, assembly GCA_036491455.1. GTDB lineage: Bacteria > Pseudomonadota > Alphaproteobacteria > Caulobacterales > Caulobacteraceae > Acaudatibacter. The sequence goes on from DASXBY010000106.1 coordinate 50,993, forward strand.
GCGATGGCCTGGGCATCC